>MELE01000073.1:11255-18157 GCA_001768615.1 Acidobacteria bacterium RIFCSPLOWO2_12_FULL_67_14b | reverse complement strand
TGTTGGTTTTCACTTGCTCCCGGATCTCGCCGCGCAGCTCGCCGCCGATCCGCTTCATCATCGCGTCGCGCCCGCCGACCTGCGCCGAGCGCGGCATCAGGGCGCCGACGATGCCGGTGCCGCTGGCTTCGTAGGGGTATTGATCGGCAAACACCTGGACACCCCGCGTGCGCGCGGCCTCGATCCGCTCGATCAGCGTCTTCGACAATCCCCAGCTTGCCGGGCCGAGCGCCTTCATGTGCGACACCACGCCGGTGACGCCGCCCTGCTCGGCGATGGTGATGACCTCCTGCACCGCGGCGACCACGCCGATCGTGTAGTCGGCCTCGTCGCGAATGTGGCTGGAGTAGACGCCGCCGTAGGGCGCGGTGGCCTTCGCCATGGCGACGACTTCCTCCGTCTTCGAGTAGCTGCCTGGCGCGTAGTAGAGCCCGCTCGAGAGGCCCACGGCTCCGGCTGCCATGCCCTGGCGGGTGAGCTCGACCATCTTCGCCAGGTCGGCCGCGCTGGGGTCGCGGTCCGACATGCCCATCACGGCCTGGCGAATCGAGCCGTGCGGCACGAACTGGCCGACGTTGGTGCCGATGCGTTGCCGTGTGTAGGTGGCGCGCTGCGCCGCGAGGTCCACCGGGCCGCCCCCATCCGGATTCACGAACACCGTGGTCAGGCCCTGCGCGAGCAGGGGGTGGCCGTGCTTGAGCTCGTCGGTGGCCAGGCCGCCGCCGGCGTGCGAGTGGACGTCGATGAAGCCCGGGGTCACAAAACGATCCTTCGCATCGATCACGGTCTTCGCCGTGGCTCCCGACAACGTGCCCATCGCACGAATGCGATCGCCGGTGATCCCGATGTCGGCGCGATACCAGGGATTGCCGGTGCCGTCGAGCACCCGCCCGTTCCTGATCAGGATGTCGAACTGTTGCGGCGCTTGCGCGGCTACCGGGACCAGGAACACCAGCGTGACGAAGAAGAGACGGAGTATCGCCATGTGCGCGATCCTAATCCGAGATGGCCTGTGTGGCGTGGCCACTCCGACTTCCGTGTTTCAATGATTCCGTGCTTCCGTGGGAGGCATTTGCGTGCGTAACTGCGGCCATCGCTCGTTGATCGCGAGCAGTCCCGCCAGCACCAGCAGCGAGACCGACGGGATCTGCGGCCGCAGCTCGACGGGGTTCGCAAACGGCGTCGACGCCAGGACGAGGATGATGGCGGCGGCCGTAAGCGAGCGGACGCGCCCGTCGGACCAGCCAAGCGACACCAGACCGCCGCCGATGCCGGCCAGGCAGAGCCACAGCAGGCCCGACGACGAGAAGGTCGGCCGCAGCAACTCCGACAGCAGCAGCGTCCAGAAGTCGGCCACCGCCGCCACCAGCGAATAGTCGAACTGCACGTCCGCATCGATGCCGTAGACCGCGCGCACGCCGATCGCGACGCCGTAGCCAATGACGAACAGCAGCAGGGCAAACGCCACTTCGAGCGGTTTGATTCGCCAGCCCCGGCAGGCGAGCCACACGACGCCGGCCATGGCGGAGGATTCCCGGTTGAGGGCGGCCAGGGCGACGAGGCCGGCGAGCGTGATCCGGTCCTGCACGGTGCCGGGCCCGAGCGACAGGACCGCGCAGGCGAAGAAGAAGGCGCTGTCGAGGAAGTCCCACGGATGCGTCCAGGGGAAGTTCATCGTCAACGCCACGGCGACGACGTGGAGGAAGACGGAAAGCATCGCGAGGTCGACGCGCCGGGTCAGGCGGAGCACCGAGAAGAACAGCGTGCCCATCATCACGAGCGCGGTGATCGCGCGCAGGAGCATCCACACCTGCGTCGGCGCCAGTTGCGGAATCACCAGGCTGATCGTGGTGAGCAGCGCGGGAAAGAACACGCGGTTGCGCGCTTCCCGGTACGGCAGCAGCTCGCCGTCGTAGGGCAGCACCTCGCCCGAGAGCAGCGCCTTTTGCTGGGCGATCGACTCGTGCCGGTGGTTCCACACGTCGTACCGCGTTTCCGCAATCAGCGTGACGGCGATCGCGGCGATGCCGATGAACAGGATCGAGACGAGGGCCAGGTGGGTTGGGGAGATCCGCGGCTTCGTCACAGGGGCAACACGTAGCGGATGTACTCGCCGCCGAACCCGCGCCGCTCGTAGAAGCCGCGGGCGCGCGCGTTGGTGACGAGCGCGCTGAGCGTCAGGCGATCGGACTGGCGGGTGCGGGCCCACTCGATCGACCGATCGATGAGGGCCGATCCCACGCCCCGGCCCTCGGCCGCCTGCGTCACCGCCAGCACCGACAGGTGCGCGTGCGGGCGGTCGTTGAAGTAGTCCACGAGCGTGACGAGAAACGCGCACCCGGCCGGCCGGCCGTCGAGTTCGGCAATGAACATCGCACCGCCCTCGTGCGGTTCGTCGAACCACTCGGCGAGCGCGCGCCGATCTCCGCCGGCCAACTCGTCTTTGGAGCGCCACTGCGGGACGTCGAACGACACGAGCCGATCCGCCAGCTCGAGCACGAACGTGCGATCGGCGGAGATCGCCGGCCGAAGAGTCACCTGAGACACGCCCACATCAACTCTGAACTCTGAACTCTGAACGCTGAACTCTTTTGGAGTATTTCGCTTCGACGTAGTCGTCGAGCAGCTTCTGGAAGGCCAGCGCCAGCTCGTCGTAGGTCCCCTTGAGCGTCGTCGCGTGCACGCCGTCGATGAACACCGGGCAGTGCGGCGCCTCGCCGGTACCCGGCAGCGAGATGCCGATGTTGGCGGCCTTCGATTCGCCCGGTCCGTTCACGACGCAGCCCATCACCGCCAGCGTGAGCGTCTCGACGCCCTCGTACTTCCTCTTCCACGCCGGCATCGACGCGCGGATGTATGCCTGGACCGCTTCGGCGAGCTCCTGGAAGGTGGTGCTGGTGGTGCGGCCGCAGCCCGGGCACGCCGTCACGCTTGGCGCAAACGATCGCAGTCCCAGGGCCTGCAGCAGCTCGCAGGCGGCGTAGACCTCTTCGCGCCGGTCGCCGCCGGGGCGGGGCGTGAGCGAGACACGGATCGTGTCGCCGATGCCTTCGCTGAGCAGCACGCCCATGGCGGAGGCCGACCAGACAAGGCCCTTGGTGCCCATGCCGGCCTCGGTCAGCCCCAGGTGCAGCGGCTGGCTGGTCTGCTTGGCCAGCGCGCGGTAGACGTCGATCAGGTGTCGGGGGCGCGAGACCTTGCAGGAGATGATGATCTGATCCTGGCGCAGGCCCGTTTCGATCGCCAGCTCCGTTGACCGGATCGCCGAAAGCACCATGCATTCGTTGATGATGTCTTCCGATTCCCGGCCCAGGCTGCGATCGGTGTTCTCCTGCATCTTCGCCATCACCAGCTCCTGGTTGAGGGAGCCGCCGTTGACGCCGATGCGCACGGGCTTGCCGTAATCGATGGCGACCTGGCAAATCGTCGCGAACTGCTCGTCGCGCCGCCGGCCGGTGCCGACGTTGCCGGGATTGATGCGGTACTTGTCGAGCGCGCGCGCGCAGTCCGGATGGCGCGTGAGCAGCAGGTGGCCGTTGTAATGGAAGTCGCCGATGAGCGGCGCCTCGCAGCCCGCATCCCGCATCCGCTGCTTGATCTCGGGCACCGCGGCCGCCGCTTCGGGCAGGTTCACGGTGACGCGGACCATCTCGGACCCGGCCTCGCAGAGCTCGATGCACTGCTGCGCGGTCGCCGTCGCATCCGCCGTGTCGGTCATCGTCATCGACTGCACGACGATGGGGGCGCCGCCGCCGACGGTGACGTTCCCGACCCGTACGCCGATGGTTCGATGCCGCGTGTCAATCGTCAGCATTCATCACTCTTCTTGCCAGCCGTCGCCCGCCAGGGACCGCTTGATTTCGTCGGCGCGGAACATCGCCAGGTCCATGGCCTCGTAGTTTTCCGCGCGGTCCATCCGGTCGTTGGCGAAAAACGCGAGCGTGTAGGGCGGACCGCCTGGAAGGATCACCGCGCGAACGTTGTCCTTCCCCGTGCGGAACATCCGCCACAGCACCGTAGGAGCCGCCGGGTCCACGTCTATTGAGGATACAACGCCGAGGTGTCGCGTGCCGAGGCGTAGAGGGCCGAGAGCGTGGCCGCCGTGCGGCGGCTCTCGGCGAGGCTGACGACCGGCGCCGCGCCGTCGAGCACCGAGGCCTCGAAGTGCTCCACCTGGCGCACGAAGATCTCCGCCGAGCCGTGCACGTCGATGCGTTCCACCGCGCCGAGGCGCTCGAGCTCGAGCGTCTCGAGCGGCCCGGGCCGGAACGGGTTGGGCACCGTGAGCGCGCCGTCGCTGCCCAGCACCTCGAGCCAGGTGCGATACGCGGCGCGGAAGCCGGCGTAAATGGTCGCCGTGGTGCCGCCGGGGAAGCGCAGCAGGCCGACGAACTCCTCGTCGACGCCCGTCGACGTCCACTGGGCGGAGCCGAAGACCATCTTCGGGTCCCGATCGGCGATCAGGCGTGCGTAGGTGACCGGATAACAGCCGATGTCCCACAGCGCCCCGCCGCCCAGTTCGGGATTGAGCCGCACGTCGCCGGCGCCGCTTTGCGCGAAGGTGAATCCCGACACGATGGCGCGGACCGCGCCCAGCGCGCCGCCGTGCACGAGCTCCAGCACTTTCGCCGTCAGGGGCTCGTGCCGGTACATGAACCCTTCCTCGACAGAGGCCTGGTGCGCCCGCGCCGCGACGGCGATGCGATCGACATCAAGGGGATCGAGCGCGAGGGGCTTCTCGCACAGCACGTGCTTGCCGGCCTCGACCGCCGCCAGCGTCCACTTGACGTGCTCGCTGTTCGGCAGGGGAATGTAGACGGCGTCGATGGCCGGATCGGCGAGCAGCCGCTGGTAGCCCTCGATCGCGCGGGGAATGTCCCACTCGAGGGCGTGGGCCTCGGCGCGCTCGCGATTGCGGCTCGCGACCGCCATCAGGTCGCTGCGCCGCGCGGCGCGGATGGCCGGGATCAGCCGCCGGTTGATGCGGGCCGTTCCGAGAATGCCCCAACGAAGGTGGTCAGGCACCTTTGAGCTTGGCCAGCATGCGGCGATTGAATTCTTCGGACTGGCCGCGCGGGATCGACAGCGTCTTCCACTCGGGACCCAGCAGGTGCTTGGCCAGCAGCAGGATCTGATACGCGTGGCCGGCGTAGTGGGTTACCTGCCGGCTCATCGCCTTGTAGACCGAGTGCGGCTCACCGCGGATCACCACCGTGCGCTGGAGGTCGGCGTCGGTCAGGGGCGCGAGGGCGTCGAAGACGCACCGCCACCCGTGCTCCCAGTCGGCGACGAGCGCGGCCCGCGCCTGCGGCACGTCCTCGAACTCGCGATCGCGCATGCGATCCGGCTTCTCGCCGTCGCTGGTGATGAAGTCGACCCAGCGCGACCGCATGTTGCCCGCCATGTGCCGCATGATGATCGCGACGCTGTTGGCCTCCGGGTCGATCTTCGCCTCCAGTTGCGCGTCCGACAGCTGCGCGATGGCCTTGTCGGCCAGCTTCTTGATCTTCTGGAACTCGTCGACGGTGGCCGAGAGGATGGGCGAATCAGCGTCAGTAGGCATGTTCGATCACGAGCAGCGCGATGGAGGCGGCAGCCAGGCCCCACGCCGCCGCGGTAACGGCCCGCGCACGGCCCACGGCCACGTGCAGGGCGGCGTGCAGGATGAACCCCCACAGGATACCCTGCGTGATGGAAAAGGTCAGCGGAATCAGGATCAGCGTCGCGTACGCCGGCACGGCCAGCTCGAGGCGGTCGAACGGCACGCGCGCCACCGCCTGGAACATCGACACGCCGACGAGGATCAGCACGGCGGCGGTCGCGTACGGCGGAATGGCGGCCGCCAGCGGCGCGATGAACAGGCACGGCAGAAAGCAGAGCGCCGTGACCACCGCGGTGAGCCCCGTCCGTCCGCCCATGCGGATGCCGGCGATGCTCTCAACGTAGGCCGTGCCCGATGAGCTGCCGAACAGGCCCGCGCCGAGCGTCGCGACGGCGTCGACGATCAACCCCTGCCGCAGGTTCTTCGGCTCGCCTCTTTCATCGACGAGGTTCGCGGCCTGCGCGACGCCGATGAACGTGGAGAGCGAATCGAACAGGTCGGTCATCATCACCGTGATCATCGCCGGCACGAGCGCGAGCGAGAGCGCGCCCCACATGTCGAGCTTGAAGAAGACCGACGAAAAATCCGGCGCGCTGAGCCACTGCGCCGGCGGCGTGACCCAGCCGCCGATCCACGCGCCGGCGGTGACCGCGCCGATGCTGGCGACGTAGGCGAGCGGATTCTGATGCCGGCTGAGCCACACGGCCAGGAACAGTCCGGCCAGCGTGAGCATCGAGCGGTGATCGAGCGGACCCACGCCGACGAGCGTCACGGGATGGTCCGCCACGAACCCGGCGCTCTGCAGGCCGATGAAGGTGAGCAGGATGCCGATCCCCGCCGCCGTGGCCGCGCGCAACGTGTCGGGAATCGCCATCGCGATGCGTTCGCGCAGCGGCGTCGCCGACACGAGCAGGAACAGCACCCCGGCCCAGAAGATGATGCCCAGGGCGACCGGCCACCCGATGCCGCCGTTGATGATCAGCGTGTAGGTGAAGAACGCGTTGAGCCCCATCCCCGGCGCCACGCCGAAGGGGAGCTTCGCGTAGAGGCCCATGAGCAGCGTCATGGTGAAGCACACGAGCACGGTGGCGGTCAGCGCCCCGGAGAATGGCATTCCCGTGCCCGGGGTTGATAAGATGGCCGGGTTCACGACGACGATGTAGGACATCGTCAGAAACGTCGTGATGCCGGCGATGACCTCTCGTGCCATGCGCGAGCGCATCATACATGGTCATCGCATGCGCCGTTCATCCCACCCCACGGCCCGTTCGCACCAGAAAGACGCCAATTCACGACCTTC
>MELE01000073.1:0-11244 GCA_001768615.1 Acidobacteria bacterium RIFCSPLOWO2_12_FULL_67_14b | reverse complement strand
ACCAGAAAGACGCCAATTCACGACCTTCGTGTCGCTGTTGTCGTATCGATGCGATAGGGTGGGATCGTGTTCTTTTGATTTTTCATGCACCTGGGTAAGGGGGGACACGACCATCACCGCCAACGCGATGAGCGCGCTCGATGGGGACGGCTTGCCGACGGGCTTCATCCGCGGCGCCCGCTTCGGGCAGGGGACGTCGACCGCCCACCACCCGCGGCCACGCCCCGGCATGACCGGGGGGCGCACGTTCCTCGGCGCCTTCGGGTTGCGCTTCTAGACACGAACGAGACCACGAAGTTCACGAAGATCATCACGAAGAGCACGAAGCAAACTCTTGGAAAGACCAAGAGCCTTCGTGCTCTCTCTCTCTGTGGTTTCCGTTTAGCTGCTTCGGGCTGTGAGCTGAAGGCCGAAAGCAGAAAGCGCCCAGCGAAGGGCCGGCTGGTCTAGAACGAGCGGGCGAACAGGTCTTCGATGGCCTTCTGCGCGGACGCGCTCAGCACGCGC
Source organism: Acidobacteria bacterium RIFCSPLOWO2_12_FULL_67_14b (assembly GCA_001768615.1). Lineage (GTDB taxonomy): Bacteria > Acidobacteriota > Vicinamibacteria > Vicinamibacterales > UBA2999 > 12-FULL-67-14b. The sequence continues at coordinate 10,737 of MELE01000073.1, read as the reverse complement.
GTGCCCGTGCCGGTGAAGTGCACGTGCTCAATCACGGGATCGTCTCCGCCCTTGAGCGCGGTCCAGGCCGAGGCCTCGCCGTCCCACGTAAACCAGCCGTTCCGGTCCTGATCGAAGACGAACAGCGGCTTGTTGCACAACTTCGCGAACTCCGCGCCCCAGCCCGTGCCGCCGCGGACGGTGTGATCGGGCTGGATGGTCCCGATCACGTAGATCTCCTGGCCGTTGTTGATCTGGTACCAGATGCTCTGGAGGATCTTGCGAAAGGTCGGCGTGTCGGGGTACCGCCGGTTCATCAGCCGCGAGACATACGCCAGGCTGACCTCGCCGGCCGCCAGCTCTTCGTGATTGAGCACGCGCAGGCCGCGCGTGCGCAGCGGCTTGTGGCCGTCGAACGAGAAGTTGACCTCTTCGATCCCGAAGCGCTCGGCGCAGGCGCCAAACTCCGCCTCTGCGCCCTGCGCACCGCCGCTGAAGAGGATCACGTCCTCGCGCTTCGGCACGATGTCTTACTCCTTGTCGTCTGTCTCAGGTGCATCAGGTGCATCAGGTGCCTCGGGTGCCTCGGGTGCCTCGGGTGCCTCGGGTGCATTAGGTGCTGCGTCCAGCTCCGGCTCCTCGTGCTTCATGAAGTCCGGGGTGACATCGATCGCGTCCTCGTCGGCCGAGTCGTCCAGGTCGTACATGCGGCCGGTGAACTTCGTTGGGATCGGCCCCTTGGGTTTGTCTTCCTTCTTGAAGACCTGCTTCTTCTTGTCTTTCGGTGGAGCGGGAGGGCCGAAGTTGCGATCCCGTGCACCACCGCCCTGAGGGCCTTCGCCGAAGCCACCCGGGCGCGGTCCGCCGAATCCGCCACCGGGCCGGGGTCCGCCAAATCCTCCGCCGCCCCCGCCGCTGAAACCGCCAGGGCGCGGGGGACCGCCGTAGCCGCCCGGACGGGGCGGGCCACCGGCTTCACGCGCGCGGGCCTCGCTGACCGCGAGGGGACGGCCCATGAACAGTTGCCCATCGAACTTCTTGATGGCCTCTTCGGCCGGGCCGCGCTCCGCGTATTCGACAAACGCGAACCCGCGCGCGCGCCCGGTCTCGCGATCGAGCGGGCGAACGATCTGCGTGGGTGGGCCGACCTGCGAGAAGTGCGTACGCAGGTCGTCTTCGGTCGCCTGATAGGGCAAATTGCCCACGAACAATCGGACTGGTGGCACGGGTGAACTCTAACGGGTGACGGCTGGGCGCAATATAGGATTCGGGTTCGATTCCAACGTGGCTGTGGAAGCTTTGGTGGGTTCGGGTCTTAGGGCGGGTAGCTTAGCAAATCTGGGGGATCCTCACAAGTCCTTGAGCCGGGACCGGATCGCCTCCATCCGAAGCTGCAGCATTTCCCGATGAGCTGGCCGGCAGGCGGCCCCCAGCTCGGCCTGTGTCTGCGCCAGCGCCAGTTCCAGGCCGGTCCGGCGCCCCGCGCGCTCCTGCTGCTCGGGCGTGACCGGCGGGCCGGCCTCCGACTTGCGCGATGCGTCATCCTGTTGGGATTCGATCGACTTGCTCTCCCAGCCGCTGGCCATACCCGGAGCATAGCAGTTCCGCAAACGGACAGTCCGGCCCCAACCCAAGGCTGCCGTTTCGTGAGGCCCGCATCCACGAGTGGACTAAACTACGCGTCCGTGGCGCACCGACCATTAGGCACATTACGCACCGTACGCACCTTAGGCACCCTGGATTAGGCCCATGACCCGCTTTGAGTTCGCGATCACCGATCCCGACGGCCACCTCATCACGTTCGCCGAACGCGTCGCGCAATGACGTGCTGCTCGCACTGACGATCGCGCAGGCCGCCACGGCATGGGTCGCGGCGACCTGCGTCGTTCCCAACGATCGGCAACAGCGCGAGTGGAAGCTCGTGCGCCAGGAAGATGTGGCGTCCGGCTTCAGCCGGACATCCTGGCGGATCACCTTCAGCGGCCGCATGCTCGACAAACCCTCCGTCGAGCTGCGGCTGCCCGGCGCCGCGCCCGTCGTGGCGGCCGGCGACGTGCGAATATCGTTCGCGAGCGCGAACGGCGGCCGATCGGTCGAGTGGCGCGCGACCAACGGCGCGTCCTCACTCGATCTCCACGTCAGTCACGGACTGGAAGTCAACGTCGAGGCCGACCTCGATCCCGCCGTCGATCACATGAACACGGAAGGGCCGCTGGCGGTGGTGTGCACGGTCGGCGGGCGCGAACCGGCGTCAACGGAACTGGTCGTCGCCGCCGGCGGGGCATGGAGCGTAAAGCTGTTCGAATCGACGGCCCACCGCCGATACGCGGTGCAGGTCGTCTCATGGGGGCGCGAGCTGACGCGGCCGCTCGGTCCCGGATGGCTGCGCGGGCGATTCGCGTGGGCGGTGGAAGCCACGCCGATCTTCGCGCAGACCCGGCCCTCTCGCCTCTACGGGTCCGGCCTGGCGCCGGTGGTGTGGCGGTGGAATTTCGAGCCGCGCCCGAAATGGTCCGCCTTTGGCGAGCTGTCGATGGGCGGACTGTGGACGTCGGACCCGATTCCCGAAAAGAGCACCCGCGCCAACTTCACGGCGCATTGGGGCGGCGGCGTGCGCCTGAACGTAGCGGCACGCCACCGGCTCGTGATCGGCTATCGCTTTCAGCACATCTCGAACGGGAACCAGCTGGGATCGAATCCCGGCGTCAACAGTCATGTTGTGCTCGCTGGCCTTTCGCTTACTCGCCCGCATTGACGATCGTCAATCGTCAATGTGAGTCTGGCCCGCCGGCTAGCGCTTATAGCTTTCGCGTTTCGATGATGCGGACAGTTTGATGAGGTAACGGAGCGGATCGTTCCTGAACATCTGCCGCAGCTCCCCTAAGCTCCTGGCGCCGCCGTAGCTGATCGACGAACACAAGTGTTTCAGGATGTCGTGCACGATCGGCCGCACCGAGCCTCGCGCCGGCACGCTGACCTCGGTGCCTTCGGCGCCGAGCGCCTCGAGATCGACCACCTCGTCGTCTTCGACGTCGAGCCGGTCGCGGATCGCCTGGATCGAGGCCATGCCGCGCAGCACCTTGAACGGCACCTTGACCGACCGCTGCTGATCGGGCAGCACGACGGGTTTCTGCACCACGTCGCCGGGGGTCTCTTCCGTGCCGGCGAACATGCTGCCGAGCATCACGGTGTCGCCGCCGAAGAGCAGGGCCTCGAGGATGGCGCCGTGCCGCTTGATCCCGCCATCGGCGATGAGCGGCAGGTTGTCGCCCGCGGCCTGGCGGCATTCGACCAGCGCCTGCAACTGCGGCACGCCGAAACTGGTCGTCAGCCGCGTGGTGCAGCCACCGCCGGGCCCGATCCCCACCTTGACGGCGTGCACGCCGCGTTCGGCGAGAAAGCGGACGCCGTCGGCCGTGGCCACGTTGCCGGCCACCAGCTCGACGTCGGGAAACTGCTGCTTGAAGGCGTCGATCGCACGGGCCATGACCACGGAATGGCCGTGGGCGATGTCGATCACGATGACGTCGACCTGCGCCTTGACCAGCTCCGCGGCCCGCTCGAGGAAGTCGCCGGTCGCGCCGATGGCCGCGCCCACGCGCAGGCGGCCGTGCGCATCGCGGGTGGCGAAGGGGAGCCGTTCCTGCCGATCGATGTCTTTCGCGGTGATCAGCCCCAGCAGCGTGCCGTTGGCGTCCACGAGCGGCAGCTTCTTGACCTTCTTCTCGACCATCAGGCGCTCGGCGACGTCGAGCGCCAGCTCGCCATGGCCGACGACGAGCTGGCTTGCCGGCGTCATGCGCGACGACACCGCGCCTTCACGCGTGTTCACGAACCGCACGTCGCGTTCGGTCAGCAGGCCCTTGAGCCGCCGCGCCGCGTCGACCACCACCAGCGTGCCCGCCCGTGTGCGCCGCATCACGGCCACGGCTTCTTTCAGGCTCGTCTCGGGCGCCACGGCGTACGGGTCGCGGATGATGATGTGCTGCATCCGCTTGACCTTCTCGACCTCGCGCACCTGCGGCTCGATGTCGCCGTTGCGGAACCCGCGGTCGATGATGCCGAGGCCGCCTTCTTCGGCCTGGACGATGGCCATCGGCGCGCGCGTGACCGTATCCATGTTGGCCGACACGAGCGGCCGCTTGAGGGTGATGCGGGCCGAGAACCGGCACGACAGGTCCACCACCGACGGGTCGCGCCGCTCGATCACGCTGTACTGCGGGCGCAGCAGGAAGTCGTCGAAGGTCGCGCCGCGGACCAGTTCCACGAGGGCATCGAAGCCTGAGGCCATGGCGTTACTTTACTGCTATCGTAGTGTCCGTCCATGCAGCTCGATCTGCCGTTCCGTGTCGCTCCCACGGTGTTCGTCCGGCACCGGTGGGCCCGGCGCTACATTCTTCGCGTGCTGGACGACGGGACGCTGCGGGTGACGCTGCCGCGCTGGGGGTCGAAACGTGAGGCCCTCGAATTCGTCCAGTCGAGCGAACCGTGGATCGACAAGCAGCGCCGCACGCAGTTTGCGCGGCCGGCCCTGGTGCACCCGGACGAGCCGGCGCTGCGCGCCCGCGCGCGGCGGGAGCTGCCGGCCGCGCTCCTGGCGCTGGCCGGGGCGCATGGCATCACGGTGACGCGCGTGTCGGTGCGCAACCAGCGGTCTCGATGGGGCGCGTGCTCGGCGGTTGGCGCCATCACCTTGAACTGGCGGCTGATCCTCGTCCCCGACTTCGTGCGCGAGTACGTGTTGCTGCACGAGCTGATGCATCGCCGCGAGCTCAATCATTCGAGGCGCTTCTGGCGGCATGTGGCCGCCGTCTGTCCGCGGCACCAGGAAGCCCGGCGGTGGCTGTTGCGCGACGGGCAGCAGTTGTTCACGGGACAGGGATGTGCCGGGAGGGCGCCACTTTAGTGGCGCCCGTGATTCAGGAGACGTGATGAATCGGATGTGCGTGTGGATGGTGGTCGCGGTGGCGCTAGTCGGTCTGAACGCGTCGCGCGCCGACGCGCAGGGCGGCGGCACCTACAAGGGCCTGTTGACCGGGCAGCTGGGCGCGACCACCGGCGGCGACGTACCGGCCACCTCGCTCACGCCGGGCGCCTCGGTCTCGGTGCACGAAACCACCGGCTGGGGCGCGGAGCTCGATTTCGGGTTTGCGAACGGCTCGCCGTCGCCCGGGCCCGAGCTCGACCTGGCCACCTACATGGTCAACATCATGTGGCTCGCGCAATCGGGGATCGTACGGCCCTACGGCGTTGGCGGCGTCGGCGGGATCCAGGTGCACGGCTGCTTCGCGGCCTGCCCGAAGATCGCCACCGTCTATGACTTCGGCGTGAACGTCGGCGGCGGCGCGATCTACGACGTCAACGACATGGTCGGCATCCGCGGCGACGTCCGGTACTTCATGGCGCCGGGCGACAAGACGGGATTCACGCGCCCCGGCAACTACGGGTTCTGGCGCCTGTCGGCGGGCGTCACGTTCACGTGGGTGATAGCCCCATAGTGCGCACGGTGCTGGTGCTGGCACTTCTGGTCTCGGTCGGCTCAGCTCAGGGGCCTGCTGACGACTGGCAGGTCGTCGTCCTCGGAATCGCGCAGGACGGCGGCATTCCCCAGCTCGGCTGCCGGCGGCCGATCTGTGAGGAGATTCGGGCGGGGAAGCGGAAGCCCGAGAAGGTCTCGAGCCTCGGCTTGATCAATCGGCGCACAGGCGCGGCGTACGTGTTCGACGCGACGCCGGATTTTCCCGCGCAGGTGCAGGCGCTCACGGGCGGGCGCAATCCTGACGGCATCTTCCTGACGCACGCGCACATCGGCCACTACACCGGCCTGATGTTCCTGGGCCGCGAGTCGGTGAACGCGGCCGGCGTGCCCGTGTTTGCCACCGAGCGCATGGGCGCGTTCCTGCGGGCCAACGGCCCGTGGAGCCAGCTGGCCGCCGTGCCGAACATCGCCATCAGGACGATGGCCTACGACCAGCCGGTGGCGATCGACGGCGGCATCCGCGTCACGGCGTTTCGCGTGCCGCACCGCGACGAGTTTTCCGACACCGTGGGGTTCCGCATCGACGGGCCGCGCCGTGCCGCCGTGTTCATTCCCGACATCGATCGCTGGGAGAAGTGGGACCGCAGCATCCGCACGCTTGCCGATGCGGTGGATTACGCCTTTCTCGACGGCACGTTCGCATCGCCAACGGAGATCAACCGGCCGATCGACGAGATTCCGCATCCGATGATGAGCCGGACGCGCGAGCTGCTGAAGGGGGTCCGCGCCAGGCTCTGGTTCATCCACATCAACAACAGCAACGCCGAGATCGACTCGCCGGATGTGGTCAAGGAAGGGATGGTGTTTCCTATGTAAGTCTTCAGCCTTCAGCCTTCAGGACACTAGCTCGTCGCTGGTGTCATCTGGTGTCAGGTCCGCGATCCGAAGGCTCCGCGGCCAAGGGGGAGACGGTAAGATGTCTCATCGCATGGCCGCGGACGATTCGCCACTTCCCAACGTTGCACTGATCGATCGGCCCGGCTCGACGACGGCCGGGGCGCCGCTCGAGCGGCCGCCGCTCGAGGTTCGCAGGCGGCTGCTCGTCGTCGACGACGAGCCGCCCGTGCTCAACCTGGTGAAGCGGATCCTCTCCACCGACAACTACGAGATCCGGTCGGCCGAGTCGGGCCCGGTCGCGGTGCGCCTGCTCGACGAGCCGGGGTTTCCCGGGATCGATCTGCTGGTGACCGACCTGATGATGCCCGGCATGAACGGCCGCGAGCTGGCCGCCATCGTGCGATCGCGCTACCCGTCGACGCGCGTGTTGTATCAAACCGGGTTTGCCGACGCGCTCTTCTCCGGCGTGCAGGAGCTCGGCGACGGCGAAGCGTTCATCGAAAAGCCCTTCGGCGCCGAGGGCCTGCTCGAGGCCACGCGGCTGCTCATGTTCGGGCACATCGCCGACGACCAGGTGCCGCCCGACAAGCGAGACGACACGTCGGAATGGAAAGACGACCGCCTCCGCTCGAAAGTGGTGCGGTTGTTGCGGCGATGGAAGATTGGTTAATAGGGTTCCTCACGGGGGTTCCTCACGGGGGTTCCTCATGAATCACTGGGTTAGCCGTCTCGCTGTCGCTGCGGTCATTGCTGCCGGCGCTGCTCCCCTGCACGCGACCCCCCGGATCGATCCCGCCGAGTTGGGATCGAACCTCGCCGAGGGCACGCTGGTGTGGGAGCGCGTGCAGAAATGAGCACACCACCGGGATCCGGGCGGTCAGGCGACGAGCCGCCTACACGACCGTCGTCGATGTCGTCGTGGTCCGTGGCCTCACCTTCTGGTACCAGGTCGACTCGGCCCCTCCGCCAAACCTGGAGACGACAAACTCGATCAGGTAGGGACTACCGGCGCGCGTCTCCGCCGTGCCCTTCTTCAACGCGGCGGCAATGTCGCTCGCGTTGGTAACGCGCTGCCCCTTGACGCCCTGGCTGTCGGCCAGTTTGACGAAGTCGATGTCCGGGTCGCCCAGGTACAGGCCGGGGAACCGCCCGGTCTCGGCCATCCGCCTGTTGTAGCGGAACGCGCCGTTGCGGACCGTCTGGTAGTTGTGGTTGTTCCAGACGATCGTGAGCACCGCGGTCTGGTGGCGCGCCATGGACCAGAACCCTCCGGCGCTGTACATCAACGACCCATCGCCGATGCTCAGCACGACCTGCCGATCGGGGGCCGCCAGCTTGACGCCCACGGCCGCGCCGACGCCCCAGCCGAGCGAGCCGCCGCCATGGCTGATGTTCTGTTTGTCCTCGGGGCGCGGACCAAAGCCCAGGAAGTCGTGCTTGCCCACGACGCCCGGCTGGTTCTCGGTGACGATCAGCGCGTTTTTCTCGAGACCGTTCTCCATCTCGAACCCGACCTGATCGGGATGGATGACGCTCTGCCCGAAGTTCTTGCGGGCCTGCGCCAGCCGCGCGGCGTTTGCGGCCGCAATGGCCGGCTTGATCACAGCCAGCCGCTCGTCACGGATCCTGGCGAGCCGGTCCCTGGTCACGAGCGCGTTGACCGCGTCGGCCAGATCCCTGGCGGTCACCTTGACGTCGCCGACGATGGCGAGGTCCATGGCGTGGGTCCGGCCCAGGTTGTTGGTATCGAGGCCGATCGCGATGTAGCGTGATCGTGGCGTGCCTGGAGCGGGATTGGCTGCCGGGGCGCCGCCCTGCTCGCGCGATCCGAGTTGAATCGTGAGGTCGGCGCCGTTGTACGGGTACGGCCGGTCGCCGCCCAGAGCCGAGCCCAGATACAAGGGGTTCGTTGCCGAGAGATACTGGAACGCCCCGAGGCGGGGCGTCGCCATCGGCAGGCCGAGCATCTCGCAGAGGGCAATGGCTTCGACGGCCGCATCGGCCTTGAAGATCTCGTCGCCGAGCAGCACCACCGGGCGCTTCGCTTCGACCAGCATCCGCGCCGCCGCCTGGATCTGATCCACGGCCGCCCGCGGTCTTGCGTCGATCAGGAACGCCTCTTTCGGCCAGACGTCGCCCTTGACCTGCTCCTGCAAGGCGCGCGTCGAGAACGCGACGTACACCGGCCCGCCGGGCGCGGTGGCCGCGAGCTTGTAGGCGCGGCGGACGGCCATGGCGGATGACGCGCCGGTGCGGACGTCCCAGGTGAGCTTCGTGAACTGCCGGTTGATCTCGGACTGGCTGAACCCCGGCCTGGGGGCGAGCACCATGTCGTCGCTGGCGATCGTGTTGTCGCTCATGCCCGCCGTGACGATCAACCCGGAGCCATCGAAGTGCGCGTTGTACATCTGCCCGGCGGTCTGCGCCGTCCCGACCGCCGCATGCACGTTGACCATCGTCGGTTGGCGCGACACCTTGTGATAGCCGTCGGCCATCGCGATCACTATGCCTTCGTGCAGGCCGACCACCAGTTCGAGGTCCGGCCGATCGACGAGGGCATCGAAGAACGCGACTTCCAGCGATCCCGGGTTCGTGAAGATGTACTTCGAGCCGGCGGCCTTGATTTGCTCGACGAGCAACTCGCCGCCCGTGCCGGAAAAGACTGCGGCATTACCCGTGGGCTGGGTGTCCTGGAGGGCGCCGCGTTCCGCGGCTTCAAGCACCGACCGGGCGGCGGTGGCGGTGAGCCCGGTAGCGACGAGGCGTTCGAAGAACCGGCGACGCGAGAGGCGGCCGTCGAAGTAATCCCGGAGCAGAGCTTGCATACCTCACCCCCATGATTCCCTGGGACGCGCGATAGAAACCCAGTGTATTCCTCTCCGAGCTCAAGTGCTACAGGGGCGTTCAGTTACTGCGGCCCGCACGTTGAACCCGTGGCTCGCGCCGGGAGACGCCTGTTCGCGTAGGTCGTTCGCTCGGGGCAGGCTGCGGCCCTGGTGTTGGCACGTAAACGCAATCTGTGGGTTGGCTTGCCAGCCGAAGCTCGGAGACCGAAAGGGCCCACCGCCGCGGCTGCTGCATTCACCGCCGCTATGGTGGGCAGCTTTCGCCTGAAACTCGAGCGAAAGCTGGTGCCGGAGGAGGGGATCGAACCCACACTCTCGCAAGGAGAACGGGATTTTGAGTCCCGCGCGTCTGCCAGTTCCGCCACTCCGGCCCGAACTTCGAATTATAGCGCGCCATGCCATCCGGCTACGGCGAGACGATGCGGAGCTTGGGAAAGTAATGACGATAGCGGCGCGGATCAAGCGTGAGCAGGGTGTGGCCGGCGACGGCCGCGTGGGCGCCGATGTAGAAGTCGGGCAACGGCGACCGACGCTGCCCGCCCTCGTGCCGGTAGATCAGGAACGCGCGCGCCGCCAGGAACGCCGCCTCCCAGGGCAGCGGCTCCCGCACGACGAAGTCTTCCGGCAAGTGCTGGTTCACCGCCTCGTACGAATCGAATCCCAATGACCCCTCTGCCAGGATCACCGGGTTAATCACGATCGGCCCGCGATTGCGGCAGGTGGCCACCATCGCGTCCGACCATCCCTGCCACTCCGATCCGTCATCGAAGAGATCGATCAGGACGTTCGAATCAATCAGCGTCGATCTCATCGGGCTCGTCTCGGAGGAGGGCCAGGAGCTCCTTGCTGCTCATGATCATCTTGGGACCTTCGCGGAGGCGCTTGACCGTGAGTTCGCCGATGGTGGGCTTGCCCTTTTTCGGACGGAGCACGGCCCGGCCGCGCTCGACCGTAAACTCGACCTCCGTATTGGGATGCAACCCCAGCCGCTCGCGGATGTCCTGGGGAATCGTGACCTGGCCCTTGCTCGTGATTCGCATGGTAATACTCTTACTGGTAAGAATCTTACCACAGGAATCGCCGCGCAATCAGCTATTGGCGCGTGCCGGTCCAGGTTCCGCTGCAGCCCTCGCCGGCGAAGGTGCCGCTGAACGACCGGCGATCGGCCGACAGCGTTGCCGTGAAGGTGAAGATCGTGTTGCTGACCACGACGGCGAACTGCAGCGTGGTCCCGGTGACACTCAAGGCGACGACCTGGTTGACCACGGCAATGGCCGGCGCCGTAAACACGAACTCGAAGCCGCCCGCGGCGTTGCGGCGAATCTCCCCGGTCCACGGCGCCGCAGACGGCAGGGCGGCGGGGCAGCCCGCTCCCTTCGCGATGGTCCCGGCCCGGTTGCCGAACAGCGGGTCGCCCCCGGCCTGGTTCACCGTGACGCTCTGGCCGCCCACGGTGAGCGTTCCGCTACGGGCATCCCCCGGGTTCGCCGCCACGCTGAGGTTGATCGTGCCTGATCCCGTCTGACTCGCGCCGAA
>MELE01000072.1:6439-7514 GCA_001768615.1 Acidobacteria bacterium RIFCSPLOWO2_12_FULL_67_14b | reverse complement strand
CGACGATCGGCAGCGTGATGCGCTCACCGGCCTTGAACGTCATGGCCCGCAGCACGAAGAGCGCGGACAGACCATCCTGGACCTGGGGCGGCACGTCGAAGTCAAACCTGGCGACGGTCTCGCTCTGGAGCTCGTAAAACGCGCGGCGAGCCTTCCGATCGAAGCGCACCGCCGCCACCCGCCGGCTGGCTCCCTCTTCGGTGTAGAGCGACGCCTGGTGAGGCAGCAGCGTGACGCTGTCGAGGAGCGTGTCCATCTTGTAGAAGAGGTTGTACAGCCTCGACAGCATGGGGAGCGGCCGACCCTCGACGGTGATGGCGTAAGCCGTGGATCCGGCGGAGGCCCGCTTGCTGCCGACGGTGCTGACGGCGCTGCCGGCGACGAGGGACGACGACCACATCACATCGTAGGTCAGCGTCTCGCCGACCTTGAAGGGAACGGCGGCTGCGGAGGGACGCTGCGCGGCGGGGGCCGGCTGCGCCTGTGATGCCGTCAGCGAGGCCAGCGTCACGACGCCGAGCACCGCCGCGGCGGCAAGTCTCATCGCTCGTATTGTAGCCTGCACGGCCTGGCCCTCCGCGCCGATCAGGCCTCCCTGGGGCCAGGCGCCGGCAGGGAGTCCTGATTGCCGAGAGTGCATGCATGGCCTATACTGACTGCATGCAGTACACCATCCGCGGCATCCCGCCGGCCATTGACCACGCGTTACGCGCCCGCGCGCGCGCGGCGGGCAAGAGCCTGAACGCGGCCGCCGTCACCGCGCTGGCGGAAGGCGTTGGCGTGGCGGGTGCGCCGCGAAAACGACGGGATCTCGGTGATATCGCCGGCACCTGGAAGGCCGACAAGGCGCTCGAGTCCGCGCTCGCCGCGCTGGACCGGGTGGACCGGGATCTCTGGCGGTGAGGGTGGCCCTCGACACGAATCGATACGTCGATCTCTGCAAGGGGGTCGGCGAGACGGTGGCGCTCCTGGAGCAGGCCGAGGCCGTTCTGTTGCCGTTCGTCGTGCTCGGCGAGCTTCGGGCCGGCTTCGCCCACGGGCGCCGGCAGGCCGAGAACGAGCGGATACTCCGGCG
>MELE01000072.1:586-6366 GCA_001768615.1 Acidobacteria bacterium RIFCSPLOWO2_12_FULL_67_14b | reverse complement strand
CGCCAGCTCCGGAAACAGGGCACGCCGATTCCGACCAACGACATGTGGCTGGCGGCGCTGGTCCTGCAGCACAATCTGGCCCTGCACGCGCGAGACACGCACTTCGATCATCTGCCGCAACTTGTCCGCGTCTGACAAGCAGCCGACCGGGGCGTGCGACCACGGTCCCGCGCGGGAAGAAGCCGGCTGCACGCGCGGCGGGCTGAGTAGAATAAGTGACTTGCACTGGATGGAGCGGCGATGATCGTTGGAGTTCTCCGAGAGACCTTTCCTGGCGAGCGCCGCGTGGCGCTCATCCCACCCCTTGTTCCCGCGCTGATCACAGCTGGCGCCGACCTCCTGCTGGAGGCCGGCGCCGGAACCGACGCGGGTTTTCCCGACGCGGAATATGCGGCCAAGGGCGCCCGCACGGCCGCACGGCCTGAGGTGTTCTCGCGCGCCGACGTGATCCTGATGATCCGGGCGCCGGGCGCGAACCCGGCGGCGGGCGCGGCGGATACGGCGGCCCTGCGCGCGGGCCAGATCGTCATCGGGTTCTCCGAGCCGCTCACCGCCCACAAGACGACACAGGAGATCGCGGCCCGGGGGGCCTCGCTCTTCGCGATGGAGCTCATGCCGCGCATCACGCGGGCGCAGAGCATGGACGCGCTGTCGTCGATGGCGATGGTGGCGGGCTACAAGGCCGTGCTGCTCGCGGCAACCGAGCTGCCGCGCATGTTCCCGCTGATGATGACGGCGGCCGGCACCGTCGCGCCCGCACGCGTGTTCGTGATCGGAGCGGGAGTGGCCGGCCTGCAGGCGATCGCCTCGTCGCGCCGGCTGGGCGCGAAGGTCGAGGCGTACGACGTGCGCCCGGCGGTCAAGGAACAGGTCGAGAGTCTCGGTGCCAAATTCGTGGAGCTGCCCCTCGAGACGGCGGGCGCCGAAGACACGGGGGGCTACGCGAAAGGCCAGGACGAGGCGTTCTATCGACGCCAGCGCGAGCTGATGGCCCGGACGGTGGCCGCGAGCGACGTGGTCATCACGACCGCGTCGGTGCCCGGCAGGAAGGCGCCGGTGCTGATTCCCGCCGATGCGGTCGCCGGCATGGCGCCGGGCTCGGTCATCATCGACCTGGCGGCCGAGCGCGGCGGCAACTGCGAGTTGACGAAGCCGGACGAGACGGTCGTCTCGCACGGGGTGAGGATCCTCGGCCCGACCAACCTGCCGTCGACCGTGCCGTACCACGCGAGCCAGCTGTACGCGAAAAACATCACCACCTTCCTCCTGCACCTGATCAAAGACGGCGCGGTCCGGTTCGACCTGGACGACGAGATCACCCGCGAGACGCTGGTCGCTCACGGAGGCCTCGTCGTGCACGCACGCGTCCGGGAGTCGATGGGGCTGGCGCCGGCCGCCGCCGCGGGCCGAACGAGCTGACCAACAAGGAGAGCGGATACCAGATGGAACTCGATTTCGTCTCAGGCCTGTTTGTCTTGATGCTGGCCACCTTCATCGGCCTCGATGTCATCCGTCGCGTGTCGCGCCTGCTGCACACGCCCCTGATGTCGCTGACCAATGCGATCTCGGCCATCGCCATCGTGGGCGCCATCATCGTCACGGGCGAGCAGCAGACGCCGCTCAGCGTGGTGCTAGGGGCGGTCGCGGTCTTTGCCTCGACGACCAATATCGTGAGCGGATTCCTCATCACGGACCGCATGCTGAAGATGTTCAAGAAGCGCGAGCCCGGCCGATGACGATCGGGACGCTGACCCAGGTCATCTATCTCGTGTCGGCCGGCGCGTTCATCCTCTCGCTGAAGTGGATGAGCGACCCCAGGACCGCCCGGCGCGGGGTCTTTGCCGGCGTGGGCGCGATGGTGCTGGCCGTCGCGGGCACCCTGCTGCACCCCGAGATTGTCGCGTTTCGCTGGATCGTCATTGCCGTGGTGATCGGCACGCTCGTCGGCGTGCCGCTCTCGTGGGTGCCGCTGACCGCGGTGCCGCAGCGGACCGCCCTGTCGCACGCGTTCGGCGGTCTGGCGGCGGGGCTGGTCGGCACGGCCAAGTACTACATGTGGCTGGGAGACGGCGGGCTGACGACCTTCCGGATGGGGGCGATCGGGGCCGAGGTGCTGCTGGGGTATCTGACGTGCACCGGCAGTCTGATGGCGGCCGGCAAGCTGCAGGAAATCATCCCGACCCGGCCGCTCACCTATCGCAACCAGAACATCATCAATATCGGTCTGCTGGCCGTGGCCCTCGTGACCGCCGTCACGCTGATGTTCCGGCCCGAGCTGTCGTGGCTGTTTCCGATCGTGATCGTGCTGTCGCTGACCTTCGGCGTGCTGCTGGTGCTGCCGATCGGCGGCGCCGACATGCCGACGGTCATTTCGCTGCTGAACGCCTACGCCGGCCTGTCGGCCGTGGCGATGGGCTTCGTCATGGAAAACAGGCTGCTCATCACCGCCGGGGCGCTGGACGGATCGTCCGGCCTGATCCTGTCGATCATCATGTGCAAGGCCATGAACCGGTCGTTCACCAACGTCCTGTTCGGCGCCTTCGGTCGGGTTCAGGCGGCGGGGGCGGCCGTCGAGCCGCGGACGGCGAAGTCCGCGACGGCCGAGGATGCGGCCCATCTGCTCGAGAACGCGCGGTCGGTCGTGATCATCCCCGGGTACGGCATGGCGGTCGCCCAGGCCCAGCACCGCGTGCGCGATCTCCGCGACGAGCTCGCCAAGCGCGGCATCGACGTGAAATTCGCCATCCATCCGGTGGCGGGCCGCATGCCCGGCCACATGAACGTGCTGCTGGCCGAAGCCGAGATTCCCTACGACAGCCTCATCGAAATGGACGACATCAACCCGGAGATGCCGCAGGTGGACGTGGCCCTCGTCATCGGCGCCAACGACGTCGTGAATCCGGCGGCGCGCCGCGATCCGACAAGTCCGATCTACGGCATGCCGATCATCGACGCCGACAAGGCCAAGACCGTGCTCGCCATCAAGCGGAGCATGAACCCCGGCTTTGCGGGCATCGAAAACGACCTCTACTTCGCGGACAACACGCTGATGCTCTTCGGTGACGCCAAGGCGGTGGTGGGCGAGGTCGTCAAGCAGCTCGCCGGCGGCCAGGGCGTCCACTGACGGCTGCCGCTCTCAGGGCTGAGGGCTGAAGACTTGCTTCAGCCCTCAGACGGCAAAAGGGTCGACGATCCTGACGCCGGTCTTTTCGAAGTCGGTGCGGTTGCGGGTGGCGACGACGAGGCCGTGGACGAGGGCCGTGGCGGCGATGAGGCTGTCCTTGATCGGCATGGCACGGCCGGACCCGCGAAGATGCGCCAGCAGCTCGGCCCACCGCAGGCCCGTCTCCGCTTCCCACGGCAGACAGTGGAGGCGCTGAACGCCCGCGTCGAACCACCGCTCGAGCCTGGTGCGACGCTTGCCCTTTGGCAGAAGGAGAATGCCGAACCGGACTTCACCGAGGATGACGGGATCGACGACGATGTCGCGCTCGTTGTGCCGGAGCCAATCGACGACCTTGGGGTCCGGGGACGACTTGGTGGGCTCACTCAGGACGTTGGCGTCGACCAGATAGGTCACAGGGTATCGGTCGACTCGGATTCAATCGGGGCGAAGAATCCCTTCTCGGGGCAGGCAAGCAGCCAATCGACGACGCCCTCATTCAGCCGAGCCGTGCGCCGCAGGAGCCGGTACTCGCCACGGTCGAGGCGTTCGACCTCGAATTCCTGCCCTGCTTCAATCCGGTCCCGCCGTCGGATCTCGGCAGGCAGCACGATCTGACCCTTTGAGGACACGGTCGTCTTCATCACTGGTAAGATATCGTCTTACGTGCGGGTGCGTCAAGGAACAGGTCAGGCGACGTGCCAGCCGTCTCCGCGCAGGGAATTCATCAGCTCCACGGAGCGTTCGATGAGCTTGGTCGGCTCGTCCAGTTCTTCCACCGACTCGCTGCCGTCCGCACGTGTAATGACGAGGCGATAGCGCCGATCGGCGCGACCGCGGGTGATCTCGTAGCGGAGCCTCTCGCCGTCCCGATCGAAGAACCAGATCACGGGTAGAAAGATTACAACAATTCCCCGTGGCTTTCACGACGAAGCGGCGTAGACGGCCGCACCCAGCAGGCCCGGCTCGGGGTTCAGGATGACCTTGACGGGAATGGCGGCCATCAGGCCGGCGAACGGGGCTTTCTCGCAGAAGGCCTTCATGAAACGCCCGTCGGCGAGCGCCGGCAGGATCTTGCGGGCGATGCCGCCGCCGATAAACAACCCGCCGGTGGACAGGGTGCGCAGCGCGAGGTTGCCGGCTTCGGCGCCGTAGGCCTCGACGAAGATCGCCAGGGCGTCGACGCACCCCGCGCAACGCCGTTCGAGCGCGGCGCGGGTGATGGCCGCGGGCAGATCGCGAGGGTTCGTCGCGTCCACGGCGACGCAGGGGCCCGCGTGCGTGATGCGGTGCAGGTTGACGAGACCGGGGCCCGACACGACCTGCTCGACTTCGGCTCGTCCGTAGCGCTGTACGAGATCGCGCAGCACGGTGACGTCCCGCTCGGTCCGCGCGGCAAAGTCGGCGTGGCCGCCTTCCGAAGGCGAAGGAACAAAGCGGCCGTCGACCTCGTGCAGCCACGCTTCGCCCAATCCCGTTCCGGCCGCGATGAGCGCCATGTTGCCGCCGGCGAGCGCCGACCCCTCCTGCAGCACGCGCAGCTCGCCCGACTGCAGTACCGGCACCGCAAACGCCATGGCCTGCAGGTCGTTGAGGATCGCGACGCGGCGCACGTTGAGCAGCGCCGCCAACGCGCGCGCGTCGACGCGCCACGGCCCGTTGGTCAGCTGCACTGTTTCACCCACGACCGGGCCGGCCACGCCGAAGCAGGCGGCTTCGATCGCCGCGCCCTTGACGCCTGCCTCGGTCGTGAAGGCCGAGAGCATATCGGCGAGATGACGGTAGTCGAGCGTGGCGAAGGCCCGGATCGCGATCGGCCGCGGACGCGAAGGCCCGGCCTCGAACAACCCGAGAAGGGTCTTGGTGCCGCCGATGTCGCCGGCGAGAAGCATCGAGTGATACTTTACAATTGACTTCGCGATCATTCTCATTCATCTTGGACGGACATCCTCACTGACACCTTGCCATCACCCTCGCCCGACCTGCCCGGTCGTCAGCCACTCGCAGGACAGCTCGTCGTGTTCACCGGAAAGCTCGGCTCGCTCGGACGGCGGGACGCGCGCGCGCTCGTCGCGCGCCTGGGCGGCGAGACCGCCGCCGACGTCAACGCGAGAACGACGATGCTCGTGGTCGGATCGGAAGGGTTCGGCCCGGACGGCGAGACGATCCGCGAGAAGAGCAACAAGCTGAAACGCGCCGAGGAGCTGAACGCCCAGCCGCCGGCACACGTCGAGATCCTCTCCGAGGATCAGTTCTGCCGGCTGTCCGGCGTGCCGACGCCCGAGACGTTGAAGCGGCAGTACCACGCCATGCGCGACCTGATGGCGCGCTACCGGTCGCTTCGCGAGGATCACCTGCGTTACCTGGTCAAGTGCGGGATCATCCGGCCGGTCCTTCGCACGAATGCCG
Source organism: Acidobacteria bacterium RIFCSPLOWO2_12_FULL_67_14b (assembly GCA_001768615.1). Lineage (GTDB taxonomy): Bacteria > Acidobacteriota > Vicinamibacteria > Vicinamibacterales > UBA2999 > 12-FULL-67-14b. The sequence continues at coordinate 794 of MELE01000072.1, read as the reverse complement.
ACACGTATTTTGCGTTTCCGGATCTGGCGGCCATCAGGCAGGCCAACGACGAGCTCGGCCAGGGCATGTCCTTCAGCCGCGTGGTGGGCGCCCTGCTCGCCTCACGCCAGGGCCAGATGGTGTTCGATTTCAGGCTCGACGCCGCCCCGGCCAAGATCCTGACGCTGCCCCGGCGGGTGGTCGAGCCGGCCCTGCCCGGCCGTCCCGC
>MELE01000072.1:0-572 GCA_001768615.1 Acidobacteria bacterium RIFCSPLOWO2_12_FULL_67_14b | reverse complement strand
GCCGTCCCGCGCCGGTCGCCGCCAACGGCGACGCCGTCAAGCGGGCCGAAGAGTGTTTCCGCCAGGCGTCGGCGCTCGACGACGGCGACGAGTCGAGGCTGGAGGCGGCGGCGGCCGGCTATCGAAAGGCGCTGGAGCTGGATCCGTATCTGGTGGCGGCGCTCATCAACCTGGCGAACATCCACTACAGCCACGACGAGCTGGCCGAAGCGCAGGCCCTGTACGAACGGGCCATCGGCCTCGAGTCGGACTTCTTCGAGGCGCACTTCAATCTCGGCAACATCTATCACGACCTCGGACGCTTCAGCGGAGCGCAGGCGTGCTATCAGGAGGCGCTGCGCCTCAATCCGTCGTACGCCGACACGCACTTCTATCTCGCGGTCACGCTCGAAAAGATGGGTCACTCGCAGGAGGCGCGGCCGCACTGGCGGTCCTATCAGCAGCTGGCGCCGCGGGGCGAGTGGGTCGAGCTGGCGAGGGAGTTTTCGGAGTAAGCGCTGAGGGCTGAGCGCTGAGGCCTGTCTAGTACCGGTAGTCCTCGGGGCTTCGCTTTTTTGGCGTGCGGCGCAGCT
>MELE01000071.1:1324-5534 GCA_001768615.1 Acidobacteria bacterium RIFCSPLOWO2_12_FULL_67_14b | reverse complement strand
ATAGCCCTCAAGCGGATAGCGCGAGACCGACGCGCCCAGAAACACCAGATCGTCGAAGCTGGGCAGCCGGCGCTTGGCGCCGAAGCCGCGGATGTCGTAGATGCCCTGATCGGCGGCCCGCTGGATCTCGGCCAGCACCTCGGGCGGGAAGGTGGCCGAGGGGCGCAAGCTGCGGCGGTCGATGGCCATGGTCGCGCGCTCCCGGTCAGTAGGCGTGGGCGTGGTCGGCGTGAAAGTGATAGAGCTTGCGCGCCGAGCCGTAGCGGCGGAACCCGGCGGGGTCGGCGGCGATCCCGGCCTGCGCCAGGAGCCCGCGGAGCGTCATCACGTGCTCGGCCGTCATCGGTTTCTCGATGCAGTCGCCGCCCAGGCCGGCGACCCTGCCCTGCACGTAGAGGACCGCCTCGTAGATGGAATCGCCCAGGTCCGGGCCGGCGTCCCCGCAGACCACCAGGTGTCCGCGCTGGGCCATGAACGCGCTCATGTGCCCGACCGAGCCGCCGACCACGATGTCGACCCCCTTCATCGAGATGCCGCAGCGCGAGCTGGCGTCGCCCTCGATCACCACCAAGCCGCCGCGGCCCGAGGCGGCCGCCGACTGCGAGGCGTTGCCGCGCACGCGAACCACGCCGGACATGATGTTCTCGGCGACGCCGGTGCCGCTGTGGCCGTTGACGGTGACGGTCGCGTCCCGGTTCATGCCGGCGCAATAATAGCCGACGTGGCCGTCGATCTCGACCTCGATCGGGACCCGAAGCCCGACCGCGACGGCATTGGCGCCGCGTGGGTTGACGATGCGCCAGCCCCGCTCGTTGGTGTCGGGGCCGAGCGCGTGCAGGCGCGCGTTCACCTCGCGCAGGCTGGTCTGGGCCAGATCGAGGGTGATCACGGCGCGCCTACTGCAACGTCCAGGTGTAGACCACCGACGGCCGCGGCTCCCAGATGGTGGCCCGCTCGACGCCCGGCAGCTGCGCGAGCGAACGGAACTCGGAGGCCATCGCCACCCAGTCGTCGGTCTCGGCCAGCACCGCCGGCTTGCAGGCGATCCCGTCGCGCAGCACGGCGAAGCCGTCGCGGGTGCCCATGGTGAAGGTATAGAACCCGTCCAGGTCGACGAGCGCCGCCTCGAGGGCCTGGATCACGGTCGCGCCCTGGCCGAGGCGATAGGCGAAGTAGCGGGCGGCGACCTCGGTGTCGTTGTCGGTCTCAAAGCTCATGCCCTGGCGCCTGAGCCATTGGCGAAGCCGGTTGTGGTTGCTGAGCGAGCCGTTGTGCACCAGGCACATGTCGGGCGCGGCGGCGAAGGGATGGGAATGCTCGGTGGTGACCGCGCTCTCGGTCGCCATGCGGGTGTGGCCGACGGCGTGCGAGCCTTCCATGGCGGCGATGTCGAACTTGGCGATGACCTGGGCCGGCAGGCCCTTGTCCTTGTACACTTCCATCAGCCGCCCGTAACCCATCACGCGCAACTCGGGACGGTGCCCGGCCAGCCAGGCGCGGGCGCGGCTCTCGTCGCCGTCGACCGTGAGCACCGCGTGGTTGGCGCGCACGTCGAATTCCACCGCCACCTCGAGTGCCGCCGCCAGCTCGGCGGCGATCTCCCGCCACGGGCAGTCGGCGGCGGGGCTGAAAAGAGTGAGCTTGGAGCGGCCCTCGGCCGCCGGACGATGATAGACGGCGATGCCGGCGCTGTCGGGGCCGCGCTCGCTCATGCCGATGAGCATGGTGCGGAAATGGATCCCCAGGTCCGCATGCAGGGACGGGTTCTTGAAGAACAGGCCGACGATTCCGCACATGGTTACCGATCCCGGGGCGGCCGCCCCGTGCAACGACGGCGCATTACAGGCCAAGCGTGTACACGCGTCAACGGAAGAAACTAAGTTTCCTTACAGGAAACATCATCATGCCCTCAGCCTTTGCAACCGTCGACTATCTCCGATGTTCATGCCTCCGCCTCCCTCAGGTACGTGATGACGCAGACGAAGCGGATCGGAAGCTCCAGCAATTCCTCGGGACCGTGGGGCGCGTCGGCGTCGAAGAAGAGCGAATCGCCGGCCCCGAGCGTGTAGGTCTTGTCGCCGTGGCGATAGACCACCCGCCCCTCCAGCATGTAGAGGAACTCGAGGCCGGCGTGCTGGAAGACGGGAAAGACCTCGCTCTCCTCGGTCAAGGTGATGAGATAGGGTTCGACCGCGAGGCGCTTGCCTACGCTGTGGCCCAGGAGTTGGTACCGGTGCCCGGCGCGGGTGCCCCGGCGCTCGATGGTGAGCCCCTGCCCGGCGGCGACGTAGGTGGCGTCGCGCACCTCCTCGGAGCGGCGGAACAGCGCCGTGACCGGCACGTTGAGGGCTCGTGCCAGGGCCTGGAGCGTGGTCAGCGACGGCGAGGTGACGCCGTTCTCGATCTTCGACAGCATGCCGGTGGAGAGACCGGCCATGCGCGCGAGCGCGGAGACCGTCATGCCCAGCTTGCGCCGGAAGGCACGCACCTCGCCGCCGATGGCGGCCTCGAGGCGCATGCCGGCTTCGGCCGCTCCGTGGGGATCCTGGACATCGTCGGCGGTGGCGGATCGGCTGCGACGGGCGGCCATGGCCTCGAGCCTCCGCAAACCTGGCAAGGCTCTGCAGCCTAGGCGGCGGCGCCAGCGATGGCAACCGTTGCCGGGGCGCCGGCGCTTGCTCCACGGGTGGCCTCGGCCGGTGTGAGGGCAAGCCCCATGCACCTATTCCGTGCCGAGAACGGCCCGTTAACGATTTGATTTCCGTCATGGACCCCCATCGGTCCCGAGGCGTACCCCACTGCCGGTGGCTGACCGCCGGCGCGAGAATCCCGCCGGTTTCGAATTGCCCAAAATCTGGGGAGGTCGGTTCATGAAATACGAGGATCCCGGCTGCGCCTATTGCCCGCCCACGGTGCGCGCCTGTCGCCACGGCGTCTCAAAGGACCGCGGTCCAGGTTTCTGTCCCTCCAAGGTGGACGCGGCGGCCATCGATGCCGCCCGCGCCTTCTATGACGACCCCGAGAACGCGCGCATCGCCCGCGTCTCGGCCCTGGTCGAGAGCGAGGGCTACTGCAAGTGGACCCGGGTCGAGGAGATCTGCGCCTTCGCCAAGAAGACTGGGAATCACCAAGGTCGGCATCGCCACCTGCATCAGCTTGGTCGACCAGGCCAAGGTGTTGAGCGGCATCCTCGAGAGCCACGGTTTCGAGGTCGCCTCGGTCGCCTGTAAGCACGGCGGCGTGCCCAAGGAGGAGATCGGCGTCAAGGATGCCGAGAAGGTCCGTCCCGGCGGCCACGAATCCATGTGCAACCCGATCTCGCAAGCCGAGATGCTGAACCGTCACGGCTGCCAGCTCAACGTCGTGCTCGGGCTCTGCGTCGGCCACGACAGCCTGTTCTTCAGGTTCTCGGACGGGCTCGCCACCACGCTGGTGGCCAAGGACCGGGTGCTGGCCCACAACCCGATCGGCGCGCTCGATCTGGCGGACACCTACTACAGCCGCGTCTGGGGACCCGATCGGTCCGCCGTCGGCGCCAAGATCCCGGCCCAGGGACGGCGCAGGAAGGCCTGAGTGCACCCTCAGCCGCGGGCGTGGGCCTCGGCCCAGGCGGCCAGGCGGGCGAAGGCGGCGCGCAGCACCGGGCGCGCCCGGCGGGCCAGGTCCTCGCGGAAGGCGAACGGCCAGGCCTCGTCCATGTAGGTGAGCTGGGCCTCCTCCATCTGCACCGCGTTCACGCCGTCCTCGGGCCGGCCGTAGGCGCGGGTGACATGGCCGCTGACGAAGCGGCCGTTGAGGACCCAGCGGAAGCCCGCGCCTTCCGCTGCCTCGGCCACCGCACCCGTCACCTCCGCCTCCAGCGTCCGATCGCAGCTCGCGCCCCGGTTGGTGCCGAGGTTGAAGTCGGGAAGCCTGCCCTCGAACAGGCTCGGCACCTGCGAGCGGATGGAGTGGGCATCGTAGAGGATGGCAAAGCCGAAGCGCTCCTTGATGCGCGCGAGCTCCGCCGCCAGCGCCGCATGATAGGGCCGCCAATAGGTGGCGACGCGCATCTCCACCTCGGCCGCGTCGGGTTCCTGTCCGTCGCGGTAGAGGGGGTCGCCGTCGAAGGTGGCCGCGGGCGCCAGCCCGGTGTTGGCCTGCCCGGGATAGAGGCTCTCGCCGGTGGGCGGGCGGTTCAGGTCGACCACGTAGCGCGATAGCCGGGTCG
>MELE01000071.1:0-1287 GCA_001768615.1 Acidobacteria bacterium RIFCSPLOWO2_12_FULL_67_14b | reverse complement strand
GCACCTCGGTGCCGCCGTGAAGCGAACCAAGCAGGATCGGGCCGTCGCCGCGAACGAGAGATCGTAGAGCGCGCTCACGCCCGCCCCGCGCGAGGAGCCACCGTCGTCGCCGCGTTCGCGCGCCCCGGCCTCACCTGAGCCCGTCCTCGCCCTTGACCTGGTCCTTGGTGAATCCGCCGATGCGGGCGTGGATGCGGCCCTCGGTAGTCATCACCAGGGCGTAGACGATCTCGCGCGGCCGCGGCGCGTCGGCAACGACCACCGGCACGACGTCGTAGTGGCTGCGCAGGTAGGAGGCGTGGACGTAGACCATGGGAATATCCACCACCGCGCCGATGGCGCCGACCTTCTTGCTCGACGGCACCTGGGCCTTGGGCTGGCCGAGAACCGCGCGCAGCCCGGCGCCGGCGGGCACGTGCCAGACGGCGCCGTGCTCGAGCTCGCCATCGGCGCCGACGATGGCGCCCTTGCCGTAGCCTTCCGATGTGCCGGGCGTCGCCGCCGAGGGCCGCCAGCAGCTCCGCCGCCATCCGGTGCGCGAGCGGGTCGAGCGCCTCCATGAACGGGACCAGGTTTTCCTCGAAACGCCCGGCGTAGGGGTTCTGCACCACCGCGGAGATGGAGCCGCGCAACAGTGGCTCGTTCCGCGCCGGGCCGCCCTCGTGGTAGGCCTTCTCGACCGTGGTCTGGAACTTGCGTACCTGGATCAACGCCATCGCCGCTCCTCCCCCTGTCACCCACGCGTGCCGGATCTGAGCCACCTTACACTGGCGGGTCGGCCACGCGCGACCTTCGCCTTCCGGCGCGCCGGCAGCGAATGCACCGGCTCGCCCCCGTTCGTCGCCGTCGGCCTGCACTCGGCCACCTCGCACGCGACCTACGCCGGAACGCCCATCGCCGCCACCGACACCGTGTGGCTGGAGATCCCGGCCTCGGTCAAGCGCGACCATGCCGGCGTCGGGCGGACGGTGGCGGTGGGCAGGCCGTCGGACCGGGTCGCCGGCCTGGCCCGCCTCGCCTGCGACGCGGCGGAGGCGATGATGGCGGCGATGCGCCCGGGCGCGGTGGCGGCGGAGGGGGACCGCGTCGGCCGCGGCCTGGTCGAGGCCGCCGGCCTGGGCCAATGCTGGAACAACCGTGCCGCCTGTGGCCTTGGGCTCTCGTTCCTGCCCGGCCTCGGCGAGGGCCACATCATGGACATCAAGCCCGGCAACCAGCGCACGCTGGCCGCCGGTATGGTGTTCCACCTGATTCCGATCCTCAAGATCGAGGGGCTCGCCGCCATCG
>MELE01000070.1:17345-27629 GCA_001768615.1 Acidobacteria bacterium RIFCSPLOWO2_12_FULL_67_14b | reverse complement strand
CGGCAACCTCGGCAAGGCGGCCAACGGGCTGCCGCAGTACGGCGCCATCACCGCCCCGGGCAACGCGCCCTGGGTGTTGACGGTGGGCGCGTCGAGCACGATGGGCACGGTCCGCCGGCAGGACGACGAGATCGCGCCCTACAGCTCGCGCGGCCCGACGATGTACGACTACGCAGCCAAGCCCGACCTGGTTGCCCCCGGCAGCGGCACGATCTCGCTGTCGGATCCCCTCAGCACTTTCTACACGACCAAGGCCCAGTACCTGATGATGGGCCAGGTGCAAACGTCGTACGCGCCGTACCTGGTGCTCAGCGGCACGAGCATGTCGGCGCCTGCGGTCGCGGGCACCGTGGCCCTGATGCTGCAGGCCAACCCGTACCTGTCGCCGAACATGGTGAAGGCGATCCTGCAGTTCACCTCGCAGGTCTACCCCGGCTACAACTACCTGACGCAGGGCGCCGGCTTCCTGAACGCCCGCGGCGCGGTGCAGCTCGCCGAGTACTTCAGGAGCGCGCAGCCCGGCTCGCACTATCCGTCGATGACGGGCTGGAGCCGGCACATTTTCTGGGGCAACCGTCGCGTCAGCGGCGGTGTGCTGACGCCCAACGGCAACGCCTGGGGCACGGAGCTCCCGTGGGGCGCGCCCGCCACCGCGGCCGGCGCCAACATCGTGTGGGGCGAGAACTGCCTCGACCCCGCCTGCGACAACATCGTGTGGGGCAACAACGTCGTCTGGGGCACCGACGGGGACGACAACATCGTCTGGGGTAACACCGACGACGACAACATCGTGTGGGGCAACAGCGATGGCGACAACATCGTCTGGGGCAACGGCGATGACGACAACATCGTCTGGGGCAACGGCGACGACGACAACATCGTGTGGGGCAACGACTGCGGCGGCGAAGACTGCGACAACATCGTCTGGGGCAACAACGACGACGACAACATCGTCTGGGGCAACGCCGAAGACGCCGAGAACATCGTCTGGGGCAACGACTGCGAGGGCGCCGACTGCGACAACATCGTCTGGGGCAACAGCGATGACGACAACATCGTCTGGGGCAACAACGACGACGACGACAACATCGTCTGGGGCAACAACGATGACGACAACATCGTGTGGGGCAACTCGGCGCTGACGACCTTCGTGTTCGGCGACGAGTCGACCGAGGTCAACAGCCTGCCGTCGAGCATGTGGGATGCGCTCTTCCCGCTCGATGTGCCGTTGTCGGTGACGACCACGGACACGGTCGTGACGGACACGACCGAGGTCTTCACCTTGGAAGAGACGCTCTGGGAACCGGTGTTCACGACGCAGGAGCTGCTGTGGATCTCCGAAGACTCCTGGACCACCTGGGTTGATTCGTATTCGCTGGGAGGGGGCCTCTAATGGAGAAGATGCCCTTCCAGCCCGGTATGGAGCTCGAGGCGACGATGCCCGCTTCAACCACCAGCGCGGCCGCGGTCACCTCGACCGACTGGCGCGTGGCCCTGCCGGTGTTGACCGGCACGAACTTCCAGCTGCGTGAGATGCGTCTCGACGACGCGGCGTCGCTGCTGGCCATGCTCACGACGGAAGAAGTATCGCGGTTCATCTCGCCGCCGCCGACGACCGTCGAAGGCTTCGAGAAGTTCATCGCGTGGACCCACCGGGAGCGCGCGGCCGGCAACTACGTGTGCTTCGCCGTGGTGCCCAACGGGCTCGACACGGCCATCGGGATCTTCCAGGTCCGGACGCTCGAGCCCGGCTTCGGGATGGCCGAGTGGGGCTTCGCGCTCGGATCGCCGTTCTGGGGCACGAACCTCTTCGCCGACGGCGCGCGCCTGGTGCTCGACTTCGCGTTCAACACCGTGGGCGTGCGGCGCCTCGAGGCGCGGGCGGCGGTTGCCAACGCGCGCGGCAACGGCGCCCTCCGCAAAGTTGGCGCGGTCCAGGAAGGCGTGCTCCGGCGCTCGTTCCTCCGCAACGGAGTCCATCACGATCAGATGCTGTGGTCGATTTTCGCGGAAGACTGGTGCCAGACCTCGTCGAAGGCGGTCACGCACTAACCAATTCGGTTTCGTCACGTTAAGGCCCGGACATTTCCAGGGGTGTCCGGGCCTCTTTTTCTGTACTCTGCTTGGCATGCATTGGCGCGTCGTAACGCTCGACCGCGGCGACCACGGCGTGCGGGTCGATCGCGTTCTGCTGCGCCACTTGCGCGACGAGCGGAGCGTGTCGCGCAACCAGATCCAGAAGTGGATCGACGCGGGCGACGTGCTCGTGAATGGCGCGCCGCCCTCCCGGGCGGCCTGGCGGATCCAGGCCGGCGACGACCTGCAGGTCCGTTTCGAGCCCCGCCGCCCGCGATCGCGGCCGGCGGCGGAATCCATCGCGCTCGACATCCTCTACGAAGACGACGACCTGCTGGCGATCAACAAGCCCGCCGGGCTGGTCGTGCATCCGTCGTACAAGCACGCGGCCGGCACGCTGATGAACGGCGTGCTGGCGCGCGCGCGCGGGTGGCCTCAGGGCGCGAAGCCCGCGCTGCTGGGCCGTCTCGACAAGCAGACGTCGGGAGTGGTGTTGATCACGAAGAAGCCGAAGGTGCACGCCCTTCAGCACGCGATGAACGCCCGGCGGATCGACAAGGACTATCTCGCGGTGGTCTGGGGCAAGCCGACGCCGATTCGGGGCACCATCGACCTGGCACTGGATCGCGACCCGTGGGATCGGCGGCGGATCACGGTGACCGATCGAGGTGGCCAGCCATCCGTCACGCGCTACGAGCGGCTGGCAACCGTCTCCACCTTCTCGCTGGTGCGTTTGCGGTTGATCACCGGCCGCATGCACCAGATTCGCGTGCACCTCGCGGCGAAGGGCTGGCCGATCGTCGGCGACGCCGTCTACGGGCGGAAGGCGGCGCCCGCAACGAGTCCCGAGAGCGAGATCGCGCAGGCGTTCCCGCGCCAGGCGCTGCACGCCTGGCGGCTGACGCTGCGGCATCCGGCCAGCGGCAAGGAGCTGTCGATCGAAGCGCCGCTGCCCGCCGACATGCGGGAGCTGATCAAGGCGCTGAAGCTATAATCGCGCTTCCATGGCATCCCCGGCCGTCGATCGTGTACGAGCGGCGCTCGCGAAGCAGCCGCGATTTCCCCTGGCCACGCTGCCCACGCCCCTTCACGACGCCGTGCGGTTGCGCCAGGCGCTGGGCGGCCCGTCACGATGCCCGAGGATCCTGATCAAGCGCGACGATCTGACCGCCCTCGGCCTTGGCGGCAACAAGGCGCGCAAGCTCGAGTACCTCGTCGCCGATGCGAAGTCGCAGGGCGCGCACACGCTGGTCACCACCGGCGCGGTGCAATCCAACCATGCGCGCATGACCGCGGCTGCGGCCTGCGTGGCAGGCCTGCGGTGCGTGCTCGTGCTGACGACGACCACGGCAACACCGGCGAACGCGGGCAACCTGCTGCTCGATCGGCTGTATGGCGCCGACGTGCGGTTCGTGCCGTCGGTGGATCCGATGCTCGCGGTCGGCCAGGACGAGGCGGTCGTGGCCGAGGTGGTGGCGCAGGAGCAGGCGGCCGGGAGGCAGGCCTACGTGATCCCGATCGGCGGCTCGAGCGGCATCGGCGTATTCGGCTACGTGGGGGGCACAGCGGAGCTCGTGGACCAGCTCTCATCGATGGGTGTGGCACCCACGAGGCTGTATTTCGCCAGCGGCTCGCGAGGCACGCAGGCCGGGCTGACGCTGGGCGCGAAGCTGTGCGAGGCGCCGTACCGCGTCCACGGCGTGGCGGTCAGCGCCGGCGAGCCCGAGAAGATCGAGCGCGCCAGGCGGATCGCCAACGAGGCGGCAACGCAGCTGGGGCTGCCCGAGCGAATCGACCTGCCGGAGCTCGTCACCGACCAGGGATTCATCGGCGAGGGGTACGGCATTCCGACCGAAGCAGGACTCGAGGCGATCTCGATGGTGGCGAGAACCGAGGCGATTGTTCTCGACCCGTGCTACACCTCCAAGGCGATGGCGGCGCTGGTGCGGCACGTCAGAACCGGCGAGCTCACGCCTGCCCAGACGGTGGTCTTTCTTCACACCGGCGGCGTGCCGGCGATCTTCACGCCGAGTTTTGCCGAACGCTATTCCTGAGGCTCGAGCCAGGCCTTCGGAACAGTGGCGTAGTGCGCGGAGTCCTCGAACTTTCGCCAGCGCTCCTGCAGGTCGGCGAGCACCTTCTGCGCTCGCGCCAGCGCCTTGTCCGTGAGCGCCTGCTGCTGCGGGCTGCGCTCCACGGGCGTCGACAGCAGGTCGACTTCCGTCTTCGCTCGCTCGAGCTGGGATCGCAGGCTCGCCGCGCTCAGCCGCCAGTAGCCTTCGTCCATGTGTTGCCGGTTGGCGGCGATCCTGGCCTCGCTGCGCGCGATGATTTCCTCGGCGCTGAGCATTCGGCCCGCCGAGATGCTCATGTATGCGCCGGTGGCGGGCGCATCGGAAGGCGATGGCGGCGCCGGCACCGCCGCCGCATCCGGGTCGGCAATCAGATCCGCGTTGGTGTAGGCCTTCGACGCTCTTCTGGCCGTGGCACGGTCGGCTTCAACCCGCTTGGCGAGATCGCCGAGTGAAGGCGTCTGCGCAAAGGCCGGCAGCGCCGTGCTAATCACGACGGCACAACCGGCCAGCATCTGCGCCAGGCGCACGCCTACTGCTCCATCCACCCCGTGATGTTGTTGGTGTAGTCCGTGAGGGTGGCGCCCGGCACCGGAATCGCGCCGAGGGTGCCGTTATACGTAATGGTCGGGTTGCCCGAGATCGAATTCGTCGTGACGTCGTCGAATTCGTCGTCGGCATTCTGGACCAGGATGCGCCCCTGGAATTCGGGGTTGCCCGAGATCGAGATCTGCTCTCGGACGAGGATCTGTCCTTCCACCGCGGTCGGGTCGTCGAGGTCGACGTTACCCGCAATAATCAGGTCGCCTTCGGTCACGAACTGGAGCTTTTCATCGTTCTCGGGCTTGAACTTGGGCGTGCCGGTGATCGAGATCGAACCTTCCGAAATCACCGAGACTGCAAGCTCCGCGCCCTTCTTGCCCGGGTTGCCGGACATGGTGACGCTGGTCTCGACGTAGAAGGTGCCGGCGCTGATGTCGTTGTCGCTGCTCCAAGTCGTGCCGCTCCACGTCCATCCGGTCGGGCAGGATCCGCCGCACCCGCTGACGCCGTCGCCAAGGGTCACGGTGCCATCGTCGTGCAGGATGAAGTCCGCGTGACCGATGTAATTCGACGCGTGAATCTCCGGTACGTTGATGTTCGACTTGCCGCCGCCCTGCGTGCCGCCGGAGTGCCAGCCGTCGTTGGCCGTGAAGTCACCCGTCGCCGTCGCGTCGCCGGATACACCGGCCGCGTTGCCGGAAATGGTCATGTCACCGTTGGCGTGGATGTTGCCCTCATCGCCCTCCACGGTGATGTTGCCGGTGATGTTCAGGTCGCCGTCGACCAGGATCGCCGGGTTGGCCTCCGTCGGCGGCGTGACGGTGATGTTTTCCTGCGAGAGGATGCGGCGCGAGATCCGCACCATGGTGTTGCCGGGCCCGAAACCGGTCGCCCGCAGGATCAGCTGATCGTTGAGGTCGACGAAGCCGGTGCCGTCCTCGTTACCCATCGCGATCAACTGGTCGGCCGACAGCACCGTCGTATATAGCTGCGGATCGTCGTCGTCGAAGATCTCGATCGAGTACGTATACTCGCCGGCGAGCGCGTACGGCGGCGCACCGTTGAGCATGTAGCCGATGTCGCCGTTGTCGGCGTTCGCGGCGGCGGCCGCGTTCAACTCATCGACGACGCCGTCGAATCCCGACAGCAAATCGTGCGTGGTGTCCGCGCGGATCGCCTCGGTGGCGCGGTTGATGCCGGCCTCGGCGGCGGCGCGGGCGCCGGCGTAGTAGCTCTCGTTCGAGGCCATGGCCACCTCGACCCGGCCGTTCATCGCGAAGCCGGTGGCGAGCCCCGAGAGGACCGCCATCAGCAGCAGCACGACGATGAGGGCAATACCGTGTTCCGAGCGTGGGTCGAATGGTTGGGTGGTCATCGGCTTCTCACTCTGACTTCCTGGCTGAGCGTACGGGTGGGGGCGAGCCCCGTTGATGGATCGACGGTGCGGGTCCGGATCGTGATCCGGGTCTCGACGTAGACGACGTCCGATTGAAGCATCCCGACCGGCTGAGCGTGGTTGCTGTCCCGATACACGAAACGCAAGTCCTCGATGACGTTGTCGGTCCGCGTCGAGGCGCCGCCACCGAGGTTGTTGTCGAGAAACACGATGGTGTTGTTCGCGGCGTCCAGCGAAATGGTGACGTCCTCGTTCGCCTGGTCGCACGCGCCGGCGATGCCGCCGATGTTGCCGTCCGGCGGGTTGGCGTCGGTCTGGATGCGAATGTCGTTGTCGATAGTGTCGCCATCCGGATCCCACTGAATGGCGTCAAAAGCGGTGCCCGCAACCGGGCAGGCCGACGGCGGCGCGTTGTACGGATCGTTGTCGGCGGCGCGAACGTAACGGCCAATCCAGTCCAGCGCGTAGCGGCCTTCCTGCTCGGCGGCCGAGTCCTCCAGCTGCCGGCGATAGCCGTTCTGGATCTGCGAGGCCAGCGCAACGGCGCCGCCCAGCACGATCACGGTGACGACCGACGCCACCAGCAGCTCGACCAGCGTGAACCCGTTCTCGTCGCGCAGTCGGATCATGGACATGGCCAGCACCGGATGATGGTGGTGATTTCCGCCGCCGTCGCGGTGCGCCGGTCGGTGACGACGGGCGTCACACGGACGGTCACCACCCTGAGGTTGGCCGCGATGCCAACCGGATCGACTGGACAGGCCGCCACCAGCCAGCGGCGTTTGTACAGCGCGGTCGGGTCATCGAAATGATCCGCGACGTCGGCGGTCAGGCTGCCGCCGATACCGAGCGCGGCGACGGCGAAGTCCTGGGACATCAGCTCGTCGATCTTGTCCTGGGCCAGGCGGACCGCCGAGGTCTGCTCGCGCCCCAGCATCTGCATGCGGATGGTGACCGCCATCAGCTCGGCCATCGACACGAGGGCCACGGTGAGGATGACCGTCGCGATCAGGACCTCGACCAGCGTGAATCCACGTTCGTCAGTAGACTTCAAAGGTGATTTGCCCCGTGAGTGAAACAGTTAAATCGCGCGAATGCGTGTCGCCGTATTGCACCGTGATCGTCAGCGGCAACGCGCCGCCGCCGCCGGGGATCGAATACATGCCGCGCCCGTTCACTTCGAGGGCCGGCACGACACCAAAGCTCACGTTCGACGGCATCGCGTAGACCCCGCTGTCGTGCTGCAGCGACTGCGAGCACCGATCGCCGTCGTCGATCGTGCCGTCGACGATGAGCACGCGAAACTGCCCCGCGACCGGGCAGTCGAACATGATGCGGAACGGGGTATTGCGGCTGATCGCCTTCAGGCGAGCCTGCCGGATCTGCGAGCCGACCTGCTCCGACGCCGTCCACACGGCGTTACGGGTGGTGGATTCGTTGAGCGTCGGGAGGCCGATGGCGGCCAGGATGCCGATAAGCGCCATGGCAATCATCAACTCGATCAGCGTGAAACCCTGTCCGGAGCGCATGCCCCGGAGATAGCAAGAGGCAGACCACCGACGATCTCTGGCCGTAACTTATTGATAAACATGGTACTACCGCCATTCACGGGCCAAGGCTCCTGACCCGTTTGTCTCAAGATAGCGCACGTGAATACGAATCCGTAATCCACGTAGTTGGGCGGCCTCGGCAGGGCTCCGAGGTCGTCGATCCAGCGGCACCCACCGGTATAATGGTGGATTCCAATGCGGCGTTGCGGCTTTCATTGGGCGCGCACCGCGCCGCTCTCGATTCTGCTGCTGGCGACGACGGTCCAGCCCCTGCTGGCGCAGTCGCCGGCGGAACCTGTCCTGCCGGAAACCATCGTCCGCGACACGGGCGGGCGCGCGACCGTGCGGACGATGCGCCTGCCGTCGGCGATTCAATTCGATGGACGGCTCGACGAGCCGTTTTACGGCGACACCCGGCCGTTCGGCGATTTCATCCAGCAGGAACCGCACGACGGCCAGCCCGCGACCGACAGAACCGAAGCGTGGGTGTTCTTCGACGACGCGAATGTCTACGTGTCGGTGCGCCTCTGGGAAACCGACTCCACACAGCGGGTGATGAGCGACATGCGTCGCGACTCGTTCAACCTGTACAACAACGACCACATCGCGGTCATCTTCGACACCTTCAACGACCACCGCAACGGTTTCGGGTTTTCGTCCAACGCCCAGGGGGGCATGTTCGACTGGCAGGCCACCAACGAGCAACCCAGCCCGAACTGGAACGGCTTGTGGGAGACTCGCACGGCGGAGTTCGATGGCGGATGGACCGTGGAATTCCGCATTCCGTTCAGGTCGATCCGCTACCAGGAGGGTGGCCGCACGTGGGGCATCAACTTCCGGCGGATGGTGCGCTGGAAGAATGAGGTGTCGTACTTGTCCCCCGTGCCGGTGTCGTGGGGCCGGCGCGGATTGAACAAGCTCTCGTCGGCGGGGCCGATGATGGGGATCGAAGTGCCGGAGAAGCTCAGGAACATCGACGTCAAGCCCTACGTTCTCGGCTCGGCGACTACCAACACCCTGGCGACGCCGCCGCTCTCGAACCACGGCGCGGCCGAATTCGGGGTCGACGGCAAGTGGGGCATCACGCAGTCGATCGTCGCCGACTTCACCTACAACACCGACTTTGCGCAGGTGGAAGACGACGAGGCGCAGGTGAACCTCACCCGGTTCAGCGTGCTCTTCCCGGAGAAGCGGGACTTCTTTCTCGAGGGCCAGGACGTGTTCAACTTCGCGGGCGCCGGGTCGAACCAGGGCGGAGGCGGGGGCGGCCCGCAGGCCATCCAGGGCGGCGGGGGCGGCGGCGGCAACAACGTGACACCGATCGTTTTCTTCAGCCGCCGCATCGGGCTTCAGAACGGCCTCGTCGTTCCGATGCTCGGTGGGGCGCGGCTGATCGGCCGCGGCGGCGGCTACCAGGTCGGCGCCATTCACATGCGCAGCGACGACAGCCCGGCTGCCGGTACCGAGGCGACGGACTTTTCGATCGTTCGGGTCAATCGCGACATCCTGAGCCGGAGCCGCATCGGGCTGATCGCCACACGGCGGGGTCCGCGGCTGGCCGGAGGCGGCGACAACGCCGCGTACGGCGTGGACACCCAGATCAACCCCCGCACGGAGCTTCAGCTCAACGGGTTCTGGGCGGCGACCTCGTCGGGCGATGGCGCCACCGGCTCCGCGCGGCAGAGTTATCGGGGGCAGTTCAACTGGAATGCCGACAAGACAGGCCTGCAGATCGACCATCTGTTTGTGGGCAGGGCATTCAATCCCGAGGTGGGCTTCCTCCGGCGCTCGGCGTTTCGCCGGACGTTCGGCAACGCGAGGTACAGCCCGCGGCCGGTGCGGTGGCGGGCCGTCCGCAAGGTCTACTACGAGGCCAGCGTCGATTACCTCGAGGATCCCGAGGCGCATCCGGAGTCGCGCGAAGCGCAGGGCGCGTTCCGGATGGAGATGAACAGCAGCGATCAGATGGCGGTGGAATTCTCACGGCAGTTCGAATCCCTTGGCGCCGCGTTCACGGTCACGCCGGAGGTCGTCGTGCCGCCCGGCGCCTATGCCTTTTCGCAGGGGAAGCTCCTGTTCACGACGTCGGCCCAGCGTCCGGTGTCCGGCACGTTCGTCGTAACGCGCGGCGGCTTCTACGGCGGAACACTCAGCGAGGTGAGCTGGCGGGGCCGGGTGGAGTTCGGACCCCAGTTCCAACTGGAGCCGACCGTGTCGTTGAACTACTTCAAGACGCCGTGGGGGGATGGCGACTCCCACATCATCAGTTCGCGGTTCACCTATACGCTCACGCCGAGGATGTTCGTCTCGGCGCTCGTGCAATATCAATCGGCCGCCGATGCGGTGAGCACGAACGCGCGGTTCCGATGGGAGTACCAGCCGGGCAGCGAGCTGTTTGTCGTCTACAGTGACGGCCGCAGCACGCTTGGTCCGGGTACCAACCTCGAGAACCGCAGTTTCGTGGTCAAACTCACGAAACTCTTCAGGCTCTGACAGCTATTCTTCCTGCATGAATGGGTACCTGTAATCCGTCGGCGGAGCGAAGTTCTCCTTCACCGTCCGCGCACTGACCCACCGGACCAGGTTCATTTTCGATCCGGCCTTGTCGTTGGTGCCCGACGCCCGCGCGCCGCCGAACGGCTGCTGC
>MELE01000070.1:0-17322 GCA_001768615.1 Acidobacteria bacterium RIFCSPLOWO2_12_FULL_67_14b | reverse complement strand
GTCGTTGATGTAGAAGTTCCCCGCCGCGTTGCGCAACGCGGACGACGCCTCGCGGATGGCGGCGCGGTCGTGCGCGAAGATCGCGCCGGTCAGCGCATACGGCGACGTGCGATCCACGATCGCCAGCGTCTCCGCCCACTTGGCGTCGTCGTAGACGTAGACGGTCAGCACCGGCCCGAAGATCTCCTCGCACATCAGGCGATACGCCGGGTCGCTCGCTTCGACCAGGGTTGGCTCGATGTAATAGCCCTCATCGCCCTTGCAGCCGCCGCCGTACAGCACCTTCGCGTTCTTTTTCGCATCCTCGACGTAACCGCTGATCTTCTCGAACGCCTTCTTGTCGATCACGGCGCCCATGAAGTTGCGGAAGTCGCGGACGTCGCCCATCTTGATGTCCTTCATCATCGCGACCATGCGGTCGCGGACGTCGGCCCACCGCGATTTCGGCACGTAGAGGCGGCTGGCCGCCGAGCACTTCTGGCCCTGGAACTCGAACGCACCGCGCACCGCGCCGACGGCGACCTCCTGCGGATCGGCCGACGCGTGCATCACGATGAAGTCCTTGCCGCCGGTTTCGCCGACCAGGCGCGGGTAGCCGCGATACTTGCCGAGGTTCTGCCCGACGCGCTGCCACATGCTGTTGAACACGGCCGTGCTGCCGGTGAAGTGCACGCCGGCCAGGTCGGGATGGTCGATCAACACGTTCGAGATCGCCGCCGCGTCGCCGGGCACGAAGTTGATCACGCCCGGCGGCAGTCCCGCGGTCTCGAGCAGCTTCATCACGTAGTAGGCGCTCAGCATCGCGCTGCTCGCCGGCTTCCAGATCACGGTGTTACCCATCAGCGCCGGGGCGCCGGCGAGGTTGCCGCCAATGGCGGTGAAGTTGAACGGCGAGACGGCGTAGACGAACCCTTCGAGCGGCCGGTACTCCATCTGGTTCCAGACGGCGTGAGTGCTGTCGGGCTGTTCCGAGGTCAATTCCTGCGCAAACGCGACGTTGAAGCGCCAGAAATCGACGAGCTCGGAGGCGGCGTCAATCTCCGCCTGGTGCGCGGTTTTCGACTGGCCCAGCATGGTCGCGGCGACGACGGTGGAGCGCCAGGTGGTGGTGAGCAGCTCGGCGGCTCTCAGGAACACCGCGGCGCGGTCGTCGAAACTCCAGCTCGACCACTCGCGGCGGGCCGCGAGGGCGGCGTCGACGGCCTGGCGGACATGATCGGCGCCCGCCTTGTGGTAGTTGGCGAGCACGTGGCCATGCTTGTGCGGCATCACCGAGCGGTCCGTGGTGCCGGTCCTGATCGCCTTGCCGCCGATGATCACGGGAATCTCGACGGTTTCGGCGGCCATCTTCGCCAGCCGGGCCTTGAGCTCCGCGCGCGCGGGCGTGCCCGGCGCGTAGGTCAGGTTGGGGTCGTTCTCGGGGTGCGGGACACGGCGGCGACCGGCAAAAGCGTCAGACATGGGTCCATTCTACCTTCGACCTTCTGCCTTCTGCCTTCTGCCTTCTGCCTTCAGCATTACAATCCGCCCGTGGTGCTTCGGCCGTCGTGCCTCGGCCTGTCGCTTGCGCTCGTGCTCGCGGCGTCGAGCCACGCCTCGCCACAGAACACCACGCCGGCGGCGGCGATCGTGTACGGCGGCGATCGCGAGTTTCCCCCCTACGAATACGTCGACGAACAGGGACGCGAGCAGGGTTTCAACATCCACCTAATGCGCGCGCTGGCGCGCGAGGCCGGCATGGCGGTCGAGATCCGGCTGGGCCCGCGCGAAGAGCGGATGACCGACTTCGATCAGCAGAAGACGGATGTGATGTTCCTGTCGTTCTCCAACGAACGGGCCAAGCGCTACCAGCTGCTCGATCAGACCTGGACGCTGGCCCAGGTCCTGATGATGCGGCCGGGCCTGCCGCGCTATCCGCAGGGCCTGGACGATCTCTGGGGCTTCCGCATCGCGGTCGACGAAGGGTCGATCAATCACCTCCTGCTGGCGTCGCTGCCGGAAGCGCGGCGGCCGACGCTCGCCATCGTGGCCACGCGCGGCGACGCGATCCGGGCCTTCGAGCGGGACGAAGTCGACGGCGTGGCCGGCAATCACCTGACCATGCGGTTCATGATGGGCCAGCTGGCGGCCGACGCCGTCGAAGTGCCGCTCATCTCGCGGCCGTATCACATGGCCGTCCTCCCAGGCCGAGAGCACCTGGTGGCGCCGCTGCGGGCGGCGCTCGATCACCTCAAGGCCACGGGAGAATTCGATCGGCTGGTCGAGCAGTACCTGACCACTCCGGTCCGCCGGTCCTGGCTCGATCGCTACGCGGCCGCGCTCAGCGTCGCCGGCGGCCTCGTGCTGCTGCTCTTCGTCGGCGGGACCGCGTGGAACCGGTCGCTGCACAAGCAGGTGCAGGCGCGGACGAAGGCCGTGGAGCGCACCGAGCGCCGCTATCGCGACCTCATCGACAACGCCAACGACATGATCTACCGGACCGATCCCTTCAGCCGGTTCACGTTCGTGAACCCCGTGGCGACGCGCATTCTCGGCTACAGCGAGCCCGAGCTGCTGGCCATGAAGTACTTCGAGCTGATGCGGCCCGACTGGGTGCCGCGCGCGATGGTGTTCTACGAGCAGTCGGCGAGGTCCCGGGAGTCGACCTATCTCGAGTTCCCCGTCCGCCGGAAAGACGGCAGCGAGATCTGGGTCGGTCAGCAGGTCAGGCCGATCATTACCGGCGACCGGATCGAGGGTTTCCAGGGCATGGCCCGCGACGTCACCGACCGCGTGAGCGCGCAGGCGGAACTGCGCTCGGAGCGCGACTTCGTGTCGGCGATCCTGGACACGGCGCCCAGCCTGGTGATGGTGCTCGACGCGCAGGGCCACGTCGCGCGGTTCAATCGCGCGTGCGAGGTCCTGTCGGGGACGCCCTCGTCGGAGGTCGCCGGCCGGCCGATCTGGGACCTGCCGTTCGTGCTGGATGAGGATCGCGCGGGCATCCGGGAAGGGATCCCGCGGCTGGCGCAGTCCACGGTGCCGGTGAACCTGGATCGGACGTGGGTCGGCTCGAGCGGCGGCCGGCACGTGATCGCGTGGACGGTGATGGCGCTGCGCGATCCGGCCGGCGCCACGACCTACCTGATCGGCATCGGCTCCGACGTGACGATGACGCGCGAGCTGGAGCGGCTGAAATCGCAATTCGTGTCGATGGTGAGCCACGAGCTGCGCACACCGCTGACGTCGATCCGGGCGTCGATGCAGCTGCTGATCGCGGAGGCGATGACCGGCAACGAGGACGCCGATCAGCTCGTGCGGGTCGCGCTCTCCAACGCCGATCGCCTGATCCGCATCGTCAACGACATCCTCGACATGTCGAAGATCGAAGCGGGCGAGATGATGGTGTCGCCGCAGGTGACGCGGCTGGCGCCGATCGTGGAGGACTCGGTGCGGGCGGTCGCGGCCGTGGCGCGCGACGCCGGCGTGACCATCGTGCATCCGGCCCCGGATGTGCCGACGGTGATGGCGGATCCCGATCGCACCGTCCAGGTGCTGGTGAACCTGCTGTCCAACGCGGTCAAGCATGCCCCGAGCGGATCGTCGGTGGAGGTCACGGCCGTTCGCGAAGGGCCGCTCGTGGCGGTGGCCGTCCGGGACCACGGTCCCGGCATTCCCGCGCACAAGGTCGACTTCATCTTCGAGCCGTTTACGCAACTCGATGGCAGCGACACGCGGCGCATCGCCGGGACCGGCCTGGGCCTGACCATTGCCCGGGCGCTGGCGGAAAAACAGGGCGGCACGATTCGCGTGGCCTCGCGCGAGGGCCAGGGCGCCACCTTCACGATGACCCTGCCGGTGGCCGGCGACTGAATAACGAATAACGAATAACGAATAACGAATAACGAGACTCAGGTCACGGGATTCTTCTGTCTCCTGGCGTTCTCGATCGTGTTCTTCACGATTGTCGTGAGGATTGCCGTCAGCTCTGACGATTCTCCGACAAGGTGCGCTACGGATTCGTGGCCGGTTAACCTGGTTGCCACCATGACCCTCAACCAGTAGTTGCTCTCCCTCATCTCCCTGAGGCCACCTCTAGTGATCGATAAGAAGTGGGCTCGGCTGCCACCCGCCGCCGCCTCCTCAAGATGCGCGCCGCTGGAGGTCGCCGAAGCGATCAACTGCGACCACACCTTCAGGCTCGGAGGATCAAGCCGTGTTCGAGGAAAGGCGGAAACAACGTCGCAAGCGAACAGGAACAACCGCTCTTTGATCTCATAAGGCTTTGGAGACTGTTTTTCCATGCTGGATGAATGGTGCATGGATCGTTCCGAACCAATTCGCGAGGAAAGTGGAGGTTGGCCCGACGGAACGACGCAAATTCAGCAACGCCTTGGAACTTGAGCTGTAGCAAGAATTGCGTACAGGCACTCAAGCTGAGAATTATTCGTTATTCGTTATTTGTTATTCGTCATTCGTTAGTGAGCAACAACGATCGTCCGCCACTTGCCCTGGCGGAACCGCGCGACGGTGAGGACGCATCGCGTGAAGTGGCCGAGGACGATCGCGAGCCAGATGTCGCCCGCCTGCAGCGGACGCGCGGCCTGGATGATCGTGCACATGCCGATCGGCACCGCCACCTGCGAGGCCAGCGTGATGAACAGCGGGCTGCGGGTGTCGCCGGTGCCCTGGAGCCCGCCCGTATAGGTGAGCGCCAGCGTGATGAAGAACCCCGACACGGCGAGGTACTGCAGCAGCTGTTGGCCGATGGCGGCCACCGCGGCCTCGTTGGCGCCAAAGGCGTTGAGCAGCGCTTGTGGAAACGTGATGAACGACAACCCGACCGCCGCCGCCACGGCGAGGCCGATGCGCGAGGCCGCGTGCACGCCCTGCATGGCACGCTCGGGATGGCCGGCGCCAAGGTTCTGGCCGGCGATGGTCGCGGCCGCGCCCATCAGCCCGACCGAGGTCCACGTGATCATCGAGAACAGCTCCGTGTAGCCGATGGTGAAGGCGGCCTGGGCGGCGGCGCTTTGCTCCAGCGAGCCGATGTAGCGCAGCATCATGACCCCGGCGACATTCATCGCAATGCCCTGGACGCCGGTGGGCAGGCCGAAACGGAACAGCGATCGGATGATGGTCCAGTCCGGGCGCCAATCCATGTGCAGCGACACCTTGAACACCAGGTGGCCCTTGAACAACTGGACCAACGCGAAAGCGCTGACCGTGCTCGAGGCGATCGCGGTGCCCAGCGCCGAACCGGCGGTGCCGAGCGCCGGGATCGGGCCGAGGCCGCGGATCAGGATCACGTTGAGGACCAGGTTCAGCACCGTCATGGTGACGCCGAGGCGGAGCGGCGTGCGCGCATCGCCGGCCGCGCGCAACGCCGACGTCAGCATGAAGAACAGCAGCATGCCGATGCTCAGCGAGAAGTTGATGCGCAGGAACGGCAGTGCGAGCGCCCGCACCTCGCCCGAGGCGTTCACCATGTCGAGCAGGGTCGGCGCGAAGAAATATCCGATCGGGCCCATCACCGCATACATGGCGATCGCGGTCAGCAGCGCCTGCTGCACCGTGCGGTTCACCTTCTCGACGTCGCCGGCGCCGACGTAGCGCGCCACCAGCACCGCCTGCCCGGTGAAGAGCGACGCGATGAAAACGATCACGACGAGGAAGATCTGCCAGCTCACGCCGATCGCCGCGTTGGCGGTGTAGCCGATCAGATGGCCGACGAGGATGTGATCGACCACGCCCTGGAGCCCGGCGATCAGGTTCTGCAGCATGGTCGGCCACGCCAGCTTCCAGACGGCGGGACCGATGGGGCCTTCGACGAGCGAGCGATCGAACGGGGAGGCCTTCTTTTGGGCGAGCTCAGACAAACGGCCTGAATTGTACCCCTAAACGTCGAGCTCGACGGCGTCTTCGGCCCGGTCCATGATGAAGCGGAAGCGCGCCGACGCGTCCTTGCCCATCAGCTCGTTGATCACCCGGTCCGTCACGATCTGATCGACGAACTCCACCTTCAGCAGCCGCCGCGTCCGCGGGTTGAGCGTCGTCTCCCACAGCACCTTCGGCATCATCTCGCCGAGCCCCTTGAACCGCGTGATCTCCGGCGTGGCCCGTCCCGCCTTCTGCCTGATGATCTGTTCCTTCTGCGTTTCGTCGAGCGCCCAGAACGTCTCCTTGCCGATGTCGATGCGGTAGAGCGGAGGCTGGGCGAGAAACACGCGGCCCGCGGCCATCAACTGCGGCAGGTGGCGGTAGATGAACGTCAGCAGCAGCGTGGCGATGTGGTGGCCGTCGGAATCGGCGTCGGCGAGGATGATCATCTTGCCGTAGCGCATGCGACTGAGGTCGAAGTTCTTCCCGACCCCGCAGCCGAGCGCGGTCACCAGGTCGGCGAGCTCCTTGTTCTCCAGCACCTTGGCCGTGGACACGCCCTCGGTGTTCAGCACCTTGCCGCGCAGCGGCAGAATGGCCTGGCGCGCGCGATCGCGGCCCTGCTTCGCGGAGCCGCCGGCCGAGTCGCCTTCGACCACGAACAGCTCGCTCGTGATCGATCCGGGATTGGTGCAGTCGGCCAGCTTGCCGGGCAGGTTGACGCGGCCGGCCGTGGGCCCCTTCCGTACCACTTCCGCCTGCGCGGCGCGGCTGGCTTCGCGGGCGCGCGCCGACAGGATGATGCGCGCGACGATGGCTTCGGCGATCGACTGGTTGTTGTTCAG
The DNA here is from genome assembly GCA_001768615.1 of Acidobacteria bacterium RIFCSPLOWO2_12_FULL_67_14b. Lineage (GTDB taxonomy): Bacteria > Acidobacteriota > Vicinamibacteria > Vicinamibacterales > UBA2999 > 12-FULL-67-14b. The sequence continues at coordinate 10,618 of MELE01000070.1, read as the reverse complement.
CCAGTGCTCGAGGCCGGGCCGCACCAGCCCGTCGATGGCCGACATCAATTCCGGGTTGTTCAACCGGTCCTTCGTCTGCCCCTGGAACTGCGGCTCCTGGATGAACACCGACAGGATGGCGGTCAACCCCTCGCGAATGTCTTCGGCACTGAGCGTCACGCCCTTCGGCGACAGGTTGTGCGTTTCGATGTAGTTGCGGACCGCCTTGCCGAGGCCGGCGCGGAAGCCGTTCTCGTGCGTGCCACCCGATCCGGTGGGAATGCCGTTGACGTAGCTCCGCAGGTTCTCGTCGGTGGCCTCGGTCCACTGGAGCACGAGCTCGACCTTGGCGCCGTTTTCCCTCTCGAGCGTGAACGGCGCTTCGTGCACGGGCCTCGCCGCCCGCTCGGCCACGATCTTCTTCAGGTAGTCGGCCAGGCCTTCCTCGTGCTGGAACGCGTCCTTCTGTCCCGTGCTCTCGTCGTCGAAGGTGACCTTCACGCCGCGGTGCAGGTAACTGGCCACCTCGAGGCGCTCGCGGATGACCGCCGCGTCGAATTCGACCTTCGGAAAGATCTGCGGGTCGGGCTTGAAGTACACCGTGGTGCCGCTGCCCCGGGCCGGCCCGACCTTCTTGAGGCTGCCCGCCGGCTTGCCTTGCTTGAAGGTCATCTCGTACTGGTGGCCGTCGCGCCTGACGGTGGCCACCAGCTCGCGCGACAGGGCGTTGACCACGCTCGCGCCGACCCCGTGGAGGCCGCCGGCGGTCTTGTAGTTGCCGGCCTCGAACTTGCCGCCGGCGTGGAGCACCGTGAAGATCACCTCGAGGGCGCTCTTCTTCGTCTTGGGATGGACGTCGACCGGAATGCCGCGGCCGTCGTCTTCGATGGTGATCGACGAGCCATCCTTGTGCAGGGTCACGCGGATGTTCGAGGCATAGCCGTTCATGGCCTCGTCGATCGAGTTGTCGAGCGTTTCCCAGACCAGGTGATGGAGGCCGGTGCTGCCGACGCCGCCGATGTACATGCCGGGCCGCTTCCGAACGGGCTCGAGCCCTTCCAGAACCGTGATGTCTCTTGCGGTGTAGGTGGATGCCACTCGAGACTTGATTATACGGGTCCGTCGCTTACGACGGTTCGGCGGCCTTGCGTTTCCGGGGCGCGGGCTTCTTCTTCTCGGCGCCCTTCTCCGGCGCGGCCGCGGTCTTGCGGCCACGCCCGGAGCGCCTGGGCGTCGACGCCTCTGGCGCCGCGATGACCGCGTCGGTGGCGGCCACCGGCTCGCCGACGACGGGCGGCAACGGCTCGACGAGCTCGACGGCATCCACGGGCGGCTGCGGGTTGCTGACGACCAGGCCCCAGCCGTGCGGCACCGTGGCGCGGGCCGTGGCGCCGTTGGCGAACACGCGCAGCGCGCCCTGCCGATCGCGCTCGAGGCGCAGGATGCCGTCCTTCTGGCACGCGCGCATGAGGTCGGCGATCGATCCGTAGCGGCGCTCGTCGAAATCCGGCTGCGCGGTCTTGAGGAACTGCTTGAACTGCCGTGGATACATCGGCCATCGCGGCTGCGTGGTGAGCTCGCCGAGCATGCGGCGGACCAGCGCCACGCCGTCGCCGAGCGACACCGCGTCCGGCGCGTCGCGCGGGGGCGCCTCGTCGTCGTGCGCATCGTGGCCGTTGGCGGGGGCGGCCTCGGTCGCCTCGGCGAACAATTCACGGGCGGCCCGGCGGCCCGCCTCGCGCGCGCTGGACACCTGTTCGGGCGCCGCTGCCGGCTCCGCCGGCGCGCTGCCGTCGCTCAACTCGACCAGCGTGCTCCGGCCCTGTTGCTTCAGGGCGACCAGGCCCTGCTGCGCGAGCTTGTCGGCGAAGTCGCGGAAGCTGCTGACGCCGTAATCGCGCTCGGAGAACGACGAGTCGAGCTGCAGCAGCGTGCTCTTGAGCAACCCGAGCTGCGGCGACACTTCCCGATCGGCCAGCACCTTGAGCGCGCGCTTCACGAGCGGCACGGCCTGCTCGATCGACTGCGTGCTGATCGAGCGCGGGCGGTCGCCGCGCTCCTGTTTCGGGCTCCGGTGGCGATCGGGGACGATGTTCTCGTAGGCGATGAACTCGGTGCAGTTCTTCTGCATCACCTGGCTGGTGAAGGCCCGGCCGCCGACGACGAACACCTTGCGGTCGTACTGCTTGAGCTTTTCGACGAGCGTGATGAAGTCGCTGTCGCCGCCGACGATCACGAACGCGTTGATATGGGAGTGCGTGAAGGCCATCTCGAGCGCGTCGAGCGCCAGGTTGATGTCGGCGCCGTTCTTGTCGCCGCCGGGAGTCATGACGCGCTGCACGAGGCGCACCGCGTGATTGGCCAGCGCCCGGGCATAGTCGCCGGACCGCTTCCAGTCGCCGTACGCCACCTTGGTAATGACCTCGCCCCGTTCCTTGATGGCTTCGAGCACCGCGCCGATGTCGAAGGCGAGGCCGAGGGTGGTCTTCACGCCGATTTCGACATTGTCGAAGTCGATGAAAACGGCGATCTTGAGTTTCTGATCTGACATTGATGCTTTCTGGTGCTCTCGTCGGTTGAGCTGGCGGTCTTTCGGGGCGGGGAATAAACGTTGTAGCGCGGACCTTTAGGTCCGCGATTCCCTTACAGTATACCTGGCGCGGCACGGTGGTTGCAGAACTAAACGCGGGAGCACTCCAATGAAGACGATATGCACCGGAAACAGGACGGTTTTGGCCCTTCTCGCGGTCGCGGCCCTGTCACATCTGCTCGCCACCCCGGCGGTTGCGGGTGACGGCCAGAAGCCGGAGGTCCAGCGGCTGTTTCAATCGGGCGCCTACGACGAGGCCGTGCAGGCGTCACAGGGCGGCGACCCCGCCTCCATCTACCTGGCGGCGCAGGCGATGATGAAGGCCGACCAGGCCGGTCAGGCTCGCGAACAGTTCGCGCGCCTCAGCGCGACCAACCAACCCGCGTGGCAGCTGGTGGCGCAATCGGGCGAGGCGTTGATCGGCGGCGATGCGGGCCGCGCGGTCACGCTGGCGCGTCAGGCCACGGAGGCGGCCGGCGACAATCCGTTCATGTTCTATCAGCTGGGCCTCGCGTCGAGCAAAGCGGGCGACTGGGGCGGGGCGGGCGACGCCTTCACCCGCACGATCGAGCTCAAGCCCGACTTCGCGTACGCGCACTACTACGCCGCGCTGGTCCACCAGCGCATGCGACAATTGCCCCGGGCGGCCGCGCACTTCGACGCGTTCCTGCGCCTCGCGCCGGATGCGCCCGAACGTCAGGCCGTGCAGGCGATCATGAGAACATTGAAGTAGTTAGTAGTTAGTTGAGAGTTCAAGAGTTCACAGTTCACAGTTTCAGTTGCAGAGTTTCAGTTCAAAGTTGAGTAGGAACTTTTTGAACTCGTAACTTCGAACTGAAACTCTGAACTGTGAACTCTTGAACTTCGAACTGACAAGCCTCAGCCTAGAAGACGTGCCCGAAGCCGAAGTGGAAGCGCGTCGTCTTGGTCGATGACAGCGCGGTTTTCGGGATGCCGACATCCGCCCTCAGCATCCCGAACGGCGTGTCCAGGCGCAGGCCGAACCCGTAGCCCAGCCGCAACGCCCTCCACGAGAACGGTTCATCCTTCCCGAAGATGTTGCCGGCGTCCACGAACGCGACGCCATGGGCCCAGCCGTAGATCGGGAAGCGCGCTTCATGGTTCAGGATCACCAGCGTTTCTCCGCCGGTGGGAATGCCAATCTGGCTGCGCGGGCCGAGGCTGTCTTCGCCATAGCCGCGCACCGTCGTCGCGCCGCCGGCGCGGAAGCGGTCGCTCTCCAGCAGCTCGTCCGGGCCGAACACGAACCCCGATTGGACGCGCGACGCCAGCACGAGGCGCGAGCCGACCGGCACGAACGTGTGGTGCTGCGCCAGGAGCTTGCGATTGACGACGTCGGAGCCGAGCCAGTACGCGGCGTGATCCCAGGAGACCGATGTGAACGTCCCCTTGCGGGCGTTGAGCGGATCATCGCGGCGATCGAACACGGCGGCGCCGCTCAACCGCGCGAGGTTGGAGACGACGTCCAGCGGAAACGGATCGAGCGACGAGGGCGTCGGGTCGAAGGTGCGGTTGTGCTCGAAGCGGTAGCCGTAGACGACCTGGATGCCGCCAAGGCGCCAGCGCTGGTCGGCGCTCACGCCCTCGCGATCGGTGATCGCCAGGACGTGTGTGCCCTCTTCGTTGCGGATGCGATCGCGCGAGAAGAACCCGAACAGGCTCGAGCGCGCGCGCCAGCCAAACAGCCGTGACGTCGCCAGGAACAGCGTCGCATCCTGCCGCTCGCGCTGGTACTGACCGAACACGCCCATCGTGAGCGCCCGGCCGAACAGGTTGGGGTTCTTGATTTCAGCCACGAGGCCGAGGTTCCTCGAGCTCGTGAACTCCTCGATATCGGCCTGCCGCTCGCTTTCGAGCTGCGTGCCGTAACGCAACGACCAGGCGGGGTACTCCACCACCGAGACCTGCGCGGTCATCGGCTGCACGCCGTCCTTGACCTCGCCCGCCGTCACGGCCTGGATGTCGACCTGGCGGAACACGTTCGTGTCGTAGAGGCGCTTGCGCGCTCTCGCCCACTCGTCGAGATCGACCGGCTGGCCCAGCTCGAAGCGGAGCGCCTCCCTGATCACGTAGCCACGGGTAATCTCTGTGCCCGTGGTGACGATGTCCTGGAGCACTTCCTGGGGGCCCTCGTTCACGTTGAACGTGAGCGTCACCGTGTCGTCTGCGGCGACCAGCGGATCGACGCTGATTTCCACCTGGTTGAAGCCCCGCTCCCGGTACTCGCGCTCCACCCGGCGCCGCGCCTCGTTGATCTGAGTGGTGATGAACGGCGCAGCGGGCTTGATCGCCGCGGCCTCCTGCACCATCGTCAGTCGCGGCTCGGCGACACCCGCCCACTTCACGCCGGCGACCAGCGCGCGAGGGCCCTCGACGATCGTGACGGGCAGGACGCCGGTGGTGCCATCGATGTCAATCGGCCCCGCGGTCACCCGCGCCTTGAGGTACCCCTGCTCGTTGTAGAACGTCAGGATCTCGCGCTCGAGCACCGCCCGGTCCAGCCAGGCCTCGATCTCGAGGCCGGCGGCCGTCACCTCGTCCAATAGGTCGCTGGTCCCGATCCCGGTGTTGCCGTCGAAACGGATCTCGCGCCGGTCGACCGACGCGCCCGGCGTGACGTCGATGCGGAGACGCTTGGTCTCGGGGGCCGGCCGATCGATCGTGCCGACGACGACGCTGACCAGCTCGTTCTGGGTCACCAGGTAGCGGCGCACGCGGCCGGTCAAGTCGTCGATCAGGAACTGATCGAACGTGTTGCGGTACCAGGCGTCCTCGAGGGCCTTCAGTTCGCCCGGCGGCAGCGTCGTGCCGGTGACCTGCAGGATCGTGCGGGGCCCGCGATCGATGCGGAATTCCACGGCAACGGTGTTGGCCTCCTTGTCCTCGACCCGGCGCGTGCGAACCCGTGCCTCCTGGAAGCCCTGGCCGTGGAACGCCTCGCGAATGCGGTCGATGTCCCGCTGGAGCACGAGGAAGTCGAACTGATCGCCAGGGCCGAGGCGCAGGTGCCGGCGTGCCTCCTGTTCGATCAGCGGATCCGCGGCGGCGAACCGGACCTCGGTCACCGTCGGCCGGACGCGCCGTTCGATCGGCCGCGTCGCCGAACCCGAGCCCAGCGTCACCTGATGGCGGATGCCGAGGCTGACGCTTGCATTGTCGCGCGAGAGCGCGCGCACCTCCACGTTGTGGCGCGGCAAATAGCTGATGACGAAGGTCGTCTTACCGCTCTCGCGCAGGTTCTGCGAGACGGTGACCTCCACCTGATCGCTCAACCGCTTCGAGATCGTCAAGCGGGTCGTCGGGTCGAGCTGGTTGTTGCCGAGCAGCGCGGGGTCTTCCTGGAAGTCGCGCTCGCGGAAGTCGCGGTCGATGTAGTCGCCGCGCTCGAGGCGGAAGGCGTCGAGGCCGATGGCCCGGCCGGTCACGCCGAGCAGATCCGCGGAGAGCAGCGTCAGCGCGGCATCGGCGTTGCTCGTGCCCACGATCTGCGAGGCCAGCTCCCCGGGGGTCCTCGACCCGGCCTGCGAGGTCAGATCCAGCTGCGGCCGCTCCAGCGTCCCGGTGAGCGTCATCGTCACATCGTCGCCGCCGAGGCGGGCCTCTGCGGCGATGTTGAACTCCGGGTGAATGCGGCGGAGGTCGGTGAACGAGATGTCGCCGCGGGTGATGCGGAAGGTGCGCCCGGCGAGGAAGATCTCGCCGCCTTCCCCGAGCGTGATGCGGCCGTCGACGCCGGGCTCGGCCACGGTGCCGACGATGCGGACGTCGGCGTTCGCCTCGAGCCGGCCGTAGTTGTTGTCGACGACGATGTCGTCGGTGGTGGTGATGGCGAGGTTGAGGCGGAGGCGATCGAGGTATGGCCGCTGCACCATCGGCGCGACCGGCAGCGTGGCCCGGCGCGCCAGCGAGGCGATGGTGATGGTCTCGGTGTACGCACTCTGGACGATGCGCACGTCGCCGGTGACCGACGGGACCTTCGGATCGGGGCGGTAGATGATCAGCGCGTCGACTTCGCTGCGCAGCCCCTTCGGCAGCTCGAGGGCCACGCCCTTGGCCTGGACGTTGAGCGCGCCACCGAGGATCGAGAGGCCTTCGAAGCGAAACGCGCCGTCGAGCGCGATCTGGCCGCCGTTGGCCTCGCCGCGCACGTTCTCGATCAGGATGGTCTGGCCCAACAGCGTGATCGGTCCGGTCAGCTCCGAGAGGACGAGGCGCGGCTCGGCGAGGGCGATCTCGGCATCGACGAGCCCGATCTGGCCGCCGAGCGACGGCTTCGACATGACGCCGCCGATGCGCGCGTCGAAGTCAGCATTGCCGTCGAAGGCGATCGTGCTGACGAAGGCCGAGAGCACGCGCAGATCGACGAGCCCCTTGACCGACAGGTCGAGCGGCGGGTCCGTGGCGGCGAACCCCACCGAGCCCGACAAAGTGAGCGGGTTGTCCGCGACCGACCAGACCACGTCGGTGGCCGTGACCGCGCCTTTCGCGAACTGGAACCGCGACGGCCGCTGCTGGGCCACGGGGATTCCGGAGAACGTGAACCTGGCCGCGTCGACGATCAGCTCGCCGTCGACGGCGGCCAGCTCCAGCGTGGGCAGCCGGGCCCGCGCGCTCGCGGAAAAGGCGCCGACCACGCCGCCCACGGCGACGTCGCCGGAGATGCGAGAGACGGTCAGCGATTCGCCGTTGAGGGCGGCGTCGATATTGAGGTTGCGCACGGCCGCCGGCCCCGCGCCCCAGCTGAACGTACCGCCCTTGATCCCGAGCGTCGCGACCGTGCCGGCGCGATTGCCCGTGGACTCGAGCTGGATCGACATCGGCCCCGTGCCCTCGACGGTCATCGGCACGCCGAAGGCCTTCCCCAGACGCAGCGCGTCCTGGAACTCGCCGGCAAACGTGCCGCGGAACTTGCCGTCGAGCCGCGTGTTCCAGTCGCCCGACGCCGTCAGTCGGCCCACGCCCACCCGCATGTCCAGGTCGCGGAGCGTGACGTCGTCGCCGCGCAGCGAAATGCGCGCGGGCAGGTTGAGGCGCACGGGAACGCCGCCGATGCCGGCATCGACGGTCTGGAGATCGAACACCGCGACGCGGTCGCGCGCGTCGGCCAGCCGGCCCGAGGCGGTGACGTTGCCGGACACGAACCCGAGGACTTGCCCTTCGATCGCGTTGGTGAGCGGGACCAGCCGAGCGAGGTCGAGCCGATCGAGCACCACGGTGGCGCGGTAGTCGTACGGCGACGCCGTCGCGATGTCGCCGTTCAGCGTCGCGCCAAGCGCGGGCAGCCGCGCCGAGACGCGCGCCTGGTCGCCGAGCAGGTCCACGGTGAGCTCGCCCGCGTCAATCACGGCGCCGGCCGTGCTGCCCGAAAGCACGAAGTCCACGCGCGCCTGGCCCCGCGGTAGCGCGGTGGTGCCTTCGCCATCGAAGTCCACCGAGAACACCGCATCGGTGTCGTTGGGCGTCAGGAGGGTGCCCTGCCAGGACAGCGTCCTGCCCTTGAGGCTCGCCTTGTAGGCGCCCGTGTCCCACGCGTAAGTGACGCCGCCGTCGAGCGTCCCGACGCCCTGCTCGACGAGCAGCGACGTCACGTCGACGTCGTAGGGCGTCACCACCGCGCGCGCGGTGAACCTGTCGTACGACTGATCGGCCCAAGTGAAGGCGGATCCGTTGATCACCGAGTCGAGCCGAAACGCATCGAACGTGCCGCCGAGCGTCGCGGTGGCGGTGACCGGCCCGTCGAGCCGCCAGCCCTCGGTCACCGAGTCCTGCAGATCCAGCGCGCGCGGCGCATCGAGCCGCAGGTCGCCGCTCCAGGTCCGCGTCGTGATGTCGCCGACGGCCGTGCCGGTGACCGTGGCCGATCCGCGGCGGATGTCGATGTTCGAAATGGTGGCGGTGCGCGTGTCGGCCGAGACGCCGGCCGCCGCGCGCACGACGCCGACCAGCGGCACGTCCACGGCCTCGCCGCTGAGCGTGGCCTCGACGGCCGGGCTCCTGAAGGATCCCGACAGCGTCATCGGCACGTCCAGGGCGCCGTGGATCTCGTGGCTGATCTCGGGCATCGGTATGCCGAGTGCCTCGAGGCTCGCCGCCGCGCCTGCCACATCAACGACGGTGGCGTGGGCCGGGCCGGCCAGGGTCGTCAGCGGCGGCACCTCGCGGTGGTAGCGGCCTGAGGTGGTGCCTTCGAACACGAGGCCGTCCACGCGGTGGGCGTGCTCGATCCGGTAGTCGTCGCCGACGAGCGTCGCGTCGAGCGTGCCGCCGACCGGCACCACGCCGCGGCCGGCGCGCGGCGTCGCGCGGTTGGTCGCCTCGTAGCGACGGGGCTCGCCGAACTCGAACGTGCCGTGCCCGTCGAACGCCGCGCCGATGGCCTGCGGATCGAAGTCGCCGAGGCGCAGGGCGGCTTGCGCATCGAGGCCCTTCCATGCGGCGCGCGCGGTGCTCGGCGGCGACGGGCCCCACGGCACTTTGAACGCGGCACGAATCTCGCCGCCGCTGTGCGGCACGAGCGTCATGTCGCTGCCCACCGTCGCGTCCAGCGTGACGGTGACCGGCCCCACCATCCGGACGTTGCGCTCGCGGCCGATTGACAGGTCGGTGCTCGTCGTGCCGAGCGCCAGCGTGAACGCGCGGAACGGCCCGGTCAGCTTGCCGTCGATGGCGACGGTGCCGCCCACGGGCACCGGCGGCGGCGGCACCCACCGCGTGGCGTGCTCGAGGTTGACCACGCCCCTGATCGCCAGATCGAACGACGGCGAGTCCAGCACGCGGCGAATCGGGCCGCTCATGAACGCGTTGATCTCGGACGACACCAGGCGGGCGTCCTTGAGCGACACGTTCGATCCGTCGAACGTCATCACCGTCTCGATCGGCGACAGCGTCATGGTGCGCTCGCGGATCCGCACGGCGGTCTCGCCGCGGATCGCGAAGGCGCCTTCCGAACCGAGCGCGGTCTTGACGAGTGCCGTTTCGATGCGCGGGACCTGCAGGCTCCAGTCGCGCATCTGGTCGGCGTACTGGACGTCGAGGCCGCGCAGCGTCAGGCCATGCACGGTGAGGCGCCGGGGCGTGTCCGGCGCCGGCCCGGTGGCGCCGGGCGGCAGGTTGACGATGTCGTTGGCATCGCGATAGATGTCCACCAGGCCGGCCTCGATCTCGAGGTGATCGATCTCGAAGCGCCCGCGGTAGACGATCCACGGCAGCCTGACCTCGATGCGCTGGGCCAGCAGGAACGGCCGGTCGTCGTGGCCCACGGCCGCGAGGCGTACGCCGGTGAGCGTGATCCGCCGCGTGATGGCGTTGTAGCGGAGGTCGGCCGCCTTGAGCGTGAGCTGGTAGCGCGTGACGAAGTCGGTGGCCCAGGTGAGCGCGCGGCTGCGGGCCCAGGGCGTGTGGACGGCCAAAAGCACGGCCAATGCCCCTCCGACGACGACCGTCGTCAGGAATACCAGCCCCCGCCGCGCCCACACCCTCACTCCTCGATTCTAGTTTGCAAGTGAGGTACCATCCGCCGGTGGAGGATCAGCTCATGCGTATGAAGTCATGGCTCAAGATCGGCCTTGGGGCCGCTTTGAGCCTGGTGACGAGCGGGATTGGTATGGCACAGGCACCAACGGCGGAATTGAAGGTCGGCGACATGGCCCCGGCGTTCTCGGCGCCCGGATCGGACGGCAAGACGCACACGCTTGCGGAATCGAGGGGCAAGCAGGCCGTGGTGCTGGCGTGGTTCCCGAAGGCCTTTACCGCTGGTTGAACGGCCGAATGCAAGTCGCTCCGTGAGAGCGGCGATCTCATCCGGCAGTACAACGTCGCGTACTACATGATCAGCGTCGACACGTTGGAGGACAACACCAAGTTCGCCAAGATGCACGAGGCGGACTATCCCATCCTCAGCGACCTGACCAAGGAGATCGGCACCAAGTACGGCGTGCTCGGAGCGACGGGCATGGCACGGCGATGGACGTTCTACATCGCACCAGACGGCAAGATCCTCCACATCGACAACGCGGTGAAGCCCGCGTC
>MELE01000069.1:4571-5535 GCA_001768615.1 Acidobacteria bacterium RIFCSPLOWO2_12_FULL_67_14b | reverse complement strand
CGCGAGTACACGTGCGAGGCGCGGGCGCTGGAAACGACCTCGGTGTGCCAGGTGTCGATGCGCCAGCTTGAAGAGGTCGCGGAGCGGCTGCCGGCGATCCATCGCGAGATGCTGTGCATCATGAGCAGTCAGATCCGGCACTACGAACAACTGCTGCTGCTGCTCGGCAAGCACAACGCCGAGCGGCGGCTGGCGGCGTTCCTGCTCGGTCTGTCGCAGCGTTTCGCCCTGCACCATTACTCGCCGACGCAGTTCAACCTCAGCATGTCGCGCGGCGATATCGGCAACTACCTCGGCATCGCGGAGGAAACGGTGTGCCGGGTGCTCACCCGCTTCCAGGAGGAGGGGTTGCTCACCACGCGCCGCCGTTACGTCAAGCTGCATGACCTCGAGCGGCTGACAGCGATCGCTCACGACCCCGGCCGCCGCGCGGCCGCCGCTACCGCCCTCGCCTCGGTCGCCTGACAAGCGCGATCCGCGCTGCTTTCGCGGCGGAGCGTGCGCGGGTTGACGCGCGTCAACCTTTCCCGGCTTCCAACGCAGGCGAAAGTTGACGTGTATCAAATGCCCCCTGGCCGTCGCCTCATATCCTCGAAACGAATATCTCGATCCGTTTATCTTCTGATAGCAAGGGGCGGGCAGGAAGAATCGGCCAGGGGAACCCAGATGGAAGCGCAGTCCACGTACAACTACAAGGTCATACGGCAGTTCGCGGTCATGACCGTCGTCTGGGGCGTGGTCGGGATGCTGGTGGGCGTGGTGATCGCCTCCCAGCTCATCTGGCCGGAGCTGAACTTCGGCGTGCCCTGGCTGAGCTACGGCCGGTTGCGGCCGCTGCACACCAACGCCGTCATCTTCGCTTTCGGCGGCTCGGCGCTGTTCGCGACCTCCTACTACGTCGTTCAGCGCACCTGCCACGCGCGGCTGTTCTCCGATCGGCTCGCCGCGTTCACCTTCTGGGGCT
>MELE01000069.1:1101-4533 GCA_001768615.1 Acidobacteria bacterium RIFCSPLOWO2_12_FULL_67_14b | reverse complement strand
TGATCGTGCTGGCGGCGGTGACGCTGCCGCTCGGCATCACCACCTCCAAGGAATACGCCGAGCTCGAGTGGCCGATCGACATCCTGATCGCACTGGTCTTGGTGGCCTACGCGGTGGTGTTCTTCGGCACGCTCGCCCGGCGCAAGGTCGGGCATATCTACGTCGCCAACTGGTTTTTCGGCGCCTTCATCATCACGGTCGCGGTGCTGCACATCGTCAACAGCGCCGCGGTCCCGGTCACGTTCTGGAAGTCGTACTCGGTGTACGCCGGCGCGCAGGACGCCATGGTGCAGTGGTGGTACGGGCACAACGCAGTGGGCTTCTTCCTCACCGCCGGCTTCCTCGGGATGATGTACTACTTCGTGCCCAAGCAGGCCGCCCGCCCGATCTACTCCTACCGGCTCTCGGTGGTGCACTTCTGGGCGCTGATCTTCACCTACATGTGGGCGGGTCCCCACCACCTGCACTACACCGCGCTGCCCGACTGGGCGCAGTCGCTCGGGATGGTGTTCTCGCTCATCCTGCTGGCGCCGTCCTGGGGCGGGATGATCAACGGCATCATGACGCTGTCGGGCGCGTGGCACAAGCTGCGCACGGACCCGATCCTCAAGTTCCTGATCGTGTCGCTGTCGTTTTACGGCATGTCCACGTTCGAGGGGCCGATGATGGCCATCAAGACGGTGAACGCGCTGTCGCACTACACCGACTGGACGATCGGCCACGTGCACAGCGGCGCGCTCGGCTGGGTGGGGCTCGTCTCCATGGGCTCCCTGTATTACCTGATCCCGCGCGTGTTCGGCCGCACCGAGATGTACTCGGTGCGCCTGATCGTGGTGCACTTCTGGGCGCTGATCTTCACCTACATGTGGGCGGGTCCCCACCACCTGCACTACACCGCGCTGCCCGACTGGGCGCAGTCGCTCGGGATGGTGTTCTCGCTCATCCTGCTGGCGCCGTCCTGGGGCGGGATGATCAACGGCATCATGACGCTGTCGGGCGCGTGGCACAAGCTGCGCACGGACCCGATCCTCAAGTTCCTGATCGTGTCGCTGTCGTTTTACGGCATGTCCACGTTCGAGGGGCCGATGATGGCCATCAAGACGGTGAACGCGCTGTCGCACTACACCGACTGGACGATCGGCCACGTGCACAGCGGCGCGCTCGGCTGGGTGGGGCTCGTCTCCATGGGCTCCCTGTATTACCTGATCCCGCGCGTGTTCGGCCGCACCGAGATGTACTCGGTGCGCCTGATCAACGTGCACTTCTGGATTGCGACCATCGGCATCGTGCTCTACATCGCCGCCATGTGGATCGCCGGGGTCATGCAGGGCCTGATGTGGCGCGCCGTGAGCGAGGACGGCACGCTCACCTACACCTTCGTCGAGAGCGTGAAGGCGACCTATCCGTTCTACGCAATCCGGCTGCTGGGCGGGCTGCTCTACCTGTCCGGCATGGGGATCATGCTCTACAACACGGTGAAGACGATCGCCGCGGCGAAGGCGGTGAACGCGACGATCCCCGCGCCGGCGGCGGCGCGCGCCTGAGGCGAAGGAGAGACCCGGATGCTTACGCACGACATGATCGAGCGCAACCAGGCGCTGCTGATCATCCTCGTCATCCTCGTGATCGCGGTGGGCGGACTGGTGGAGATCGTTCCGCTCTCGTTCCAGCAATCGGTGACCGGGCCGGTCGCGGGCCTGAAGCCCTATACGCCGCTGCAGCTCACCGGACGCGACGTCTACATCCGGGAGGGCTGCTACAACTGCCACTCGCAGATGGTGCGGCCGTTCCGCGCCGAGGTCGAGCGTTACGGCCATTACTCGGTGGCCGGGGAATTCGTCTACGACCACCCGTTCCAGTGGGGCTCGAAGCGCACCGGCCCGGACCTGCACCGCGTGGGCGGACGCTATTCCGACGAGTGGCACCGGCTGCACCTCACCGACCCGCGCGGCGTGGTGCCGGAGTCGAACATGCCTTCCTACCCGTGGCTCGCCCGGGCTCCCGCCGACGCCGGGGACATCGAGGCGAAAATGCGCGCGCTGCGCTCGGTCGGGGTGCCGTACCCGGACGGCGAGATCGCAACAGCGAAGGGCGAGCTCAAGGGCAAAACCGAAATGGACGCGCTGATCGCCTATCTCCAGGTGCTGGGCACGGCCGTCAGGCAAAAGCAATGACGCCCATGGATATCAATCTCCTGAGAAGCCTCGCGACGGTCGCCGCGCTCGCAGCCTTTATCGGCATCGTATGGTGGGCCTACACGCCCTCGCGCAAAGCGCGCTTCGATCGCGACGCGCTGCTGCCGTTCGGCGACGACGAGGGCGAAGGGAGGCGGCGATGAGCCAGTTCACGAGCGGTTTCTGGGATTTCTATATCGCGGCGATCAGCCTCGTCTCCATCATCGCCTGCGGCATTTTCCTGAAGGCGCAGAACGTGCGCGGGACGAACGAGGCCGACACCTCCGGGCATACGTGGGACGAGGACCTCACCGAGTACAACAACCCGCTGCCGCGGTGGTGGGCCTGGTTGTTCTACGTCACGATTCTCTTCGCGCTCGGCTACCTGGCGCTGTTCCCGGGGCTCGGCAGCTACGCCGGAATGCTGGGCTGGACCTCGCTCAACCAGCTCGAGGCGGAGAACCAGGCGGCGAATGCGCGGTTCGGTCCGCTCTACGAGAAATTCGCGGCGCAGGACGTGACGGTGGTCGCGAAGAATCCCGAAGCGCTGGCGATCGGCCAGAAACTGTTCCTCAACAACTGCGCGCAGTGCCATGCTTCAGACGGCGGGGGCAGCCGCGGCTTTCCCAGTCTGACCGACAGGGACTGGCTGTGGGGCGGCACGCCCGAGGCGATCAAGGCTTCGATCACCGAAGGACGCACCGGCGTGATGCCGCCGATGGGGGCCGCGGTCGGCGGCGACGAAGGCGTCAAGGACGTCGCCCACTTCGTCCTCTCGCTGTCGGGGCGCACCCACGATACCCTGCGCACGTTCCGCGGCAAGGCCGCATTCCAGCAGGCGTGCATTGCCTGCCACGGCGCGGACGGAAAAGGCAATCAGCAGCTCGGGGCGCCCGACCTCACGGACGGCGTGTGGCTGCACGGCTCGAGCGAGGCTGCGATCATCGAGCAGATCCAGAAGGGCCGGTCCAGCCAGATGCCCGCGCACAAGGAGATCCTGTCGCCGGCGAAAATCCACTTGTTGACGGCGTACGTCCATTCCCTGTCGCGGGGCGGCGCGCCGCCGGGCAAGTAGCATCCGGGGAGAAGGCATGGCTCGACCTCCCCTCGAAGCGGTGAATACGATAACGACGGAGCTCTACGAAGCTCACAAGAAAGTCTATCCGCGCGCGGTAAGCGGCTGGTTCGCTACCTGGCGCTGGACCCTGGTCTGGGCCACGCAGATCGCGTTCTACGGCGGGGCCTGGCTTACCTGGAA
>MELE01000069.1:0-1086 GCA_001768615.1 Acidobacteria bacterium RIFCSPLOWO2_12_FULL_67_14b | reverse complement strand
ACCTGGAACGGCCGGCAGGCGATCCTGTTCGACATCGTCCACCGCAAGTTCTACGTCTTCGGCCTGGTATTCTGGCCCCAGGACATCATCTATCTGACGGTCCTGCTCATCATCTCGGCGCTGTCGCTGTTCCTGTTCACCGCGGTGGCCGGGCGTCTCTGGTGCGGCTACGCGTGCCCGCAGACGGTCTACACCGAAATCTTCCTGTGGATCGAGCGCATGATCGAGGGCGACCGCAACGCGCGCCTCAGGCTCGACGCGGGGCCGCTGACATCCAGGAAATTCTCCCTGAAATCCGCGAAGCACGCGGTGTGGATCGCGCTCGCGCTCTGGACGGGGTTTACCTTCGTCGGCTACGTCACGCCGATCCGGGAGTTGTGGGCCGAGGTCATGACCCTCTCGACGGGGCCGTGGGAAACGTTCTGGATGCTGTTCTACGGCTTCGCCACTTACGGCAACGCCGGCTGGATGCGCGAGCAGGTGTGCGTCTACCTGTGCCCGTACGCGCGCTTCCAGAGCGCGATGTTCGACAAGGACACGCTGATCATCACCTACGACCGGGAAAGGGGCGAGCCGCGAGGGTCGCGCCCGAAGAACGCCGATTACAAGGCGGGCGGCCTGGGCGACTGCGTGGACTGCGACATCTGCGTGCAGGTATGCCCGACGGGCATCGACATCCGCAACGGCCTTCAGTACCAGTGCATCGGCTGCGCCGCCTGCGTGGACGGCTGCGACCAGGTCATGGACAGGATGGGCTATCCGCGCGGGCTGATCCGCTACTCGACGCAGCACGCGCTCGAGCGGAAGCTCGCGTACGGCCAGATGCTCGCGCGCGCCTTCCGCCCGCGCGTGCTGGTCTACACGGCGATCGTGTGGGGAGTCATCGTCGCCGCGGCCATCGGCCTCTGGGTGCGGGTGCCGCTCAAGGTGGACGTGATCCGCGACCGCGCGGCGATCGCGCGCGAGGTCGAAGGCGGACAGATCGAGAACGTCTACCGCCTACAAATCATGAACACTGCCGAGGCCGGGCGCGCCTTCAATATCCGTGTCGAAGGCCTGCCGAGCCTCCACGTGGCGGGCGAAACA
>MELE01000068.1:3713-5426 GCA_001768615.1 Acidobacteria bacterium RIFCSPLOWO2_12_FULL_67_14b | reverse complement strand
CGCACCAGATGCTCGTCCAGTCGGTGCGGGCGGTTGCACGCGGCCCGGTTGCCCGTCTCGTCGCATCCGGCGCCCGGCAGTCGCACGACTGGACCCCCGAGAAAGCCACGCTGCTGCAAGCCTTCGACGAAGCGGGCATCACGGCCGTGTATCTGGATCCCGAGCAGGGCGGCTTCATGGACGGCCCGAAGAACTTCGCGCTCGCGCTCGTGGCGTTCGAGCTGGCCTGGGTGGACGCCGGCGCCGCGACGTGCAGCCTCGCGGGGCACCTCGCGCTCGCGCCCATCCACGAGCGCGGCACGCCCGAGCAGCGCGCCTTGTACATGGAGCGCACGCGTCCGCCGCAGCCGGGCGGGGCGCGCGACGTGTGGCGCGGTGCGTTCTGCCTCACGGAGCCGATCCCCTACGTGGGCGTCGAGACCGGGCTGCTCGGCGGCAAGATGCGCATCGTCGAGTGGAAGGACGGCCAGGAACCGGTCCTCCAGGTGGAGAAGCGCGGCCGCTTCATCACGAACATGGGGTTCGCGAATTTCGTCACGGCGGCGGTGGACTCCGACGACGAGCGGATCAAGGGCAGCTGCATGATCGTCCTCGAGCAGACCGACCCGGGCGTCTTCGATCGCGGCACGCCCACGCGCAAGCTCGTGCACCAGCTCTCGTCGACGAGCGATCCGATCTTCAGCCTCACCGTCCCCGCCAGCCGTATCGTCGGCGGCTACTCAATCGAGAACGGGACCATCGTGCCGCGCTATAGCCACGGCACGGTGATCGAGGCGGTCTTCCGCCGCACGCGTGTCACCGTCGGCCTGATGACGGCGGCGAAGCTGCTGTCGGCCGTCGAACCCGTGCTGCGGTATCAGCGCACGCGCTTCCGCGGCGGCGCGTCGATCACGCCGGGCACACCGCGGTACGAGCTCGGGCTGCAGCAGCGCGAAGACGTCGTGCATCGGCTCGTTGACATCTGGGCGACGGGCGAGGCGAGCGCGTCGCTCGGGTTCGCGGCGGCACGGTTGTTCGACGAACTCGATCCGCTCGAGCGGCAGAGGGACGCGTTCTTCGCCCAGCAGGGCGCCACCGGGCAGCGCGCGCAGATGCGCGTGATCGGGAAGATCTCCGAAGAGGCCCTGGAGTATGTGAAGCTGGCGGCGCTGCCAGCGCGGCGGCGAGACGCCGCGCGGCTCGAGGCGCTCCAGTCGAACCCGCTCGTGCAGTACGTGCTGCTCGACGCCGTCGGCGCCGTGATGTGTCCTGCGGTGAAGCTGTGGAACACCGGCCACGGCTCGGCGATGATGCGCGAGGCCGTCAGCCTGATGGGCGGCTACGGGATCACCGAGGATTGCCCGGGATTCCTCGGGTACAAGTGGATGGACTCGCAGCTCGAGGCGACCTACGAAGGTCCCGAGGCCGTCCAGCGGCGTCAGCTGTCGGTGACGATGACCAACGAGGTGTTCCTGGCCGAGATGCGCGAATGGATCAAGGAGCTGCGAGGCATCGCCGGGAAGCGGCCGGGCACCGGCGCCTGCACGCTCGCCAGCGCGATGGAGCTCTGGCTGTGGACGATGGGCCATCTGCAGACCGCGAAGGACGCCGACGGCGCTCCGCTGTACCAGGGCAACCGCCAGGGCGTCACGTTCCCGCTGGCCGATGGGCTGTGCTGGCTGCTCGCGGCGCGCTTCCAGATTCTCGATGTGCTCGAGCTCGAGGCGCGCGTGG
>MELE01000068.1:0-3694 GCA_001768615.1 Acidobacteria bacterium RIFCSPLOWO2_12_FULL_67_14b | reverse complement strand
CCTGCAGCTCTTCACCGACTTGTGTCACGTGCAGTCGGCGCGCGCGGCCGGCGAGGCCGGGCGCATCACGGCGGAGCTGGTGTTCGGGTACAACCGTCACCCGGCGTGGGACGATCCGAACGCGCCGAGCTGCTGCACGGCAGAACTGGCAGACGAGCTCGAAGGCGTGATGCCCGGTTTCGGCGCCAGCGTCCGCATCTACATGGACGTCATCGAGGCCGACGGGTCGCACGCGCAGAAGGCCGGACCGTGCGTCACGTTCACCGGGCTCGAGACCTACAGGACCCTGCGCGCAAAGCTGGACGGCTGCCTGACCGGATCCCGCCTCGCGAAAGACCGTGCGGCCGAGGCGCTCACGCACGTGATGATTCCGGAGGCCGCGGACTACCCCGCGTGATCCGGCTGTGACCGACGAACGCTCCAGGATGGACGTGGACATCGTGTGCGTGGGCTTCGGGCCCGCGACCGGTGGATTCCTGACGACGCTCGCTCGCCAGCTCGCCGACCCGGAGGCCGCGTCGCGGTTTCAGAGCCAGGCCATGCCCGGCCTGCCGCTGCAGGTGCTCTGCTTCGAGCGCGCGGACGAGGTCGGCGTCGGCGTCTCCGGCGTGGTGACGCGCGCGCGTGGCATCCGGGCGACGTTCCCGACACTCGATCCCGCCGAGATCCCGCTTGCGACGCGCGTGACGCGCGAGCATCTCGTATACCTGCTGGACCCGATCGGCGCGAGCCGCCGGTCCCTGCCGCTGCGCGCGATCGACGCGGCGCTTCGGCTGGCCGGCGGGCTCGTCGTCGAGCGGGACGCCGTCGATCTGCCGTTCGTGCCCTCCTTCCTGCAGAAGCACGACGGGCTGGTGTTTTCCCTCGGCCAGTTCACCCAGTGGGTCAGCGGACAGGTGATGGCGACCGGCGCCGTGCAGATCTTGCCGGCGTCACCCGCGGCCGCTCCGCTGTTCGACGGCGATCGCGTCTCCGGAATCCGCCTGGTCGATCAGGGAACCGATGCGCGTGGCGAACCCGCTACGGGGTTCGTCGTCGGCATGGACGCCCACGCCGCCCTCACGGTGGTGGGCGACGGCCCGGTCGGCGCGGTTGGCCGCGCGCTCGACGAGAAGTTCGGGCTGCCCGAGGGCCACGTTCGCGACGAGTGGGCGCTCGGCATGAAGATGCTCGTGGATCTCGGCGAGGGCATCGAACTCGAGCCGGGCACGGTCCTCCACACGTTCGGTTTTCCCGAGCCCGGGATCTTCGGCTTTCTCTACGTCCTCGCACCGCGCACCGTGTCGCTCGGCATTTTCGTGCCGTCCTGGTTCCGGAGTCCCGTGCGCACGGCGTACCGTTACCTCCAGCACTGGCTGCTCCACCCGTACCTGTGGCGCTGGCTCGAGGGTGGCACGTTGCGATCGTGGGGCGCCAAGTCGGTGCAGGAATCGGGCCGACGCGGCGAGCCGTACCTGGTGGGCGACGGCTACGCGCGCATCGGCGAAGGCTCGGGCAGCACGAACGCCCTTACCGGTTCGGGCGTCGACGAAGCCTGGACCACGGGCATCCAGCTCGCCGAAGCGGTGATCGAGCTGGCGAAGGCCGGCGAGAGGTTCACGAAAGCAAATCTGGAGCGGACCTACGTGGCCCGCCGCCGGGCCAGCTGGCTCGACGAAGAACTGCGCGCGGCCGAGGGCGCGCGGGACCTGTTCGATCGCGGCGTCCTGTGGGGCCTCGTCGGGATGGGGCTCGCCGGGCTCACGAGGGGTGCGGTGCGCCTGCCGGGCCGGCGGCATCCGTCG
Organism: Acidobacteria bacterium RIFCSPLOWO2_12_FULL_67_14b; assembly: GCA_001768615.1. GTDB lineage: Bacteria > Acidobacteriota > Vicinamibacteria > Vicinamibacterales > UBA2999 > 12-FULL-67-14b. The sequence goes on along the minus strand of MELE01000068.1, from coordinate 1,910 downwards.
CGTCCGGTCTCGCTCGACGAGTACTTCGCCGATCGCCTTCCCTCGGATGAGATTGCGCGAATCCGCACCGAATCGCAGGCGACGGGCGCGTCGATGCACGACCGGCTCATGGACGCGTCGGGCTGGCCGTCCATCCCGTGCGACGGCCGCCTGCTCGTGACACACCAGGACGCGCTGCTCATGGGCGGCAAGGTGCAGGCGCCGCCCGGCTACGCCGATCACGTGCGGATGGAGCAGGACGCGCTCTGTCGGACGTGCCAGGTGCATCTGTGCGTCGAGATGTGCTCGGGGCAGGCGATCACGTCGGTGCCCGAGGGCGGCGTCGCGTTCGACCGCGAGAAGTGCGTGCACTGCGGGGCGTGCCTCTGGAACTGCGAGGTGACGCTCGATCTGAAGACTGGCCGGACCAACGTCAGCTTCGGCGCCGGGACCGGCGGCCTGCATTCGGCGGAGAACTAGGAGAACATGGGCTATCACATTGTCGTGTGCGCCGGGATCGTGCCCGACCCGCTTCAGACGCTGGAGCCGGTCATGAACGCGGGCGGTCCGGCACTGAAGAACGAGCAGATGCTGCCGGCCATCCTCGATCCATGGGCGGGCCACGCGCTGTTCGAGGCCGCGCACCTCGCGAAGCAGCACGCCGACAGCAAGGTCTGGCTGGCGAGCGTGGCGCCGAAGGCGAAGCTGCAGCAGGTCATGATGACCGTCGCGCAGAAGGTGCCGTTCGAACTGATTCCGATAGACGGTTCCTCCAGCGGCTTCACCGACGCGTCGAGCGCAGCCGCGGCGCTCGCCACCGCGATTGGCGCGGTCGTCGCGATCGACCGCAGCGGCCTGCTGATCTTCGGCGGCTGGGAGTCGGCGTCGCGCGCCGCGGGAGCCACGCTGCAGATGCTGGGCGAGCGGCTCGGGATCGCCGACCAGTTCCAGGGCGTCGATGCGCTGACGGTTGGCGCCGACGGGTCGCTGGAGATCCTCGAGCGCGTCGAGGGCGGACGGCACCAGGTGTCGATCTGCACGGGGCCGCCCGCCGTCCTTGGATGGGCCACAGGCCATCTGCACGAGCCGCCCAACAATCCGCAGGTCGGCATCGCGAACATGCGGACGGTGATGCCCGTCCTACAGAAGGCGACCCCCGCGTCGATCGCGATGGCGGGCGCGTTTTCGAGGGTGGCCGTTCCATCGCAGCGTCGCGAGACACGGGTTGTGAAGGACCTGTCGCCTGACGCGATCGCGCAGGAGATCGTGGAGTGGATTCGTCAATGAGCGTCTTGTGCGTGCTTCACGTCGATGGTGACGGCGGTCTCGGGCGCCCGGCGCTCGAGGCGTTGTCCACGGCCCGCCAGGTGGCGGACGGTCTCGCTGTGCCCCTCGCGGTCGGTCTCGTCGGCGCCGTTGTGGCCCATGCCGCCAACGCGCTCGGATCCGCGGCCGGGCGCTGCCTCGGTGTGTCCGGCGCCGAGTTCGCCGAGCCCCGATACGTGACCGATGCCGCGGCACTGCAAGCCCTCTGCCGCGCCGCCGGCGCGGACCTCGTGATCGTGCCGGGCACGGCGCGCTCGCTGCGGGTGGCGGCGGGCGTCGCCGAGCGGCTCGGCGGTGCCGTGGACACCCACGTCACGCGCATCGCCACGGAGGGCGGCACCGTGTCGATTGTCCGGTGGTACTACCGGCAGCGCATGGAAGGGACCATGTCGCGGACCGCGCGCCCGTGGGTCATCGCCGTCGAACCCGGCACGGGCGAAGCCTGGTCCGGCCCGCCGGCTTCCGCGACGGTCGAAGCGGTGGTCGTTTCGCTGCCGGCGCTGCGGACGCGCGTGACCGGCGTGCGCTCGGCGTCCACCGGCGAACAGACGATTCGTCCCGACGCCGAGCTGCTGTTCGTCGCCGGCGCCGGGTGGACGAAAAAG
>MELE01000067.1:12222-17386 GCA_001768615.1 Acidobacteria bacterium RIFCSPLOWO2_12_FULL_67_14b | reverse complement strand
GCGGCTCTCGAACAGGCCGAGCGTCGACCAGTAAATCTGCGTCGGCCGCGCCGTCCACCACGGAGCCCTCACAGCGATCAGCTGCTCGAGCCGCTCCATCGATGACGCGTGTTGCGAGGCGTCCTGGATCTGAAATCCCCAGCGGCATCGCCCTTCCTCGAGGGGCCAGTAGACGCTCGTCAGGTCTGGATCGAGAATGACGCGCACCTCCGCGGGAAGCTCTCCCGCCGCCTCGATCTCGTAGACGGAGAAGACCTGGCCCGCGCCGTGCTCGGCCATCTCGATGCCGGCCATCCGCCGCACGGCCGAGTCGTACCCGTCGGCGCCGATCACATAGTTCGGCCGGACCGTCTCGCGTCGCACGACGACCCACTCGCTTCGCGCGACGGGATAGCCGGTCGCGACCTGGTCGAGCGTCGCCACCTCCGCCCGGAGGGTGGCGTCGTCCGCGTTGAGGGACTCGAGACGGTGTCCCCAGAGGACCTTGAGCTTCTTCTGGTGGAGCGCCTCTTCGGCGGCCCTCTCCAGCAGGCTTTGTCGGAGGACGAGGAGATACGGATGGTTGGAAGCGAGGGCCGAATAGTCGATCTCGGCGCGCCTGTCCCGTCCTTCGTAGTATGCGACCTTCGTCAGCTTCCGCCCCGCGCCGATCAGGCCTTCGGAGAGCCCCGCTTCGTCGAGAATCCGGAGCGTGCGCGGATGAATCGCGAGCGCGTAGCTGTGCTGGGTCGTCCGCTGGTGCATGTCGACGACCTCCACACGGACCCCGTGCTGCTGCAGGAACAGGGTCGCGACGAGACCGACCGGACCGGCGCCGACGACGAGGACCTCAGGATCGGAGTGACGAAACATCGAGCTTCCTCGCTATGAACGAATAGTCCAGGAGCTGGCGGCGTTGCCTGTCCGCGGCGGGGCGGCGGGCCCGTGTCCCCGGGAGAGTGCTCCATGCTCATATCTGGTTGACGGCCAGCAGCTGAAAGTGGCGCGAACACGGCGCCTGGACGCGCTCGTGCTCGGCCTCGCTAGCCACATGACGAGGCAACGTATGTCTCCTGCCACGGATTGTCAAGCGTGTGAAGACCCCTTCCTTGACAAACACATTTTCAGGGCGCATAACTAGCATCCTGCCAGCGCATGGTGGCGGGCCACCCGGTGCTTCCCCCACTGTCGGTTGCCCAACGCCATGCGTCTTGGCATCTCTTGTCCCGACAAGAAGTGCCCCCCGTCTGAATAAGTGGGCGTATAGTCTGCGCATCATGGGCAAAATCACCCGCAACCAATTCCTCGGCTTCAGCGCCGCCCTGGCCGGCGTCGCCAGCCTCGATCGCTCGGGCCTCGGCGTCGTCGCGCGCGCGGCGGCGCAGCCCGCTGCCGGGCCCGGCGTGGCCGCCGACCTGATCGTGATCAACGCGCGCGTGCTGACCGTCGATCCGTCGATGCCGCGCGCCGACGCGTTCGCGATCAAGGACGGCCGCTTCATCGCCGTCGGCGGAAGCGCCGACATCCGCAACCTTGCGGGCGCGCGCACGCGCCAGATCGATGCCGCGGGCGCCACGGTGACGCCCGGCTTCATCGACTGCCATTGCCACGTGAGCGGCGTCGGCGAGCTCTATAGCGTGAATGCGAACGTGCCGCGCGTCCGCGAGCTGCAGGCAAACCTGAAAGCCAAGGCCGACAAGACGCCGCCCGGCCAGTGGGTCGAGGCGATCATGTTCGACGACACCAAGCTCGACGTGACGTTGATCCGGAAACAGCTGGACGAGGTGTCCCGCGACCATCCCATCGCCGTCAACCACCGCGGCGGCCACACCAGCTGGTACAACTCGAAGGCGTTCGAGATGGCGGGCATCACCAGGGCGACACCGGATCCGGATCACGGCCGCTTCTTCAGGGACGAGAGCGGCGAGCTCACCGGCCGGGTCGCCGAGCTCGCGCGAGGCGTCTTCGGGAAGGTCGGCACGCGCGAGCGCTTCACTCCCGAGCAGCAGCGCGAGCGCGGCCGAAACGGCATGCGCCACATCTCGGAGCTGCTCACGGCCGCGGGCCTCACGTCCGTGCACGACGCCGGCGCGAACCGCGACCGCATCCAGGCCTACCAGGACGCGCGCGAGGCCGGCGAGCTCCGCCACCGCGCGTGCTTCCTCGTGCGCGGCGCCGACACGTTCAGCGGCTTCAAAGCGGCCGGCATCACCTACGGCTTCGGCGACGACATGCTCCGCGTGGGTGGCGTGAAGTACGCGGCCGACGGCTCGGCGTCGGAGCGCACCATGCGCATGAGCACGCCGTACGTCGGCACCACCGACTACGGCATCCTGACGATGACGCAGAAGGAAATCGACGAGGCCGTCGAAGACGCCTGGCGCCACAACTTCCGCATCGCCATCCACGCCAACGGCGACACCACCATCGACATGGTGCTGAAGGCCTACGAGCGCGTGCAGCAGCAGTGGCCGCGGCCTGACCCGCGCAACCGCATCGAGCACTGCTCGCTCGTCAATCCCAGCCTGCTCGCGCGCATCAAGGCGCTCGGCGTCATTCCAACCCCGTTCTGGACCTACGCCCACTATCACGGCGAGAAATGGGCCAACTACGGGCAGGAAAAGATGAACTGGATGTTCGCCCACAAGTCGTTCATCGACTCGGGCATTGTCGTGCCGGGCGCGTCCGACTACGGCCCGGGCCCATTCGAGCCGCTGATGGCCATCCAGAGCATGGTCACCCGGAAGGATTTCAGTGGAAATGTGTGGGGTCCCAGGCAGAGAATCAGCGTAGACGAGGCGCTGATGGTCGCCACCATCAACGGCGCCTATGCCTCGCACGAAGAGAAGACCAAGGGATCGATCACCGCGGGCAAGCTGGCCGACTTCACGATGCTCGCGAAGGATCCGCACGACGTGAACCCGGACGAGATCAAGAACATCCAGGTCGTGCGCACCGTCGTCGGCGGGCGCACGGTCTTTCCGAAAGGCGACGCCTAGTGTCGGACGACCGCAAGTACAAGCAGCGCGGCTACCAGGACGACTACCGCGATCGCCGGCCGTCGGGCAACACGCCGCGCGGCGACGGTCCCGGGCCGTCGGCGCCGCGGCCGGACCGCGAACCGGGAGCTCCGGCCGGCGCCAGGCGCATTTCGTCGGAGGGCGCCCGCAACCCGCGGATGATGAGCTCACGCCAGGTCACCCGCTGCGCGCGCTGCGGCACCATGGTCGACGCCGAGATCATGTCCCTCAGCAAGTGCCCGAAGTGCCAGGTCGACCTGCGCTCGTGCGTGCAGTGCGTGAACTTCGATCCAAGCGCCAGCCTCGAGTGCGCGGTGAAGATTCCCGCGCGCGTGTCGCCGAAGGACGTCGCCAACGACTGCCCGCATTTCGCCGGCCGCACCTCGTGGGAGCGCGAGACCACCGCGGCCGTGAACCAGAACCCGAAGGAGCCCTCCGGCGCCAAGAAGGCCTTCGACGACCTGTTTAAATTCTGACGGGCTCCGTGAGCCGGGCTCCGGGCTCCGGTAGAATCAACCCATGGGCCTGTTATCGCCGCAAGACGAAGCCGTCCTCAAACAACATCTCTCCGCGATCACCAAGCCCGTCACCCTGCTGCTGTTCACGCAGACCTTCGGCGGATCCGAAAGCGGGACCGTGGCCAAGGCCATTCTCGGCGAGATCGCCGCCCTCAACGACAAGGTCGCCGTCGTCGAGAAGAACTTCGTGCTCGATACCGAGGACAAGGCGAAGTACCGCGTCGACAAGGCGCCGGCCATCGTCATCCTGAGCGACGGCGACGACACGCGCATGCGCATGTACGGCGCGCCGACCGGCTACGAGTTCGTCGGCCTCGTCGAGGCGATTCTCGTCGCCGGAACCGGCAAGATCGACCTCGATCCGCAAACCCTGGCGTGGATCCAGGCCGTCGACAAGCCGCTGCACCTCCAGGTGTTCTCCACGCCCACGTGACCGCACTGTCCGAGGGCGGTCGTCCTCGCACACAAGATGGCCGCGGCGAATCCGCTGATCACGGCGGATGCGGTCGAGGCCACGGAGTTCATGGATCTCACCCGCAAGTACCGCGTCACCGGCGTGCCGAAGACGGTCGTGAACGAGACCATCGAGATCCTCGGCGGCCTGCCGGAGCAGGACTTCGTCCGCGCCGCGCTGGAGATGCCGGATAACGAGCCGCCAACCACGGCGTAACGGCAACCAACAGAAACCACGAAGAACACGAACAACTTAAGGGGGCCAACAATGGTCTTTTCGTCTTTGACAAAAGTCTTCGCGAGCTTCGTGGTTCTCTTCGTGGTCTTCGTGGTCTCGTTTGGTGAGACGACATCGGCTCAAGGCAAGAAGGTCTACATCTCCGTCGACATGGAGGGCATCAGCGGCATCGTCGGCGACGACCAGACCGGCGCCGGCGGCGCCGAGTACGGGCGCTCGCGCAAGCTGATGGCCGAAGACGCCAACGCCGCCATTCGCGGCGCCTTCGAGGGCGGCGCCACCGAGGTCGTGGTCAACGACTCGCACGGCAGCCAGCGCAACCTGATGCCCGAGGACCTCGATCCGCGCGCCCGCCTGATCAGCCACAGCTTCAAGCGCCACGGCATGGTCGAAGGCCTCGACGAAACCTTCGACGCGGTGATCTTCATCGGCTACCACGCGAAGGCGGATTCCCCTCGCGGCCTCTTCGCGCACACCGGCTCCGGCGTCGTCAAGGACGTGCAGGTCAACGGCCGGTCCGCCGGCGAAGGCGGCCTCAACACGCTGATGGCCCAATGGTACGGCGTGCCCGTCGTGATGATCTCCGGAGACGATGTGGCGGTTGAGCAGCAGAAGGAGTGGACGCCGGCCGTCAAGGGCGTCGCGGTGAAGCGGGCGATCAACATGCGCGCGGTCGAAGGCAAGCCGCTGGCGGAGGCGCGCAAGGAGATCCAGGCGGCGGCCAGGGAGGGCGTGGCCGCCGCCCGCAAGCCCGCGCGCGAGCGGCTCGCGTCGTACAAGGTTCGCATGCAGCTCCGGAACTTCACGATTCCGGAAGTGGCCACGGCGTTCCGCGAAGTCCAGCTCGTCGCGCCCGATACCGTGGAGTTCACGCGCGAGTCGATGCCCGAGGCCTACCGCATCATCCGCGTGCTCTACCGCTTCATCAATCCCGACTGACGGAAGGCCGTTGCGGG
>MELE01000067.1:0-12109 GCA_001768615.1 Acidobacteria bacterium RIFCSPLOWO2_12_FULL_67_14b | reverse complement strand
TCGGAGGCCAGTCGAGCCGGCCGAGCGCATTCTGCGCGCCGAATCGCTCGCGGAACGACTCGACCTCGCCTTCTTCGAGTGCAATCAGCGGATGGTAGCCCCGGTCGCCGAGCTCCTTGACGGCCGCGTCCAGCCAGCGGCGCTCGAGCCAGCGGAAGTTCAGGGTGAGGCGCCCCGAGTAGTGCCGGATGCTGCCGGCGTGAAGGTGGGCAATCAAGACGCTGTTGGCCGGGAGCAGGGCGGCAACGTAATAGCCCACGTCACGGTAGCGGCGCTCGATGAGCTGCACGCGAAGGACACCGCGCTCGATCGATTCCAGGGCCAGCCACGCCGACAGCGCCACGCACACGAGCACCGCAACCGCCGTGGCGGCCCGTTCGCGTGAGATCACCCGCCGCGTCATCTCGACCGCGACGGCGACGGCGAGGACGAGCAGTGCGGGGTACGCCGGCAGCAGGAATCTCAAATAGGTCCACTCGTCCCGGCCGAACGGCAGGTAGAAGAGGTACGACAGGAAGACCACGGCGGCGAACGACAGCAGCAGCGCCAGATCGGCGGCCGCGGGCGGCCGCTCCGAACCCGGCGAGCGCCGAAGGGCCGCGATCCATGGCGCGACGAGCGCGAGGCCGATGAACGGAGACTGGGTCTGCACCAGCCAACGCGGATACCGATCGAGATTTGGCCCAAGGTGGATCAGGGCGTACAGCGTGTCGAACGGCTCGTACCCCGAGCTGAACGGCGACCCGTACAGCGCCTCGTTGACGACCGCGACAGCCACACAGCCGGGCACGGCGGCGGCGGCGAAACACGCCAGCTGGATGGCGGATCGGCGGCGGTCTCCGCCCCGACGCGCGAGGCCGCCGGCAAAGTACGCGGCGATGACGGCCGCCAGCGGGACGAGGTTCGGCCGGGTGAGGATCGCTGCCGAGGCCGCCATGCCGGCGCCGAGCGCGGCGGGCCCGCTGTTCCGCATCGCCAGCACCAGCGCCAGCGTCCACCAGGCGGCCGCCGGCACGTCGCTCATCGGCTGCACCAGTTGATACAGGAAGCTCGGACTCGCGGCGAGCATCACGGCGGCGAGCACGCCGGTCAGCCGCCCGTGAACGACCGTGCCAAGTTGGCCGGTCATCCAGATACAGAGGGCCCCGAGCAGCGGCACCACATAGAACACCGCCTGCTGGCCGCCCAGCCGCTGGAACCCCGCCATGGTCAGCGGCAGTCCCGGTGGGTAGGTGGGCACGATGACCCCTCGCGTCGTTCCGGGCCGGTATCCGGCCGGCGCAAACGACCAGTCCGCGAAGGGCCACGGCAAGGTCCGCACGAACTGCTGCTCGATGTGGAGGGATCCGTGGGCGATGAGGTTCGCCTGGCTGACGTAGCCGAATGCGTCGCCGTCACCGGCGGCGAAAGAGCCTTTCCAGATTCCCAATGCGGCCACGCCTATCGCCGCGAGGATGACGATTCCAGCGTACAGCGGCGCCCGGGCCGCGGAGCCGCCCCAGCCCGCTCGGGTGCTCACGGCTGAAGTATATGCGGTGACTACGGCCTGAGCCGGGACTCGCGAATCTTCGACAACACAGATGGATCCACGGCCGTTTCTGCGACTGCGACGTGCGCATCCGCGGCCAGGCGCAGGGTGAGCTCCACAACGGTGTTGACCGCCTCGCCGGTCCCGCGCAGCGTGCCTGACAGCCACAACCTGGTTTTCAACTTGAACGGATCCCCGTCGTGCGCGAGTTCGCCGCGCTCGATCTTCGCGTCGGGCACGGCGTGCTGCAGGGCCTTCACCGCGAATCGGTACCCGGCCGGCCCGCGTGCGAGCATCAGCACCAGCGGATCGGTGGGCGGCTGCCCCAGCAGCGTCTCGAACGGCGCGCCGTTCAGGACGAACTGCGTCTTGCGGTCGAAGAACCCGTCCGGCAGGTCCATCGCCTTCGCGTTGAAGAGCGCGATCAGCTGATCGACGGCCGCCGTCAGGGCTTCAACGGCTGCCATCGCGCCCCTTCTTCCAGCACGAACCGCGTTTCCTCGGGGACCTCCCAATCGGGAATGGCGGGATACAGCGGATCGCCGGGGAGCGTCAGCATGGTGCCCGTGTCGTTCTTGATGAAGCCCGGCATCACGCGGACGATCTTCCGGGCGCGCGCCCACGCGAACACGCCGTCGATCGACGGCAGCTTTTCGAGCTGGCGGATCGTCGTCCAGGTCGGCGGCGGCAGCAGCAGTTCCCGCCGCACGAACTTCGCGATTGCGCCATGCGGCGACAGCCATTCGAGCGCGGTGGTTTCGCTCTCGTCGTGCTTGGCCACCTGTCCGTCCGGCATGCGCGCCAGGAAGAAGCGCGTGTCGTAGCGGCGCGTCTCGATTTCCGGCGTGACCCAGTGCGCGAGCGGCTCCAGATCGGCCGGCGTCACGCGCACGTTGGCCTCTTCCTCGAGCTCGCGGACGGCAGCGGTCCGATAGGCCGCCTCGTCTTCGTCGCTCAAGTCCAGGAAGCGCGCCGGCGCGAGCGGCCGGCCCGGTGGCGGGCGATCCGCGTCGTCCACGCGCCCGCCCGGAAACACGTAGGACCCGGCCATGAACGCCACGGTGTCGTTGCGGCGGACCATCAACACCTCGAACGGGTCGCCGGCGCGCAACACGATCACGGTAGCCGCGGGCCGCGCAGCAGCGAATAGGCTCATCGACGGGCCTTGAAAGATGGCTGGCCTTTGATCTGCGTCATCTGTGTCATCCCTTCGACTCGCTACGCTCGCTCAGGGCAGGCTGTGGCCCTGGTTTTGGATCTGTGTAATCTGCGGCCCTGGTCAATAGGATAATCTGCGGCTGATGATCATTCGCGACGATCGTGACGGCATTCGCATTCTGCGGCTCGCCCACGGCAAGGTCAGCGCGATGGACATCGAGCTGGGCGAAGCCTTCATCGCCGAGCTCGGGGCCGCCGCCGACGCTGCTGTCCGGGCCGTCGTCCTGACCGGCACGGGCTCGTCGTTCTCCGCCGGCGTCGACCTGTTCCGCGTGATCAAGGGGGGGCCGGACTACGGGCGCCGCTTCCTGCCCGTGCTCGATGCCATGCTGCGCGATGCGCTGATGTTCCCGAAACCGATGGTCGCCGCCGTGAACGGCCATGCGATTGCCGGCGGCTGCATCCTCGCCGCCTGCTGCGATCGGCGGATCATGAGCCATGGCACGGGCCGCATCGGCATTCCCGAGCTCGCGGTCGGCGTGCCGTTCCCGGCCCTCCCGCTGCAGATCATGGCGGCGCGCGTGGCCGACGGCCCGCTCCGCGATCTCGTCTACACGGGCCGCACCGTGCAGGTCGATGATGCCCTCACACTGGGACTGGTCGACGAAACCTGTGCGGCCGATGCGCTGCTCGACCGCGCGCTGGAGGTGGCCCGGGCGCTGGCCTCGATTCCCGCCGGCGCCTTTGCGCTGACGAAGGAGGCCTTCTCCGCGCCGATTCTCGATCGCACGCGGCAACTCGACGACCTCAACGCCCGCGTCGTCGAGGCGTGGATGCAGCAGCACACCTACGACACGATCCGCGCGTATCTCGAGCGGACCGTCGGCAGGAAATGACCCGACGCGAGTGCTGTAGAGCGGGTCTTTAGACCCGCTGTTTGGTCTAGTATTCATGGAATGAGTGACGAGCCGGCGCGCCCGCCGAAGACTCCAACCGAGACCGCGCGGGACGAAGCGCACCGCCAGTACAACGAGGCGTTCGACCTGGTCGATCGCGCGCGGCAGAAGTCGCCCGAGTGGCCGGATCCGCCGCCGCGCTACGACGAAGAGAAGCTCCACATCGTCAATACCGAGTGGGACATCCTGCCGGACGGCGCGCCGAAGCGTCCCGAGGGGCTGAAGGGCCCCGTCTTCGACGCCATCTGGCCGGTGCTCGAGCCCATCCTCAGGCAGCAGCGCGAGTTCAACGGCAACATCGTCAATCACCTGAACCGGAACATCGAGCCCCACCGGCAGGTGAACGACGCCGTGGCGCAGATCGTCCCGGGCCTGCGCGAAGGCTTCAACGGCCTGTGCCTGTTCGAGCACCTGACCGTGCACCTTGTGCAGGCGATCACGCCGTTGGTGGACACCCGGGAGCGCGCCGTCCGCGAAGCGCTCGACGAGCTCCGCCATGTGGCGGAAGTCGCGCAACGCGCGGCGGTCATGGCGCGGCGCGAGATCGAGCGACTCGGGGCAGGTGCACCGGGTGCGCCTCCAGCCGGTGGGGACAAACCTTCAGGTTTGGCCGGGCCGATCGACAAACCTGAAGGTTTGTCGCCACAGGCAACCGAAGCGTTCAAGTACGTCGGCTTCGAGGATCGCTTCCGCGGATCCGAAGACGAGATCCGGCGGCGGCTCGCGGAGTACGTGCCGTACTTCGCGGGCGCGTCCGACGTGCTCGACGTCGGCTGCGGCCGCGGCGAGTTTCTCGATCTGCTGAAGCAGGCCGGTGTGCCGGCGCGCGGGCTCGACCTCAACCCCGAAATGGTCGAAGTCTGCCGCGCGCGCGGCCTCGATGCGGTCGCCGGCGATGCGCTCGGGTACCTCACCGGCCTGCCAGACGAGTCGCTCGGCGGGCTGCTCGCCATCCAGGTGGTCGAGCACCTCGAGCCGGCCTACCTGCAACGATTCCTGCAAACGGCCTTCTACAAGCTGCGCCCGGGTGCGACCATGGTGCTCGAGACGATCAATCCGGCGTGCTGGGTGGCGTTTTTCGAAAGCTACATCCGCGATCTCACGCACGTGCGCCCGATTCATCCGGAAACGCTGCAGTACTTGCTGCACGCCGGCGGGTTCAGCTCGGTGAACGTGGTCTATCGCGCGCCGATCGCGGAAGAAGCGCGGCTGCAGAAGGTGACGCCGAGCGTCCAGCGCTTCGGCGAGTCAGGCGCCGTCGATCCGATGGCGGAACTCGTCACCGCGTTCAACCGCAACATGGATCGCCTGAACTCCCACATGTTCACGTTCCAGGACTACGCGGCGGTCGCAAAGCGATCCTGATAAGGAAACCACGAAGTTCACGAAGATCACCACGAAGATCACAAAACCTTCTCTCGAGAAGAATTAGTTCGTGTTCTTCGTGGTGATCTTCGTGACCTTCGTGGTCTCTTTTATTCCCAGGTCCAATCCCGCACCGAGAGGCCCAGCGTGCGCGGGTCGTCGCGGCCGAAATCTCTCGGCCTCCACATCCGGCTGATCTCGGTTTCGACCACCATGTGCGTCTTGCCCGGCGGGGCGGGGATGTCGAGGAAGATCGCCGCGCTCCGCTTGAGATCGTCGTCGTAGACGATCGTCCGGTCGGCCCACACCCGCACGTGTACCGGGCGTTCGTCGGCATCGGGGTGATCGATCCAGCCGACAAACTTCAGTACCTTGCCCTTCACCGGAACCACCGAGAGCGATCGCAGTTCCGTCCACCGCCGCCCCGGCGCGCCGTCGGCGCTGCGTTCGGGGTTGCTGATGCCGTAGCGATAGTCCCAGCCGAAGCGCGTCGAGCGGTTCCGCGGCAACAGGTCGCCGCGCGCGTCGGCATAGGTGAGGCCGGCGTGGGCGATCACGAGCACGAACGTGGCGCCCCAGACCACCGGCGACCAGGGCTTCGCCTCCGCCGCGGCGACGCCTTTTTCGAGAACGAACCAGAACGCCAGCGTCCAGAACGTCAGCACCACGGGCATCGACTGCCCGGGCATCCCCATCATCGAGATCACGCCGAAGGCGGCCAGCGTCCCCCGCAGCACGCCCACCGTGAAGCGATCGGCCGCCGGCGGCGACCGTGAGAACAGCGTCCACCCGAACACCGCGCACCATGCGATCCACGGCAGGCTGCCGAGCACACCGAGCTCCGCGAGCATGTGCCGATACCAGCTTTGCGCGTTGTCGGGCACCAGCTTCCAGCCATTGGCCTTCACCGAAAAATCATTCACGAGCGTGTGGAAGCTGCCGATGCCGGTGCCGCTCAAGGGATGCTCCTTGATCATCAGCACGGCTGCCGGACCGTAGCCGTATCGTTCCCAGAAGATTTCGTACACCGACTGGCCGATGCCGACCTCGCCGTAGAACGGGACGTAGCGGAGGAAGCCGCGGCTCACGACGCTCGCGACCGAGGACCCGCTGGCGGCCAGCCATCCGACGATCACGAGCGCGACGAGGCCGGCGACGATCGGCGCCATCTGCTTCATCGACGGCATCGCGCGCGCCGGTCCCGCCGATCGGCGCCACGCCATCAGGCCTTCGAAGGCCACCGCTGCCAGGCCCAGCGTGATGCCGATGAGCGCCGACCGCGAGCCCGACATCGCCACGCCCAGCGCGGCCAGGGCCACGCCGGTCACGCCGGCGATGGCCGGCCACGGGTTCGGCAATCGGCGCGACAGCACCACGAACACCGGCGCCCACAACGCGGCGATGGCGCCGAGCGAGTTGGCGTCGCCGAGCGTGCCGGCGGCGCGGCGCATGTACGGCCACTGGTGAGGATTGAGGAACTGGATGTCGAGAGCGCCCTGGTAGAAGCCGGTGAAGCAGGCCACGAGGGCGACGATGGCGAGCGGGTAGATCGCGCGGGCGCGGAATTCAGCGAGCCCGCCGTCAGCGTACCAACCGAAAAGCCGATCGAACCACAGCAGGCCGATCAGGTTCACCAGCGCCCAGTAGGTCACCGCCAGCCCGGCCTCCCACGGCGTGATGCCGATGCTCGTGTTCGCCACGCCAGGCAGCGGCAGGATCCACGTGCGGAAGTCGAGCTCGCGCATGAAGACGATGGGCCACGAGGCCGAGATGATGAGGGCCCAGGCGACCAGCGGCCAGCGGAAGCGTGACGGCAGGTTCCATCGCCAGCCGTCGCGGCCCGAGAGGATCAGCCCCAGCAGCGGCAGCGCCCACGCGATCTCGAGGCTGGCGCTCTCGAAGCGCCCGAGCGCCACGTGAATGGCCGGCGCCACGTACACCAGCGAGAGCAGCAGCGTCGTGACCGGGCCCGGCCGCCACGCGCCGGCGACCAGCGCGACGACGAATCCGGCAGTGACGAGGCCGATCAGCTCAACGTAGGTGAGCCGGGTCGCCAGGTACAGCTCGACGAAGGCCGCCACCAGCGTCGACGCGATCACCACGCCCTTGGTGAGCTGATTCATCCGCGGGAGAAGACGGCCACGGTTTCAATGTGGTCGGTGTGGGGAAACATGTCAACTGCCTGCAGGTGCGTCACGCGGTAGCCGGCCTTGAGGATAACCGGCAATTCGAGCGCGAGCGCCTCCGGGTTACACGAAACATACACAGCGCGGGGCGGGGCGATGGTTTCGAACACGCCCGCCAGCACCGCCGGCGGACACCCGGGCCTGGGAGGGTCGAGCACCACCGCGTCCCAGCGATCGCGCGCCAGCCGCGGCAGCGCGTCTTCCACCCGATCGGAGACGAGGCGGACCTGCCCCTCGGCGATCCGGTTCAACCGGATGTTGGCGTCGGCGTCTTTCACCGCCTGGCGGTTCTCTTCGACCGCGGTCACCTTCGCGCCGCGCTGCGCGATCGGCAGCGCGAACAACCCGCTCCCGCTGTAGAGATCGAGGACGTGTGCGGAGTCCATCACGCCCTCAACCACAATCTTTAGCAGTTCGCCCGCCGCGCCGATGTTGGTCTGAAAGAATGCCGTCGGCGACACGAGATAGGATGTGAGCCGGATCCCGGAGCCCGGAGCCCGGAGCCCGGCACAGGTGATGGCCTCCTTGACATGACTGTGCCCGTCGATCCGGATGGTTTCCGGACCCACCATGTACGGGCTCGCATGCTCCTGGATGTTGACGAAGAACCCGTCGGGCCGATCGGCCGATGCCAGCAGTCCCCGAATCGGCGTCCGCAGCGCCTTGTCGTTGCGCGTCACCACCAGCATGGCCACTGCCTGCCGATCGTCGGCCGTCGTCCGGACGATGATGTGCCGGACAAGGCCGTTTCGCTGGGCGCCGGCGCCGTAGATGCGCGCGCGGATCAGGCGGTCCCGCAGCGCAAAGGCGATGCGGTTGCCGCGATCGCTGTGGACCGGGCACTCGTCGATACGCACGATGCGTTTGGAGCCCGGCGCGTAGTGGCCCATCACCAGGCCGCGGCCCTGGCCCTCGGGACCGAACACGAACGCGACCTTGCTGCGGAATCGATCCTCGCGCGGCGACGGCACGATCGGCGGCACCGGCATGCCGAGCAGGCGCGAGAGGCGGGCCTGCTTCTGAATCAGTTGCTCGGCGTACGGCACGCCGGGAAGGCTGCAGCCGCCGCAGACGCCGAAGTGTTTGCAGTCCACGGAAATTCATCACACGGAAACACGGAAGCACGGAAGCACAGAACCAGTTCTTTGGCCGTCCAAGAACATGTTCCGTGTTTCTGTGATTCTGTGTTTCTGTGTAGGTATTTTCACCGCTATTTGACTTCGAGCAGCTCGACCTCGAACACCAGCGTCGCGTTCGGCGGAATCACGCCACCCGCGCCGCGCGCCCCGTAGCCCATCGCCGGCGGAACCGTCAGCACGCGCGTGCCGCCCACCTTCATGCCGGCAAAGCCCTGATCCCAGCCCGGAATCACCTGGCCGCCGCCGAGCGGGAATTCGAACGGCTCGTTGGAATCCTTCGAGCTGTCGAACTTCTGCCCGCGCTTGTCGGCCTTGCCCGCGTCGTACAGCCACCCCGTGTAGTGCACGCGGACCACGCGCCCCGGGCGCGCCTCGGCGCCCGAACCCACAGTGGTGTCGACTATCTGCAATTGCGTGATGCCGGAATCGGCCATGGGCGCCCCTTCTGCGGGTTCGGAGGTGGAAGACGGCGAGCTGCCGCACGCCAGCGTGGCGCACAGTACAAACGAAGAGAGAACGTGTTTCATCATTAATCCAGCAGACTTGAGCCCAGCCGAAGGCGCGAACCAGATCAGGCGGTGAGTAACTCACACAAGGGTAACCTAAACAGGACTTCACTCATACGAAGTGCCGCTTGGCGAAGGCGCGGCCCGTTTCGGATCGCAAATTTCTTGATCGATGTGCCGGTAAGGAGTTGTAGATATTGAAGCAGGGGCTGTTACAGGAGTCCGCCTACGCGGCTTTGCCGCTTCGGCCGGACAGCCTTCGCGCATCGCTCGTTCGCCTCCGCCCCGAAGCTCGCTGGCGGATCTTCACTGAAGACTGGCTCGCCCAGCCGAAGCCGCGAACGGATCGGGCGGCGAAGGCTGGCGGAGGGAGAGGGATTCGAACCCCCGATACCCTTTCAGGTACAGCGGTTTTCAAGACCGCCGCCATCAACCACTCGGCCATCCCTCCGTTTGAATTACGGGCCAGAATCTGCAGGTTTCGTCGTTCGTCGGCACACAAACCGGCCAAGTGTCACCGGAAGTGTAGCCATCGAACGCCATTCGCATCTTCTCACCGCTCACGATAGTCTATCGCGCCCAGGTGGCCCACGCGATGATGCGCCAGAATCACCTCCATCCTGGCCGGCTTCATGGCGTTGTGCCGGCGCTCAGCGCCGTATTCCTCAGTGGCGCAGTAGCTTCGCACGGGAACTCGAACCACGCGTCGGTTGATTACGGCGAAAGTGGGCAGCCTTGCGGCGTCACGACAATGACCGACTGCAATTTGTAGTGATCTTCCCCCAGACATCGCCCGGGGGGAACCTGCATGTTCATTCTTGGCCCTTGGGGCGACCAGTGCCTGGAGACTCTCGAGGCGAGCCAAATGAGGGACGCCGTGAGGGACGGGCAAGCGCGGGCGCTGACAACATTCAGCAGCAGAGCCGTCTGCAGGCGGAGGCCGCCTCCGTTGATGACCCTTCGTTTGGCGATTTTCAAAAAGCCGGAACCCCAAATTCCGTCCCGCCGGTGAGTGCATCAAAGCTGCGCGAGCCACCTCGTCACATCCTCCCGACGAAACAACACTCGCCGACCAATCCTTACAGCGCCCGGCACTTGCTCTCGCGCCACCATCGCGTAGATCGCGGTCCTACTGGTGCGCAGCAGGTCCGCCATTTCGTCGGTCGTGAGCAGGACTGGGACCGCACCTATCTCTTCGTTTTTACGCCTGATGCCGTGCTTGCCAGCAGTTGACACAGTCTGCTCATTTGAATCCGCCTGAAGGTAAGGAAAGAGATTTCCAAAGGCTTAGATTAGGGAACTGTACCTCCTGTTTAATAAGTACGCTGACATGGCGGTATCACCCACTGGGTCCCTGCAAACCTATTCGCAGCAGAACGGCGAATTGGCGGTTGAGATCAGGAGCGCCATCAAAGAGCTGGAACTAATGAAATCGGGTGCCCACGAGTCGCCGGAGAAACGCCGACCCCCTCGACTGTCCACCGACGTTGTGAATAAGGAATAGAAGAAGAGTGGCCTAATGAATCTTGAGGAATCGTCCAACGCTGGTTGATATTGGCCGAGGCCACATCTGCCGATCGCTCCAACCACTGAGAATATGTCCGTTCTTGGCCGTCTCTCCTTCATGATCTGGTCGAAGTATCGTGGGCCGCATGTCCTTCTCGACCGGGAAGGGGCGCCCGCGGGGGGCGGCTGGGTAGTTTTCTGAATGTCGTAAGGCATCGTAAGCCCTTAGGAGTTGCTGTGGAATCAGAGGTGCAAAACCAAAGTGTTGACATCGGACTGTCGCAAACGCTTCAGTACTTGACTCCCTCGCACGGTATCGATGTCTCGCTCTTGCTAGTCGGGTTGGCTGATGCGACTGATGACAGGTTGGCGCTTGAGATCAGCCGACTTGCCGAGTTTAGGCGCAGTGGTCAGCGGTCTCCATTGCGCATCGTGTGCGCGACCGCTGTTGGCGCCGAGCACGTGGACGGACTTCTGCGCCAGCATCGTCCCTCGGTCTTGCATGTCAGGAAGTCCGGTGAGGAGCAGGCGACCTGGTTGGAAGGAACCCTGGCCTCTTTAGTTGCCTTTCCGAAGCTCAAGTGCGCTGCATTATTCTCGAGGACCGCTACACGCTGATCCGCGCAGAGAACTTCGCTCAGCATGTGAACACATGCATGGGGATCAACGGGCGCTTCGCGGATAATTTTCTCGATACGATTTATGCGCAGCTAAGGCTCGATGTCCCTTGGTATGAGCTCTACAGCTCGGCCCATTGGTCATTCCTTAATCACCATCCCGAGACCTCAAGTGCGACAGAGAGCGAACGGCCCTACTTTGTTACACGGGACCTTAGCCCCGTAGCCTCAGGCCATGCCCGGCTGCAGGCGCGCATGCGCGCTTGCCTGCCCGCGGATCTGCAGGGCCGCATGCACGAACTCACGCCGCGGCAGATGGTCGCGCTGCGCTTCGCCAGCGACAAGGAACTGCCAGAGCTCGTGCGCGACGTGCTCGCCGGCAAACTGGCGAGCCAGAAGGCGATCAAGCTCGCGATCAAGGACTGGCAGGGTGACTACTTGCGGGCTTAGGCCGCAGATGGTGCAGATGACGCAGAGGGGGAGCTTGAGTAAATCGAAATCAGCACATTAGACACATAGACGGCCAGACCCTATAATTCTTTCACCGGACCCGAATTCCCCCCGGTTCGAGGGTCAGCCGTCTATGCCGATCGACGCTCAAGCTGTTCTCAAGAAAGCCCTTATCCAACTGGAAGCACAGAAGGCCGAGACCGAGAAGGAAATTCGGGCCCTCAAGTCGGCCCTGGCCGCACTGGGCGTGAGTTCCCCGAATCTGGCCGGACGCCGACCGCGGAAGCCCATGACTGCCGCCGAACGTCGCAGCGTCAGCAAGCGGATGAAGTCCTATTGGGCCAAGCGTCGTTCGCGCAAGGCCCGCTGACTCGATCGATCGTAACCGTCAGATCGATCACGCTCCTGCAATCGCGGCCGGCTTGTTCACTCCCATCCGCAGACGCGCTCATTAGAGACACTCATGTGTCTCCTTGTCCCATCACCTATCACAATAATCAGAAATCAGGTGATGCAATTGCCACATGGATCGAGTAGCCTCGTTGACGTTCTGATTTCGCTGACGCGCATTCGATAGTCTTTGCCCCCCAAAGACTGCGCGCGGCGAAGACCACCCCGGGACTGAGTCCGTCCGTCTCGTAGTCCGTCGTTTTGTCGAAAAACCGTTTTCGACGGAAAGAGTGAACGTGTGTTCTGAA
>MELE01000066.1:4586-5243 GCA_001768615.1 Acidobacteria bacterium RIFCSPLOWO2_12_FULL_67_14b | reverse complement strand
GCCGCCGGGACGGTTCGTCGACTTCTCAACGGCGTCCCAATCCTCGGCACCATACACAAGGCGCACGCCCGGGATCGAGTCCTGCAGGAACGCCGCTCCGCCATCATGATCGCCGTGCGCGCGCGACATGACGGCGTACTTCACCTTGTTCATGTCGAGGCCGAGCTTCCTCAATCCCCCGGCGACCTCATCCGCCACCATGTAGTCATAGAGCGCCTCGATGAGGATGATCCCCTCGCTGCCGACGATCGCGAATGAGTGGTGCGCTTTCTCGCCGAGGAAGTAGAGGTTGTCGGCGACCTTGGCGGGCTCGACGTGCCACGTCTCCTTTGGCGGCGGGGATGTCCGGCCGGCATTGCCTCCGCCACCGCCACGCCCGCCCGCCGGAGCAGGAGGAGGGGGAATGCAGAGGCGCATGAACGTGCCTGACCAGTCCGTGCCTGCAGCAACCTTGGCGGTGGAAACCAAGCCGTCCACAGTGGGTGAGGCCGTTTGCGCCGCTGCGATGATCATGCCGGCCCCTACGGCGAGCGCTGTGCTGATGCCGATTACATGTAATCTCACGTGATGTCTCCTGTGAACCTATTTCGCCAGCGGATCCGGGCGCAACTGGAAATGCGCGGCCAGCGGCTTCGTGCCTTTGCCGCCTTCGATCAG
>MELE01000066.1:3157-4564 GCA_001768615.1 Acidobacteria bacterium RIFCSPLOWO2_12_FULL_67_14b | reverse complement strand
CGGCCAGCGGCTTCGTGCCTTTGCCGCCTTCGATCAGCCAGGGCGTGCGGTCGCCGTTGGCTGCCCATAGCCCGCGTCCCTTCCACCCTGCTTTCGGATCGTCGATGCGTCCGTCAAACCCCTTGGCGTAAAACCCGATTGGATAGGGCACGCGAAGGACGACCATCCGTCCGTTCGCGAACGCGATGATGCCGTCGTTCAAGTTGCCGGTTGACATCGGCACGTCGTTGCCCAGCCCGAAGGTGTTGTGCTGGTCGACCCACGAGTAGTAGCTCGACTCGGCGCTGTTTTCGCCGATGCCTCTGAAGCCCGGGCCGGGGTACTGATAGAACGACCAGCCTTCGGGACAATGGTCGCCCGTGGCCTTTGGTCCATTGAGCGGCCCTTTGCACTTGCGCCGATCGAAGCTGCCCATGTGCCCGCTGGCGAGCGACACCCAGACCACGCCCTTACTGTCGATGTCGGCACCTCGCGCGCCGAAACCGGGCAGCGGCACGCGGTAGATCTCGGCCAGGGCGGTCTCTGGAGGATTCGATCCAGGCGCAAGTCTGACGACAGCTCCAGGAACACCCTGTGTCGCTCCCCAGATGGATCCGTCAGAGGGATTCGGCATCACGGCATAGAACGGCGAGGTGATTCGGGTGTCCTTCGTTGGATCTCCCGGCTGATCGGGTTCGACATACGCATCGCGCTTTCCGTTGCCGTTGGTGTCGACGACCAGCGCCGTCCACCCTTGCGACTTGGCGGCGTCGCCGGTCTGGTCGAACGCCTTTGTAGTGACCCAGCCCACCACAGGACCGCCTCCGCTCGTCCACAGCGTCTCGTTCGCGTCGTAGCCGAACTGCAGGTGATGCGTTGAGAAACAGGTCTCGACGAACGTGTATTTCTTCGTCTTCAGATCGAGCACGGCGATGTGGCGAACGGCGCGCTCCATCGGGAACGCTTTAGCCGACGGGTGATCAGATCCCGCCTTGCAGAACGCCGGGTTGTCGGCGCCCCGCACTGAGGCAGCCAGCCAGACCCGCCCGTCGCGCCCGAACATCGAGTTATGGTTGTTGACCCGCGTTTCCCAGATTCGCTCGCCACTCCAGTAGGCCGACGTCTGCAGCGGATCGAGTCCTGCGGCGTGCCCGGGACCAAGAGTGAGCGGCATGCTCGTATCGCGCACCGGCGCGACGAACGTGGTCGCGACGTTCTTCACGGGATCAAGAATCGGCAGTGTGTCGGAGCTGTACTCGGGCGAGCCGACGAGCGGCCCGTAGGCGTTGACCGTGGGATAACGCCGGTCGCTCGCGATGAGGTCGTGCAGGTATTGCTTTTCGTTCATCCAGTCGCGCAGCGTGATGACGATGTTACGTTCCACGCCCTGAGGCCGTGACGGCTTGGCAAACGGCAGTTCGCCTTTGG
>MELE01000066.1:0-3012 GCA_001768615.1 Acidobacteria bacterium RIFCSPLOWO2_12_FULL_67_14b | reverse complement strand
TTCATCGAGTTGATCCAATTCATCTGGGTCAGGCGCGCGGGGATGCTGCTCCTGCCGCCGAATTGATCGGCGGCGGGAATCTGGAGCATCGAGTACCAGTAGATCGCCGGATAGTAATGTGCGGCTGCGGCTTCGCTCGGTGCGATGACCGCGGTGATGCCGAGGCGCTGGCCCGGCTTTGCCGTGATCTTGGTGCTATCGACGAGGCCGTAGCCGCGCGCCCAGACCTGGTAGTTCGCTGGCGGGAGATCGGGCACGACGAAACGGCCCCGGTCGTCGGTCACCACGCTCTTGATGTAGCGGACCGGAAGATCGCGGGTTTCCGCAATCACCCAGACGCCGGCTTCCGGACCCTTGGGTCCGGTCACGACGCCGCCGATGTCGTCGTTGTCGATCGCGACGTCGCTCGCCGGTTGCTGTGCGGATGGGGACCCGAACGGCAGGAACGGCGAGAGGGCGACAAGGGTGATGAGAACTATGACGAACGAAAGAGGCAGGTGCTTGATCATGATGCGCTCCGTGGTCTGAGTCCGGATCGGGGCGCGACGCACGTGAAGTTCGCCGCTTCGTCGATGCTACCCGTGCCCGTGTAGCGTGCCACCTGCGGATACGGACAGAGCGGACGCGTACGGATCACTTTCCCCGCGGTGATCTTCGACGCCTCGATCCGCTGCGGCAGCGTCCCCCTGTCCACCCAGGAATCGAGCGCCCTCATTATGTCGAACGTGTCCGGCCCGTCTCCACCGCCGCAGTGGCCCATCCCCGGCACCATGTAGAGACGCAACCAGGTGGACCCTCGGGTGGGAGCCTTTGTCGCCGGGAGCGCGCGCGTGTAGAAGTTGACGCTCGCCTGCGGCGCAATGCTCGGATCGCTCCAGCCGTGATACATGATGAGCTTGCCG
This sequence comes from Acidobacteria bacterium RIFCSPLOWO2_12_FULL_67_14b, assembly GCA_001768615.1. Classification (GTDB taxonomy): domain Bacteria; phylum Acidobacteriota; class Vicinamibacteria; order Vicinamibacterales; family UBA2999; genus 12-FULL-67-14b. The sequence continues at coordinate 2,110 of MELE01000066.1, read as the reverse complement.
CCGTGCTGCGCGAACGCCGTGAGGTTCGGATCGACGGCCGCCAGCGTGTCCTGGCCGGCTTTTTCGGCGGCGGCGAGGTCCCGTTCGAGATCGAACGTGCGCCAGTCCCACTTCGGATCCTTGAACACGATGTACTTGAACTGTTCCAGGGCGTTCACGTACGGGTCCGGACCGCTGAGCATACGTGTCCACCCGAGCTCGGTGCCCGGCTCGAAGCCGGGGAAGATCAACTCGCCGGTGTGACGATTCTTCACCGGGCTCATGACGACCTTGGCGGCTTCCAGCTGGGCGGCGGTCAGACAACTCGGGCCGTCGGCTCCGCGGCACGCGAGTACGGCCGGGTCGAAGCGGCAGCGCGTCGGATTTTCGATCAGGCCATCCTTGACACCGTCGAGCCCGTCGCACGCATCGAGCACTGCCTGATGGATGACGCGATGCTTCTCCTGCGGGATGAAGCTCGCCTGATTCTTCAGCATGGCCTGCGTCATCCAGATGCGCCAGGCGTCGAGGCCGCTCTTCGGGTTCGCGGCGGCGCCAGAGACGATTCCGTCGAAGTCGTTCGGGAATCGCTGTGCCTCGACGAGGGCCTGCCGCCCGCCGGTCGAGCATCCGTTGAAGTACGAGCGCGTCGCGCCCGTGCCGTAGAAGGCGGTGGCGACCGCCTTGCTCTTCACCGTCATCTCGTGCACGGACCGATAGGCGTAGTCGATCAGCTTCTCGGGATGGCCGAGGGCGAAGCTCGCTGACCCTCCAGTGTGTCCGGTGTCGGTGGAGCTGGTCGCGTACCCGCCGCGGAGCGCTCGAGCCATTGCGGCGTAGGCGAGCGAACCGGCCCACCCGCCGTTTCCAACCGCCTGGTATTTTCCGTTCCACCCGGACGCGGGGAGCCACACTTCAACGTTGATGTCGGAATCGGGGGTCGGCGTGATCGTTGCGGCCACGCGGCAGAAGGCGGGCAGCGTGCTGAATGCCTGTCCGCCGCCTCCGGCTGCCGGCGAGGAGAATCCGCCAGCGGCGACCGACTGCGCCATCGTGATTGCCGTGTCGGGCAGCTTCAGCGCCGACAGGCTCTCGCACGAGCCGGCGGCCGTCAATGCCTCGATCGAAACCCACACGGCCACGCACACCGCCAAGAGCGCGATCGTCACCGGCTTCATGGGATCCCCTTCGCGTGCATGATACTGCCAACGGTTGACTGCGGAACCATCCTCACTTACTGTCTTCCCAACCAACTGACATCTGAAAGACAGAGGGGGCGCCGTGGCGAAATCGAAGCTACCGAGAACGACATCCATCGAGCGGCGGCGGTTTCTGCGAAGCGGCGCGATGGTGGGTGCGGCCACGTTCATGGCCCCCGCTGATGTCGTCGGCTCTCAGCAAACGACCCCGGCTGAACCTGCGCGCCCACCAGCCACGCCCGTCATGACGGCGGCGGCCGAAGCGACGCCGCCGGTGGAAGACGACGTGCTCACGACAGACAGCGCCGGGTCTGACTTCATGGTGGACGTCATCAAGTCGCTCGGGTTCGAGTACATCTGCGCCAATCCAGGTTCGAGCTTCCGCGGTCTCCACGAATCGGTCATCAACTACGGCGGCAATCAGAAGCCCGAGCTCATCACCTGCTGCCACGAAGAGTCGTCTGTGGCCATGGGCCACGGTTACTTCAAAGTCGAAGGCAAGCCGCTGGCGGTGATGGCGCACGGCACGGTCGGCCTGCAGCACGCGGCGATGGCGATCTACAACGCGTGGTGCGACCGCGTGCCCGTCTACATCATCCTGGGCAATTACGGTGATGCCGCGACCCGCCGTGGAGCCGAGTGGTACCACGGCGCGCAAGACGTCGCCGCCATGGTTCGCGACTACACGAAATGGGACGACACCCCGTGGTCGCTCGGCCACTTCGCCGAGTCGGCGGTGCGCGCGTACCGGATCGGCATGACGCCACCGATGGCGCCGGTGGTGATCGTCGCCGACGGCCCGCTGCAAGAGGACGGGATCAAGGACCGCAGCACGCTCTCGATTCCGAAGCTCACGATGCCGACGGCTCCTCAAGGAGACGCCGCCGCGGTGGCGGAGCTTGCGCGGCTGCTGGTCGCCGCGGAAAACCCGG
>MELE01000065.1 GCA_001768615.1 Acidobacteria bacterium RIFCSPLOWO2_12_FULL_67_14b | reverse complement strand
ACAGCCCGTCTCTTTTTCCTTCAGAAGAGAAGAACGAAGAACACCTACGACGACAACCGTCGAGATTTACGCGTTTTCAGGTGAGCGCTGACAAGTGGGTCGTCATGTTCGTCCTCGGTGTTTCGACTCTTTGATTCCAGCGTCCTTCAGAATGCGTTTACCGTGGCTTTCTGATCCTGTCGGGGCGATGGCACTCGAAATGACACTCGACGTGGCGGTCTCCGCGGATTCGCTCCGAGCAAGAAGCTGCGCCGCTTCGAGTCCGAGCCGCTCCTCCACAGCTGAAGGTCTCGTGCCCAGCGACGTGCGGCGGCTCTGAGACGTCGGCGACGTTGAAGGCGTGACGTCCCTTGCTAGATTTCGAACCGACTTCTCGAAATACCGGACTGACGAATGATGCTGGACAACGTTCCGGCCTTGAGCTCCGCGTGGTCGGGAACGGGCACCGTGGTGGTCGTCTTCCCTACACGCTTCTGCATGACGACGTGACTTCCTCGACGACGAACTTCTGAAAATTCCTCCGCTTCCAGAATCTTGCACACTTCGCGGCCAGACAGGACCCGGAGTTTACCCAATCGCGACCTCAACGCGCGTCACGAACACTTCATTGTGCAGTCGACGTGAGATCTCAGAAGCGTCCGCCGATTCGAAGAACAGCTCAAGCGCCTCAACGAGGTTCTTCTTCGCCGATTCGACGGTGTCGCCCTGGCTCGCGATGTCGAGCTCTGGACAGAGCGCCACGTATACATCATCCTCACGCTCGATAACGGCCGTCAGCTGTCGGGTGCTCTTCATAGACAGATTGTAACGTCGAAGGCTGATGACACCTGCACATGGCACCCGGCAAGTCTTTGCCGTCGAACGCCGAGGAAAGCCCAATAAAAACCGCTTGCCGGGTCGCCAAAGCAAAGATAGTTCCTGAGGATTTCGTGCCAGGCACGCGCGTGAGGTGTCATGCGGGGATCCTCCAGAGTCCAAACGGCTGAATGTGTCATCTCGACAGGCCGCGCTCGAACTAGAGGGAGAGGACTGTCAGGCCGGGGATGCGATTGAAGTCACGGGCGTTGTGCGTGCCGATCGCATAGCCAATTTCCAAAGCACATGCGCCGATGATCAGGTCGGCGAGCGGCACGTTGATTCCGTTAGCCGCTTGCTCGCTTCCGATCCGGGCGATGATCTCGGCGGTGGCCTCTGTCACCGAATGGACGGGGACCGTGGCTTTCAGTTCGTCCAGACACTGTCGACGCTGTTGACGGCGTTCCGGCGAATTGGCACGATGGATTCCATGGGCCAGTTCGGCCACGGTCAGCGCGCAGATGATGATCGGCACATCGCCGACCGCCGCGCGAATATGTTGGAGCACTTCCGGCGTCGTGCGCCTGGCTCGCTCGGCCGCGACCAGGACGCTGGAGTCGAGGACTAATCCCAGGACGGCGGATGCCATGGTTCACGGTGGGACTTGATACCGTCTTCCACGTCCCGCGCAAAGTCCTCGTCGAGCACAGCCCCGGCTCCGCGAGCCTCCAATGCCGCGATCACTTCCGAGATTCTCCGGCCGCTGACGTGAGGTGGCCGAAGCACCGCGACAGGCCGATCGTCCTGCTCGATGACAACCTCCACACCCTGCCGCACCTTCTCCAGCACGGCATGTACATCGCGCGCCAGTTCAGCCTCGGTCATGCGGACAGTCATGATGTGCCTCATGATACCCGCGTCCGTGCCTTGCTGGTCCAGCAATCTTCCGCTTCGGTCAGGCCCCCGGGGGGGACGAGCGGCCGGATCTGCGCAGTCCTCCTTGGTCATCGCCGACCCCTGGCCGCTCAGCGCCGCGAGTCCGCGGCCTGGCGGAACAGCTCGTATCGAATCTCCAGCAGGTGGGCGTCCGGCCGCAGATGCCGTCGTATCGGGAGCCCGATCGTGTGTTCGTGGAATCCCTGCAGTCCATGGATCAGCATGGGACCGTCGGATTCTTCAAGGACATCGCGGCGCACTTCGATCTGGTAGTCGCTTCCTCAGGGCATGAGCGTGCCGCGTTACAATGGGAGTGGGCATGAACTACCAGGACCGGATCGTCAGGGATCCGCACATCGTCGGCGGCGAGCCGGTACTCAAGGGCACGCGTGTCACCTTGAAGACCGTGCTGGCAAGCCTGGCTGAGGGTGCAACGATTGCGGACATTCTGGCCGACTTCCCCACTCTCTGTGAGGAAGACGTGCGCGCAGCCATTGCGTTCGCGGCGGCATCCGCCCAGGAAGATCTCCCGTTGGCTGAGAGTCCCGTCAAGCGGTGAACCTCAAGCTCGACGAGAATCTACCTGAGCGACTCGTCTCGATCCTGAGCGCTCTCGGTCACGACGTTGATACCGTTCGCTCCGAACGATTGAAAGGGCGCGACGACGCCGATGTCTGGAGCGCCGCGCAATCTGCTCAACGCTTCTTCGTCACTCAGGATCTGGAATTTTCCGATATCCGGCGATACACACCCGGAACGCATGCCGGGCTTCTCCTCGTGCGCCTGTCGAAACCGGGACGCAATGCGCTGCTCGAACGGGTGTCGTTGCTCTTCGCCACCGAGCCGGTCACTGAGTGGCGTGGCTGTCTCGTGGTGATTACCGACCACAAGGTGCGCGTGAAGCGCCCGACGTGACGCCGCGATCAGTCATCGAGCGTTGATCGAACGTGTTGGCGGAGAGAGTGGGAGTACTGGACCGCGCTTCACAATACCGCAATGAATACGGGCTTTCTTGCGCAACTGCTTCCGTGCCAGCAATTTGGCGTCTTCGGATCCTTTCGTCCGCTGTCGTCCATTCGCTTCCGTTTTCGGGTTTTGCCAGTCCGATGTCACTCGAAATGTCACTCGCCGGAGGTCGCCACATCGCTGGCTGCGTTACCATGATCCGAAGGGCATCACCGCAATGGACGGCGAAACCGACCTTTTAGCACGCATCACGACGAATCCGGAGATTTTCGGCGGCAAGCCGATCATCCGAGGGCACCGTTTGGCTGTGGAACACGTGTTGGGCATGCTCGCGGCCGGCGACACGCCGGACACCATCCTCAAGGGCTACGCCTGGCTCGAACCCGAGGACATTCGGGCCTGCCTTCTCTACGCTCGACGCGTTGTTGGCCATGAACGCGTTGAACCTGCCCTGACCAATCGCTGAGCCTTGTGAAGGTGCTCCTCGACGCGTGCGTCTGGGGAGGAGCTGCCGGCGTCCTGAAAGACGCGGGTCACGACGTTGAAGCCGTCGCCAGCTGGCCTGCGGATCCCGGCGACGAAGCGATCCTTGCGCGGGCCTTCGAAGGTTCTCAGGTTGTCGTGACGCTCGACAAAGACTTTGGAGAACTCGCCATCGTTCGTACCGTGCCTCATCACGGGATTGTTCGACTTGTTGCGCTGAGCGCTGAGGCGCAGGGACCCGCCGCAGTCGCCGCCCTCGCCAGGTACGGCGCCGATCTGGCCAGAGGTGCAGTCGTGACCGTGGAACCGGGTCGCGTTCGAATACGCCCGGCGGACGCAACGGACGCCACGTGAGCGGCGCACGCCTCAATCCACTTTCGGGAACGAGTGCCCGCCTCCCGGCTACAATCCAGATGGGTGTCGGCGATGGACCTGGCTGTCGTCAACCAGTCGGCTTCGCCCGAAGCCAAGATCGCGCTCTTCCGCTCCCTGTTTCGCGGTCGCGAAGACATCTACGCGCGCCGGTTCGAAAGCCGGAAGACCGGTAGGACCGGCTACGCGCCAGCGTGCGCGAACGAGTGGGTGCGCGGCGTCTGTGAGAAACCGCGGATCACGTGCGCGGAATGCCCCCACCGCCGATTCCTCCCGATCACCGACGACGTCATCCGCTGGCACTTGTCCGGCCGCGACGAGGCTGGCCAACCGTTCGTCGCGGGTGTCTATCCGCTGCTTCAGGACGAGACGTGTTTCTTTGTCGCCGTCGATTTCGACAAGAGTGGCTGGCGCGAGGATGCGGCGGCGTTCCTGGACGCATGCCGTCGTCTGAGCCTTCCAGCTGCGCTCGAGCGATCACGTTCCGGACGAGGGGCCCATGTGTGGCTCTTCTTCGAGGAGACCGTTCCGGCCGCCCTCGCTCGAAGGCTGGGCTCGCACATCCTTACCGAGACGATGGAAGGACGGCCAGAAGTCGGACTGGACTCGTACGACCGCCTGTTTCCCAATCAGGACACGCTGCCTCAGGGCGGATTCGGCAACCTGATCGCCTTGCCGCTGCAGAAGGGACCGCGCGGGCAGGGCAACAGTCTTTTCCTCGATGACCGGTTCGAGCCGTACGCAGACCAGTGGGCGTTCCTCGCGGGCGTGCGCAAGGTCAGCCGGCCGCAGGCTGAGCGAATCGTGCAGGAGGCCGAACGCGGTGGTCGCATCCTCGGCGTACGCCTGCCACCGCAGGAGGACGGCGACGCGGAGCCGTGGACGGCGCCGCCATCCCGTCACCGCCGGGAGCCGCCAATTGCCGGCGAGTTGCCCCCGGTACTCGAACTCGTCCTGAGCAACCAGATTTACATCGCCAAGCACGGTCTGAATCCCGGGCTGCGGAATCGGCTGCTTCGCCTGGCGGCGTTTCAGAATCCGGCGTTCTACAGGGCGCAGGCGATGCGACTGTCCACCTACGGCAAGCCGCGTGTGATCGCGTGCGCCCAAGATCACACCCACTACATCGGTCTACCACGTGGATGTGTGGATGACGTTCGCCAGGCGCTGGGCGGCCTGGGTGTTCGCTCCGAGGTTCAGGACGAACGTTACGCGGGCCGCCCTCTGCACGTGGCGTTCCATGGCGAGTTGCAGGCAGAGCAGAAGACAGCGGCGAACGCGATGTTGGCCCACGACACCGGCGTGCTGGCCGCGACGACGGCGTTTGGCAAGACGGTCGTCGCAGCCTGGCTGATCGCGCAGCGCGGCGTGAACGCCTTGATTCTCGTGCACCGGCAGCAGCTTCTCGACCAGTGGGTCGAACGACTGTCAGCGTTCTTCGGCATGCCCGCGAAATCGATCGGCCGAATTGGCGGCGGACGAAACAAGCCGAACGGACAGCTCGATGTTGCCCTCATTCAGAGCCTGGTTCGGAAGGGTGTTGTCGACGATCGCGTGGCGGGTTACGGCCATGTGATCGTGGACGAGTGCCACCATGTGTCGGCGTACAGCTTCGAGCTGGTCACCCGCCAGGCCAAGGCGCGGTTCGTCGTGGGGCTGTCGGCGACCGTCGCCCGCAAGGACGGCCACCATCCCGTCATCTTCATGGAGTGTGGGCCGGTTCGCCACCGGGTGAATGCGAGGGCGCAGGCGGCCGCTCGACCGTTCAAGCATCTGGTTCTCGTCCAACCGACGACATTCCTGCCAGTCCGGGCGCCTGACCCAGACAGGCGCGCCGAGTTCCAGGCGCTCTATCGGGACCTTGTCGCAGACGAGCTGCGCAACCGTCGGATCTGTGATGCCGTCATCGAGGCGGCGAACAGCGGCCGCTCGCCGCTCGTGCTCACGGAGCGCAACGATCACGTTGATCGACTCGAGACGATGCTGGCCCGCGATGTCCGTCACCTCGTGGTGCTCCGGGCGGGGCTGGGCAAGAAACAGCGGCAGGCCATCGCGGATCGCCTGGCCGCCATCCCGCGCGGGGAACCTCGTGTAATCGTGGCAACCGGCAGGTACGTGGGCGAGGGCTTCGACGACCCCCGGCTGGACACGCTCTTCTTGACGTTGCCCATTTCGTGGCGCGGCACGGTCGCCCAATACGCCGGCCGGCTGCACCGCCTGTCTGACGGCAAGAAGGACGTGCGCATCTACGACTACGCGGACCTCAACGTCCCAATGCTGGCGCGAATGTTCGATCGGCGGTGCCGGGGGTATGAGGCTGTGGGGTACGAGATTGTCCTGCCGGCCAGCGCCATCCCTGGCTGGCCGGCGGATGTCGTCCTTCCGTCGGATCCTGTCTGGAAGCATGACTATGCCGCTAGCGTCCGGAGGCTCGTGCGCGACGGTGTCGACGTACCGCTCGCAAGCCTGTTCGTTGGAGCGACTCGTCCGATACCCTCGGACGCCGATGGCGCCGATCGCGCCCGCAGTGCGACGGAAGCGTTTCTGTACCGGCGCTTGGAAACGCTCGCTGAAACCAAGGGCCGGTTCGGGATCAACGTCGTGTTGCCGATCGCGTTTGACGGTCTCGGGCGGCTTGAAGTGGACCTCCTGTGCGCCGACGCACGAGTAGCCGTGGAGCTCGACGGTGTGCAGCACCTCGCGGATCCCGTCGCGTACCGGCGCGACCGGCGAAAGGATCGCGTGTTGCAGGAAGACGGCTATCTCGTGCTGCGCTTCCTTGCGGAGGACGTCGCCAAGGACCTGGACATGGTGCTCGATGCCATCCTGAGAGCACTCAGCCACCGTCAGTCGGTGGCTCCGCTCACGTTCGTACGGCGGAATCGGATGTGAATCAGTGAGGGACTATCGGCCTGGGGCCGCTGCAGGGCTTCCGTACGCGCCGACGTCAGCTCGGAATGACACTCGGAAATGGCACTCGGCCCTGTGGAGAGGCCAGACTGCCAGAATTTCAGAGCAAATCTGCACGATGGAGGCCCCTTGGCGCAGAGCCTCGTGCTCTTTGAAAAAATGACGAAATCCCGCGCAATTTCTCAAGAAAGGTTGGCGGAGAGAGTGGGATTCGAACCCACGGTAGAGTTTCCCCTACACACGCTTTCCAAGCGTGCGCCTTCAACCGCTCGGCCATCTCTCCGTCGTGTGGAATCAACAGTTTAGCGTGAGCCGTTCGCTGCCTCCAACCCGATTGTGAAGTAATTGTGAAGTGAGGGGCGGAATGAGGGCCGTCATTCCGCGTTCTCGCCTTGGCTCCCGTCCCGAGTCTGCTGACGTTCCTGCTTCCGTTTCTCGTCCAAAGCATCGATTGCATTCCGCTTCGCATTCAGCCGAATGTGGGAGTAATGCTCCAGCATGCGCCGTGATAGATGCCCCGCGATGGACTCGATGGTCAAGTCGGCCACGCCTGTCTCAGCCAGTTCAGTAATGAACGTATGACGCAAGTCGTAAAACCGCAGTCCCGGAAGCCCCGCTTTCTTCCGCAGCGCACGCCACGCGGTGTCCCACTTTTTCAAGGGCTTCGTCGGATCAAACTTTCCATGTCGGCAGGCGAACCATAGGTAGTGATCAGGATCGGTAAAGCCGAGGGCGTCGGCACGTTCGATCATCCGCGCAATGGCCTTCAGCGCATCGTTGTTCAGCGGAATTTTTCGATGCCTTGTCTCGATCTTGGCACGGTTAACGAACACGACCTTCTTGAACACGTCAGCGTCACGTCGTCTTACATGCTTCACCTCAATGGGGGCCATCGATGTGTTCGAGGCCAGTACAGCGGCACAATAGACATGCTCCCATTCGGGGTTGGACGCCGCTGCTAGTAGGAGTCGGTCACGCTCTTCGCCGGTCAACGCACGTCCGATGAGCGATCGGGACTCGGGTAGCAATTCCACATGGTCCTTGACCGCACGCCACCGGCCACAATGCTTGAGGAGTCGGGACAGTACGCCAACATCCATATTGATCGTGCGGTTGGAGATGCCAGCATCGCGGCGAACGCGCTGGTACCGGGCGATGGCGGCCCCGGTGATTGCGGTCAGCCGGACATCCTTGAAGTGGGCTTTGACTACGCTCAGGCGCTCCGATTCAAACTCTGGAGTCCGACTCGACTTGGCACGGCCTCGCTTGAATTCAAGGTAATCGTCCGCAGCGGCGAACAAGGTCTTCGGCCCCGCAGAGACTCGCGCCGTTAGACTTCCTCGCCGCGCTTCTTCGATCTTGTCGCGCTCCACCTTGATCGCTTCTCGCCGGTCCGATGTACCAAGGGACTTGCGGAAAAGAACGCCGTCCACCATGAACATGGTCCAATACGTCTTCCCGCGTTTATAAAGGCTCACCGGTCGCCCCCGGCGTTCGTGACTACTCTGCTCCGACCTATGTACGCGTCAAGGTCGTCGGACATGTAGCGTACGGCTCGTCCGAATTTGACGAATGAAGGTCCGGTACACCGCAACCGCCAATCGCGCATGGTCTTCACCGATACGCACAAACGCTGCGCGACTTCGTGTTCGGTCATCGCATGGACGCCGCTCTGATCGCCCTGATCGGTGGCACTGGCCTTCGATTGGTATCCAAGGGCGGCGTCGGTGCCAAGCAGCGGAGATGATCCTTGCGGAAGGCTTACCGCAGCGGGATGCGGCGAATGCATGTTCGATTGGTAGCGATTCACGGACTTAATGCCAAGCAGGGCAACGGGGGTGCGCCCGGCGCACGGTTGTCGTGGTGGGTTTCGCTCTCGCCCACGATCTTTCTTCCGAGCCTGAAGGCCATCGTAACGGTCGTTCAGAGACCTTGAATCCCAAGATCGTGTGGGCCGAGCACCTTCGGGATCGATGCAGGACGAACGGCTGCGCGGCGCGTACTCGGTTCGGTTCGCCACGGGTCATCCCAAAGGTACGCAGCCCCCGCGCAAACGAAGGTGTCGTGGTATTACTCCTGTACGAACGAAATGGGCGATCTCACGGGCAAGGCGCGTACGGTGAGGCTCGGCTTCGGATCTATGGCTGCGCTCGGCGAGTCTCGTCGATTTGCGCAGGAGAAGTTCTTGAGCACGGTTCTGGAACTTGAGCCGGATATTGGTTACGAGTTGATGGCTGCGGGGCCGGGCCGCGTTGCGGAGTGGGCGGCGCGATGGCATCTAAAGGACGAGTGGATTCACGATGTTGCGCGGTTCACGCTCGAAGTGTACGACGACGATCTCAAGTCCTTAGGCGAGCCGTTTCACATCGAGTACTTCGCGTGGCCGATACCCCCTGACATCGATTACGGGGATGCCGACGTACTCGCGTTGGATTGGGCACCCCAGTTCCATCATGAAGAAGACTTTCGGCGTCGGGTCGCGGCGTTCGTCGAGAGACACATTGCGAAGCGTAAGGAAGCGGCGGTCGCGGCGGGACTCAGGGCGCTGGAAACCGAGAAAAAGACATTGGAGCCGTTCACGTGGCTGGTGCAGTATCAGTGCCTCGAAATGAGTTACGTCGATATCGCCCGTGCGCAGTTTGAAGCCGATGGCAAGAAAGCGGAGTTAGCAGATCCTCGCCTTGTTGAATCGGGCGGGGTTTCCAAGAGTGAGGCGATCAAGGCGCTCGCCGCTTTCATGGGTCTCACGCTGCGGCTTCGCGGGGAGCGTCGATCCAAGGACGCGCCCCCCTCGTGGGTAGATTGAACTTTCCGTGTGTCCACAAAACGGATGTCTGGTGGACATCCGCAGGACCACCGAAACTGGCTGAAATCCTTCGGAATCGTGAAGTCGGTTTTCGGGGGATTTGTGGACGGCCTGCCGGGCGACCTATGCCGCCCGTCCGATGCGCCGCCATTTGCTTACCGCCGATTTTGAAACCTTCAAGCGGGCAGCGGCGTCGCGTAAAGACAGGTGCGCGACGGAAGCGATTTCCGCGTCCGTAACGGCGGAACTCGGACGCCCGAGCCGCTTGCCCATTTTCCGGGCACGTTGCAAGCCTAACTTCACGCGCTCAGCGATGACCTGACGCTCGTACTCACTGAGCGCACTGAGCAGATGCATCATGAACCTACCGCCGGGCGACGAAAGATCGATGCCCTCGGTGATGCTCGAAAAGGTCACCCCTGCATGCTGAAGGTCATCGAGTAGCAACACCAAGTTCCGAACGCTTCTTCCGATTCGGTCTAACTTCCAGACAACGACGGCCTGAAAGCGCCGTCGCTTGGCATCCTTGAGCATCGCGTCCAGCGCGGGGCGGCTGGCGGCTGTGCCGGTTACCCCGTCATCGATGAACTCCCTCACCACCGTCCAGCCATGCCGCTGGCAATGTTCACGAAGTTCGAGAATCTGCGCGTCAGGGTGCTGATCCGACGTTGACGTGCGGGCGTACAGCGCCACCTTCATGCCGGTACCTCCGCAACCAAGATGCCGCTTTTGAGTCCGGCTGCCAAGTGTCGGTGCGCGTGAGGGGTGAGGCCAGCGGTGTCACGCCAATGGGAAGACCCTTGTCCGGCACACGATTCCCAAAGGTGCTCGCTTGAAACGATCTTGGGATTTACGGCGTGGAACCCACCCTTACGATGCTTCGTGAGGAGAGACAGTTGGGATGACCACGAACCCTATAGCACGTGCTACAGACGACCGCAGCATGGACCAGCCTTCGACGCTGGCGGACGCGACGACCGTTACCGAGTACATCCGCAGTTTCAAAGAAATGGTGGCCGCCAAGGCAAAGAACGTCGCCGAGAGCGTCGTGATTCAACTACTTCTGGCGGATGCGACAACCCACCTGCTGCGCAGTGAGTCCGACGAGGCTCAGACGCTCGTCACGAACCACTTCAATGGCATGTCATCAGAGAGCGCCCGGAGCCACTACCGGCAGATGGGGGAACAGGCGGTCCGACTGCTGAACCTCGAAGTGGTGATGCCGAATGGCACCGCGAAGGCCACCGATTACCTTCCCGGCTCAGCGTACGAGTTGTACCTGTGCTCGCGGCTCGAAAACGATCAGTTGAGGACGGCCATCCGGAGCGGCGACCTGACGTCTGACATCAGCCGCGATGCACTAAAGCGACTTGTTCATCAGCCCAAGGAACAGGGAAAGAACGCAGCGAACGCGCCCGCATGGGAAGCAGACAAAGTGGCCGTGCCGCTGGCCTTCACCGCCACGGCCGACACGGCCGTCCCGAGGCTGCGGATCGGGGACGCCTTACTCCAAGTTACGCGTGTGATGGCGCTCGCCGGGATGGATATCCAGTGGAAGAAGGACGACGCCATCCGCAGGCTGTCCGATGGATTCGTTCCGAAACGCCAGCCCATTGACGCCATTGTGCGCGTGAACGTCGGCGGTCCGGAAGTGTGGGGCCACAAGGTGGCTGAGGCGCTGTGCCGTCAGGTCATCGACCGCGAGCCCCCATCCACAGTAATGGCCACGATGACGGCGTATCTCACACAGCAAGCGACCGTTGCTGTCCGGACACTGATGGAACGGCAGGTTGCCACCATGCATCGGGACGGCACCGACGTTCGTGTCATCCGACAGGATCTTGCCGCAGCGCCCGTTGATCCATGGATTGGCATCGCGGTCACGCCGAGGATCATCGGCGAACTGCTCAAGATCGATGACGAACGGTGCCGCAGCGCGGCAGGTACAACGCCATCGCTACTGGCCCAAGCCGTTTACGTGATTGCCTCAGACGAGGACATCGCCGACGAGATCCGTTTCGCATTCGAACAGTTGCGCATCAGGATTCAGAAGCGCATCAGCCATAACCCCGCCATGACCCTCGAAGCGGTCTTGACGGAGATGGGCGACCCGCACAAGGTGCCGTCGCCGCTCGCGGCATAGGGAATGGCGAGCGCACCTTGGTCACACTTCGGCAGCAAGGCTCGGGACGCCTACCGGTACCCCGCGCCGCACTTCCGGCTCGTCGTTGAGCCGTTTTCCGGTTCGGCGAGGTACGCCTTCCACCATGCCGTTGGTCACGATGTGTGGGTAAACGATCTTGATCCCGAGACGTTTCAGCGATGGAGTTTCCTGACCGATGCAGGTGCCGCCGCCCGCGTCTCGGAGCACTGGCCCGACTATGTTCGCCCCGGAGATACCTTGCGCGATCTGTTCGGCGGCACGGCGTCGGTACCCGGCTTGATGGATCTGGCGGTGGGATATGCAACTGTCGGCAGGGGCGGTACCCCCACTCCAAAGACCACGAGAATCACTCCTTTCGCCGCCGGACGCTGGCCGACCCGGCGGATGGTGCTGAGCCTCATTGAACGGGTGCGGCGATGGAAGCGCACGAATCACGACTACCGTGAATTGCCGAACGTCGAGGCTACTTGGTTTATCGACGCACCGTACTCAAGCCTCACGCTCGGTGGTCGGTACCGTCATGGGGCGCAGCGGCTCGACTTCCATGAACTGGCCGAATGGTGCCTCAGTCGCCGTGGGCAGGTGATTGTCTGTGAAGCGGCCGGGGCCACGTGGCTGCCCTTCGGGGAATTCCCGGTCAGCCGCCAAGGATTTCATACGCGGGCGGGTACGAGCGCCAACCGGCGCGGCGCGATTTTTCACCGGTCGCCGTACTCAGCGTTGTCGTCATCAACCCTGACAAGCGGGCTCGCGCCATTGTCGGATTCGCCCGATATACCTGACACGTCTCGACCGCCGTCAACGGGACAACGCTGTCAGTTGCCGAACACCATCACGCACGGTGATGCTGAAGTGGTGTTGCAGGATTTGCCCGCCGAATCCGTGCAACTCGTTTTTACATCACCCCCCTACTACAACGCTCGACCGGAGTATGCCGACTACCCGACCTACGATGACTATCTGTTGAAACTTCGAAAGGTGTTTCGGAATGTTCACCGAGTCTTGGAAGATGGACGCTTTTTTGTCATCAACATCTCTCCCATTCTGGTGCGTCGGCAAAATCGTCAACAAGCCTCACAACGCCTTGCGATTCCATTTGATGTTCATCGGCTATTTACCGATGAAGGTTTCGACTTTATAGACGACATTCTGTGGGTCAAGCCTGAAGGCGCGGGATGGGCGACAGGTCGAGGCCGCCGTTTCGCAGCGGACCGCAATCCACTTCAGTACAAGCCAGTTCCGGTGACCGAATACGTTCTCGTTTACCGGAAACGAACAGACAAACTGATTGATTGGCATCTTCGGAACCATCCCGATCCGCAGGCCGTCCGATTGTCAAAAATCGAAGACGGGTATGAACGCACCAACATCTGGAAGATCACACCCGCACACTCGAAGGAACACCCCGCGATATTTCCACGAGAATTGGCCGCGAAAGTGATTCGGTACTACTCGTTTGTGAATGACGTGGTCCTTGATCCGTTTGCGGGAACCGGCACAGTCGGCGCTGCCGCTATCGCCTGTTCGCGGCGTTTCGCATTGATTGAACAGAATCCCGTATACGTAGAACTGATTCGACGGAACTCGCGGGCGTGGCTCGGGGAGCGTGGTCGTTTGACGATTGGGAATTCGATGTTCACGGATTGTGAGATAGGTGAGAACAATGGAAACGAGACCAGTGACGCGGCGTGCGGTTAGAGAACGAATGTTGGTCCAGCGCGTACGCCGGGCGCTCGCCAAGGGCGGTGAGCGGCTGTTGGAGAACCGAGGCGGGCACGGTCCAGCGGACGTTGGCCAGTACTACGTTGTCGATGGACGCAACATCATGACCGACCACGACGTTGATTTGGAATCGTTCGGACGTGACCTTGGCGTCCTGCGTTCGTGGGAGCGTTTGGTGGATGACGAGGATCCCACCCTGTTCGGTTGATCCGTGAGGACAAAGCGGACTGCCGGGGTGGTGACAGTGCCACGAGCGAGGAACATATGTACAGGCACCACAACAACAGCAGCCGACGCGCTGGTCGGCGTGTTCGACTTCGGAAAGATCGTTCATTGAACAGACACGCGGCGAGAGACGAGACCGACATCGCCCTTCGCCTTTGAGAATTACCCGGAAGAAATCGAATAGCGGAGAGCCTCAGAATGACGACCATAAACGAACGCAACTGGTATGTGTCGGAGCAAATGGTTGGGTGCGACTGTGGTGATGAAGCCGTGGACCGATACGGCCGCCACAACCGAAGGGGCGATTGCCCGTGCGATTGTCATCAGCCGCCACACAAACGGGAAATGTGGATCGATACCGACGATATCGTCGGCTACGTACGGTGCAAGAGCCACATAGATAAGAGCACGGACGGCAACACCTATAGGCGCGTTGAAACAACCGTGGTCGAAGAGTGCACGCCGGACGGTGCAACCCACGTGATCATCCGTGGTGCGGCCATCGAGGAAAGCGACGGGGTGTTGGTGCTCACGTCGTCCGGTCGAATCTACCGGTTGAAACAGCAGGCCCTCGTTGGCAACCTCACCGAATACATCTACGAATACGCATACGAATCCATCGAAGACGCATACAAATCCCTCGAACACAGAGTCAGGTCGTCGCCCTTAGCGAGACTGGCGGCCCTCGGCGGTGCGCGGTTGGAAGTGCGTGTAGTCGCTGATGCGGTTGGCAAATAAGGTACGTGGGCTGCTGCAATGTCACTGACGATCACGTCAACACCGCTACAACGTCATTCGTTGCATCCGCTTAGGCACTTCTTCTTGTGTTCTTCTCCAATCGATCCGCTGAGGCTTGGTACTGCTGCTTCGGTATGGCTGGTTCAGCACCTTTGCTTCAGTACTGTTCTTCGTACGTTGTACGGTGGATCCAAATCCCAAAATCTACAGGGGCGGCCTTTCTCTCCATGTATGTACTTTATTTTTATGAGATTCACGGGTGAAAGACTTCAACGTCACCGTTGATCGGAACCCGTGGGAACGCTCGCTGGGCCGCCCTCGCGGCCGAATGGTGATCCCCGACCTTAAAGCCGACGTCGTCCCGAACACGACGGTCTACATCCCGACGACGTTTGACCCGAGGGTGCTGGTACCAAAGGACCGTGATTGCGCCTGCTGGATGCTGAACGCGATCACGCAGGATCAGCGTCGGTACGGATGGACACCAGAGGCTTGGGTGCCGCTGCCGCAAGCGTTCCTGCGCACCGCGATGGAGTACAGCGTTTACCAACCGATCCTGCGGCAACTGCAAGGCGACAGGGTCATCGAAATGGACCGTGGTGCCGGTGGGGAAAACTGCCGGTGCTATCGCCTCTTGGAGCCGCACAGATCCGCCAAGCAGGTCGCCTACACAATTACCAAGAACACGCTCCTCAAGCGGATGTACCGGTTCCAAGTAGGCGTTGTGGACGCCCTCAAAGAGCCGGTTCACCAGTCGCTACGCCGCTGGCTCAGCACCGTGACAGTCGCCGATGACGGGCCAGACGTGCCGCATCTGGACGAACTGCGTCGAAAGGATTTCTGGATGAAAGTGTGCGACTACGGCCGCATCCACACAGGCCTGACAAGCCTGCCGAAGCGGTACCGCCACTTCATCCGGCTCGCCGGGCACAGCGAGTTGTACGCCGTGGACGTTTCGCACTGCCAGTTCGTGCTGATGGCATCGTGGCTTCGGCGCGAGGGATACGCTGTCGATTCCGACTTCGTGCAGCAGGTGCTCGGCGGACGGCTCTACGACACCTTTGGAGCCGCGTTAGGCGTGGATCGGGAGAAGGGCAAGGACGCCCTCATAAAACTGGTGTACGGGCTTCCACGGCGCTACAACCGGCCGCACGGCGAAGTGTTCCAACGCCTGTACCCACAGGCGTGGGACTCCTGTATGACGTACAGCCGCTCTTATCCGCACGAACACCTGTCGCTACATATGCAACGGCTCGAAAGCAAGGTGATGATCGGCAGTGCCGCTCATCTCTTCACAGAGTTCTTTCCAGACGAACCGTTGCTGACCATTCACGACGCACTCGTGGTACCACGGTCGGGAGTCTTCTCGGCCGAGAGCCTGATCAAAGACGCATTCGACACCCACTGTGACGTGAAGCCGACGATTAAAAAGACGCTGTGGACGGCCTGAGATTGGTTCGGCAGACGCAAGGACGCCCGCGTGAGGGCTGAACGCAACGCCGTGGCCTTCGGGTACCCTGCGGCAACTCTGGATTCCGCCGGGGCTCCCTTCCCCGGCACCCCCTAAATGGTGGTTTTGTCGTCGTAAATTTGGAATTTCGGTGCCGAAACCGACCGTAAATTCCAAATCGCTCAGGAACTCGGCAGACCCCTTCCGCAACGTGGGGCCAAGGTTCCGAACATGGGCAAGTCTCCAACCGATTGAGCGGCGTTACTGCGTCGCCGAGGTGCAATGCAGATTTATGGTGCTGTGGCCACGGGGATACCGACATCTGCTCAGCGTTGCGGCACTGTAGCGCAAGCCCCCACCGAATCGCCAGCGGTGCCCATATCATCGTGCGGTAGCATCAGCCGGTGATCGCGTCGTGCTAAGAAATAAGCGGGGCCGCTTGATAAGTGACGTCGATACGTGGCCGCGCCCGAAGCGCGACTACCAGTGGAAGGCCGGACGGAGCGCGATGGAACTGGCGCGTTCGTGGTTTCGCGGCGAAACGCTTGCCTGCCCGAGTGAACTGCTCGCACTGTTGGAATCCCACGACCTGACACGGGGCTGTACGCTCGTTGGTGGCCAGCCCGAATTCGTGACGCCGCTGCCTGAGCGCGGCGAGGGGCGGAATCACGACCTGTGGCTCACCGGGACGTGTGCGATGGGCGGCCTGACCATCTGTGTAGAGGCCAAGGCGGACGAGCAGTTCGGGGAGCGAATCGGTGACGCCATTGACGCGGCGAGACGCCGGACCCCGCAGTCGGGAATGCCCGCACGGGCCAAGGCGCTATTAGAACTGCTGCTCGGGCGACCTGCTGACCCTGAACACGAACCGTGGTGCGCCCTGCGATACCAACTTCTGACCGGAATCGCGGGCACGGCGATTCAGGCTGTCGTGGACGATTCGGCCGTCGCCGCCTTCGTGGTGCAAGAGTTCTGCGGCGCTGACACGAGTGCGGCACTTCAGCAACAGAACGACGGCGATCTGAATGGGTTCATGCAGGCGGTCTTCCCGGCCATGCAACCGTTGAACACTGGTCGCCTGTCCGGGCCGATCACACTGGCTGTTGGGTCACACCTACTGCAGCCAGTTCAGGTGTTGGTCGGCAAGATTCGTAGCGAAATACCCACGTCCCGAAACACATCTCGCTGAACGTGCCGATTGCGTCGGCCGCTACCGCAGTTGTGGCAGAACATGATGTGCGCTCCGATCAACGATGTGCGGAAGGATCGCTGCTATTTTTATGTGGTCGGGCCGAATCTCATTTTCAGCGGCCAAGCACTACTTCAGAGTAAAAGTCAGTTCTATTGTGACGAGCACGCTTACCGGTTCGCCAGACCGCGTACCCGGTTGGAAGCGCCATTGCTTGGCGGCTTTGATCGCCTCTTGATCAAGGCCGTGCGTCCGATCGAGCGATCTCACAACATCAACGCGGCCAACGCTGCCGTCGGGAAGCACGACACATTCCAGCAATACCGTGCCCTGAATCTTTGCCCGCATCGCGTCGGCTGTGTACTGCGGTTTCACTTCACGCAGGATTCGCGGGTTGGTAACAGGACCGCCCGGGCGGTACACGCCGTCAGCCGCGGGCGCGGCACCGGTTGGGACGGGGGGTGCCGGTGGTGGTGAGTTAGGCGGTAGAGCCGATGCACTTCGCGCTTGAGCGATTGCTGACGCTGCCCTCTGCTCGTCTTGCCCTCGCAGCACGTCTCGTGCTTCTGCCTGAAGACGCTCCTCTTGCTCGACCTGTCGGAGCCGTTCTTCCTGTTCGCGCCGGTATTGCGCCTGTTGCGCGGCGTAGGCGGCTTCACGTTGAAGTGCGGCGGCCGCTTCCTGTCCGCGTTCCTGTGCTTGACGCTGACGGTTAGCGTCGCCGATTCGTCTCTGAAGTTGTGCTCTGAATGGCTCAAACGATGCGTCGATTGGAAACTCGATGAACTCGTCAGCCGCCCGTAGTCCCTGAATCAGAATGCGCCGCCTGACGCCTGCGATCTCGTTGAGCGTTGTCGTCTCAAAGCCCGATCGGTCCTCGCGCGCTAAGGCAAAGAGTTGAGCCATAGGGTCACCGAGCCGTATCGACCCGACATTTGGATACTCGTTGGAGATCGACCACCGCCGCCGAACACCTTCGTTGTCATCGAACCTCATCGCAACTTCCCGGTACGCCCCATTACCGTCGAACTCGATACCCGTTGGAACCGCGTCGTAGATCGTGTACTTCAGTTCCAGCGGCGCGTTGATCCCGAACTTGAACTCCAGTTCGTACGTCGCATTGATCGTCTCTGGTGTTCGTTCGGGATTGCCCAGAATTGGGACTACTTGCTCTTGGCGACGACTGCGGACGCGTCTCAGTGCAGTCGTGACTGGCGTATCCGTCAACGGATTCGTGGTGGTCTCGACCGTCCACCCGGACGCAGCCGGAATGCGCGGCGTAGTTTCGCTGGCTGCCGGGACGAGTTGTACGAGGCTGTCCCCGCCGATTCGGACGCGGTCGTCGATTTGTCGTCCGATGATCCACGCCACGCCGAAGGTCACTGCGACAAGCGCGAGGGACACAACGCTGCGGGTCATCGAAGAGCGCGGTGTACTGGTACCGGGTGTTGTCGCAGCGAACAATATCGGGGCGGACTTTTCAGTCGAACCACTCTGCGGCGGCTTCGCCCACATGTGACCGCACTCGCACGACACGGTATCCGCCGGGTGGAACTTCCGACACCGTGGGCACTCCAACAGCGTCCCACTGTCGGCGGCGCGTTCGGGTCGTCCGTCGGCAGCGACTGTCTGCGGCTCGATCTCGATCTTGACCCCACACGACCCGCAGAACGTCCACGCGGGTTCGATGGACTTACCACAAGCATGGCAGAACGACACGTCACGCACTCCCTTATCTGCTGGCCGATGCGGCGGCACCAAGGCCCGCAAAGATCAATCCCCACGCAATGATGGACAAGACAATTGAGATGAACGGGACATCAAAGAAGCGAGGGATGAATTCCGCACCATAGAACAGGCCGTTGACTCGAATCGCAGCCCCGGTGTCACCGAGCGCGACAGCGTAGGTAGGGTTGCCCAAAAAGTGCCCGAGGTGCCAGCCAGACGGCGTGTATCCTGCCCACATCACCTTCCAGCCGCCGACGTAGAGCAGTGCCGGGCCCATGATCAGTCCGGCGTAGCCCCCGCTTGTCGATGCGGCTCGGGCCGAAAGATTTGTGTCGGGAAGTGTGCCAGACGTGTGACGTGTATTGGGGTTGCTGGTTGACGGGGCGGACTGCGCTTTCGTCCCACAGCCGACGCAGAACGTCCACGTCGATTCGACCGACTTGCCGCACGAGGGACAGAAGGGCACAGGCACCTCTGAGTGAAATGTGACCGGAACCGGAATCCGGGCCACTGTATACCATGGTCCATGGTGAGTGGCGAGCAGTTCCCCGCAGCATCATGCGGTGCCACCACGCACTCATCCCCACCCGTATTTGGCACAACTTGGTAAGACAGTTCGTGACCTGCGTCGCCAGAAGGGATGGACGCAAGAGGATCTTGAGGGAAAAGCAAAGATCGAACGCGTTTACCTTAGTCGGATCGAAGGCGGCCGACAGAACCCTTCCGTGCTGACGCTTCGCGCTTTGGCGCGTGCCTTCAAGGTGCCCATCGCCGATCTCCTCCCGCGTGACCAGTGATCATCAGCGCGGAACGAGTGGGCCGCGCCGTGACTCGCGTCGGGTGACATGCCGACTTGGTTGTCCATGTTGCCCGGCGTAGTACCGCAAGCGGCGACATTCAAAGAACAGCATCGCGCGAGCGTAGTCGGTGCCTTCCGGGTATGGCTGGATGGTGGGATGAAATGATCGGCAATGAGGGCATCGGATCTGTAGACCCGGCTGAAGGAGCGTCGGCGTTGACGGCATAACGCAGCGTAATCGCCGCTATGGACAGAGAAGGTCAGCGGTCTCCGCCGCCGCCAGCCCCGTCGTGCTCATCGTGATCCTCGCGCCATCCACGGGCGAGCAAATCGGATCGAAGCATTTCCGCTTTGCCTCGTGCCGTTTCTAATCGGTCGATGCTCTCGTCCGACAGAATCTCCCCATTATTTGTGACGAAGAGCCGATAGCCGTCTTCGGTCCGCTCAAGGGCACACTCAGCGACCCCACCTTCCCATTCACCTTCGGGGTCACGATAGCCACGCAGACGCCACAGAATCACGGAAGAGTCGCCTTTTACTTGAACAGCCGAATATGTCGGATTGAAGTAGTATCGCGCTGCCTTCCGGCTGCTCCACGATGCCCCACTACATCATTGACCGCTTTGAGAACGGCGCGTGGGCCGTGCTGGAAGACGAACAGTCGGCAATTATCCGCGTTCCGATGTCGTGGATACCAGAGGGCGCACACGAAGGCGATGTGCTCACCGGGTCCGTGAGCGAATCCGCAGGCGGCGAGCGTATACCCCTTGAGATCGACGCTGTGGCAACAGAGGAACGGCGAGCCCGCGCACAACGTCTCCGAAACGGATTGCAGCGCGGACCGAAGGGCGACATTTCGCTATGAGATCACTCCGCGTTCTAATCGCGTCCCTGCTGTTTGCCGCGTGGGCACCGGCCCTTCCCGCGCAGCAGACGCTCCCGCTTCGGATCTACTTCTTCGACGTGGGGCAAGGCGACGGCATCCTTATCCAGAGTCCGTCTGGACAGAACGTCGTCTACGACGCGGGCGAGAACACCGCGCGGATGCGCGATTACTTGACCGCCCTCGGCGTCAGTCGCGTCGATCTCGTTATCGCTTCGCACAACCACGCTGACCATATCGGCGGGCTGCCTGAAGTCCTGCGAACCTTCGCGCCGACGTATTACATCGACAACGCCGTCCCCACGACGACGCAGGCGTACGCCAACGTGATTCAGGCGGCAGCCGCAGCGGGCAGCCAACTTCTGGAGCCAACGGCACGTCGCATAGCCCTCGGTGACGTGTCAGTTGTCATCGTGCCGCCGCCCGGTATCCCCTCTTGGGATCAGAACGACAACTCAATCGGCGTTGTTGTGGAGTACGGGTCGTTCCGCTTGTCGCTGGCTGGTGACGCCGAACCCCGCGAGTGGTCATGGTGGAACATCAACCAACGCGACTGGCTGACGCCAGTTCAGGTTCACAAGGCCAGCCACCACGGATCGAGCAACGGTGATACCGCCGCTGGTCTGGCGAGTCTTTCTCCCGAAGCCGTAATCGTCGGTGTCGGACAGGGAAACAGTTACGGGCACCCTGACGCCTCTGCGCTGCGTCTGTACGGGGAAGCGGGCGCGACGGTGTATCGCACCGACACGAACGGCACGGTGATCGTAGAGGCGCAGTCGTCGGGAGCCTATACCGTTCGCGTTGAACGTGGTGAGGGAGCGCAGCCGCCTCCGAGTACCACCCCGTCGCCTACCCCGACTCCCTCGCCGTCTCCAGCGCCAGCACCCGCGCCCGCGCCTACTACTTACACGCTCTCAGGAACGATTCAGGACGGCACCAGCAGTGCGGCGCTGACTGAGGTAGGGGTCCGCATTTCCGATGGGGCGAACGCCAACCGGTCTACCACCACGAACGGTTCCGGGGCCTACTCCCTATCAAGCCTTGCATCGGGCACGTTCACGGTTGCCTTCAGCAAGAGCGGCTACACGACCGTGAGTCGTGCGGTGGCGCTGACCCAGAACACCACCCTGAGTTTGTCGCTGAGCCGGACCGTTGCGACACAACACCCACGACGCGCTTTCGAATCGGCGCGACCTGCAAGGACGGCACAAGCAGTCAAGCCACCGGCAGCGGTGCCTGTTCCAGCCATGGCGGAGTTGCATGTTGGCGATACAGCGACGGCTCGTGCACCAATCCCTGACCGCGCAGCATCGACGCTGACCTCCTGTGACCACCGTCGTTGATCCACTTGACCGGCGGCCAGCCAGCGACCGCTGGTCGAAAGCACTGGAATGGCCGATGGCGCTTCTTGCGCTCTTGGTGATTCCCGCGTTGATACTCGATGACGGCGATGCTACCCCTCGCGTCCATCTAATCGCCACGTCGGTGAACTGGTTTGTATGGCTGGCGTTCTGCGGAGAATTCGGGCTCCGATTGGCTGTCGCCCCGAACCGACGAGCGTTCGTCCAGCGGTCATGGGTAGACCTACTGATCATCGTCGTCTCGCCGCCGTTTGGCGTCCCCGAAGCACTGCAAGGATTGAGGGCCATCCGCGCTCTACGTATTCTTCGGCTGCTTCGTCTCGTGAGAGCGGTTGGCATTCTCACCATCGGCCTGCGGGCAAGTCGCCGTGTGCTTCGTCGCCATCAGTTCCAGTACGTACTGGTAGTGACCGGAGCAGTCATGTTGCTCGGCTCGGTCGGACTCTACGTGGTGGAGCGCAACCAGAACGAGGCCATTACCTCCTTTGGGGATGCACTCTGGTGGGCCGTCACGACGACGACGACCGTCGGGTACGGGGACATTTATCCCAAGACGGGAGAGGGAAGACTTATTGCCGTGTTCCTGATGCTGACAGGGATCGGCGTGATCGGCATCTTCACCGCCACCATCGCCAGCCTGTTCATGGCTCAGGACGAAGAGACAGAATTCGACCGTGTCCAACGACGCCTCGATGTAATTGAGGGCCAGTTGAATCGCTTGTTGGAGCGAGAACGCAGATGAAAGGGGTGGCGTTCTCGGCGGTCCCGAAGAACTCACCGGACTACATGAAGCAATTTCGGTGCGGCGGCAACGTCGGCGCACGGTCGGGCCTGCGAAAGCCTCACACCATTACGCGGGAATGAGAATGGAGACCATCATGAAACGGCTGATCGTCGTTCTCTTGTTCGTCGTCGCTGGACTCGGCGCGGTTCCCCAATCCCTTGTCCATGTTCACGATCACCTGTCGCTGACCGCTGGTGCCGAAGCGCAACAAGACCCGGCGACAATCACGGTCTACGTGACCAGAACAGGCAAGTTGTATCACCAAGATGGATGCCGTTACCTGCGGCAAAGCAAGATCGCTACAACGCTGCGCGAAGCCGTGAATCGGGGCTTCGGGCCGTGCAGTGTGTGCAAGCCGCCGACTCTCAAATAGGCACCGTGGCCATGAGATACATCGAAGGTGCGTTACACGTCATGCTGCTCGGCAGCATCGTGATCACAGGCACCTCCGCGTGTGGGTCTGGAACTATCCGCAACTCCGCGTCCGAGGAGACACGCAGTGACACCTTAAACGACTTGCCCGACGGTGCGTATTCCTGCGAGGCGTTCAACGCGACACGCGGTAACGGTCCGTACTCGCTCGACTGCGACAAGTTCGGATCGAGCGTCACGATCCATTTCAGCAATGGCGGATACGTGGAAGTTGATGTTGATTTGGAAACGACCGCTGATGGATTCGCGTGGAACATTACAGGTACGAACGCTGATAATGGCGAGGAATGGGAGATCGCCATCAGCAGATGAAGATGTCGGTGATCCGTCCCGGGCTTGTTCGGCTGCTAGGTTTAGTAGCCGCAGCAGTCTTGCTGCTGTCAGGCGGTGCTGTCCTCACGCAGCCGAACCCTGCGATGACCGCCCATTTCATCGACGTGGGGCAAGCGCATGCCACCCTTCTGGAGTTCTCGTGCGGGGCGATGCTGATCGATGCGGGGACACAGGACGACGCTCATGAGACCGCGCTCCTCGGCTATCTGGATGCCTTCTTTGCCCGCCGCACCGATCTCAATCGCACGCTGAAGTCCATCCTCATCACCCACAACCATCTCGACCACACGCGCTCACTCCAGCGCCTCGTTGAGACGTTCACCGTCGAACGATATATCGACAACGGGTTCACAACGGGCAGTGGACGGTTTGGCCCGAACTGGCTGCGAGGTGAAGTCAAGGCCGGACGCCGGAAGATTGTGGTGCGAGACATCCCCGATACGGCGGTGGAGGCCGTCGCGGACAAGCGCGGCCTCACTGATTCAGACATCGATCCCCTCGGATGTCCGGACCGCGATCCCGGTGTTCGCATTCTTGAAGGTCGCTTTGACGAGAATCCCGGTTGGCCAGAAGGCGAGTTTGAGAATCAGAACAATCACTCGGTGATCACGCGGATCGACTATGGGACCGCGTCATTTCTCTTTATGGGCGATTTGGAAGAGGCCGCGATTGAATTGCTGGTGGACTACTACGGCGATCAGCCGGGCGGCATGTTGGACGCCGATGTACTTCAGGTTGGGCATCACGGTTCGCAGAATGCGACGACTGCCGAGTTGCTTGATGCGGTGACGCCGAGAGTTGCCTTGATACCCGTGGGAGAGTGGACGTTTGGACAGAGCGGCGGAACCTTCACGACTTTTGCGTTCGGCCATCCGCGTCAGACGACCGTCAACCTGCTGGCACAACACATGACGCGACGACGCACTCCGTCAAAGAGCGTGAGGGTTGCCGAGAAGGCACGGCAATTCAGAAATCAGACGGTGACGAAAGCGATCTACGCAACGGGTTGGGATGGGACCGTGCGGGTGGTGGCACGAGCGAGTAACGACATCACGGTCTACCGCGAACGATAGGGAGGATTGATTGGGCCGACAACGTTCGGTCACCGTGGTACTCGCCATTGCGTTCGCGCTGTTCCATGCCCTCGTAGTCGCCGTACCTGTTCTCCTGATGGGTGCTACCGGCGAGGGACAGGGTTATCTCGTTCTGTTTTTTGATTTGCCGTTAGTCCTATTGGCCAATGCAATTCCTGCAACTCAGAGGCTCTTGCACAACGATGTGGTGACGTACTACTTCGTGGTCATCGTTCTCGGAACTCTTATGTGGGCGGCCGTCGGTGCCTTATGCGGGTGGGTATGGGAAAGATCCAGACGCAGCACAAAGTCGATGCCCTTCCACACCTAAAGCGCATCTTCGGCATGGCATTCCGGAGGCGAAGAACCGGCGATGCTTGGAATAGTTGCTTGGATTTGCTAGTCGCGCGTAGCGGCCGTCGGTACCGCCGTCAACGGCCTTTTCGAACAATTTCTCGGTCTAAGGGTTCAGTAGACGTTCGGCCACCGCTGAAATCGGCCTTCCAAGCGGTCCCAAATGGCCCTTGGAACGACTTGAGCAGGCCGACCATGTCAGGGGATAGGCTCTAGTACCTTCGCGCTCTGGAAGGCTTCTGGTGACCCCGTTTCGGTGTGTCGCCTATCGTCCTTGTCCTATCAAGAGACGTTGCCGTTGACGTAGACTGCCGAGCACCGCTGACAATAAATTCGGAACGACTCTGAGGCACAAAGATGAAACGTGGACTTCTTGCGTTCCTCCTGTTTATCAGCACAGGTGACGCCCTCGCAATACAGTTGGGCGGCGCTCGAGATCCGGTCTATATCAACAACGGATTTCTTAGTGGGAGTCGCTTTCGGGAACTTAGCGAGAACGAGCGCCGCAGGTACGCCACTGGTTTGATTGACGGTATGTTGCTTGCTCCCCTGTTTGGCGCGCCCACCGCGAACCTTGCACGTTTGCAGACTTGCACAGTCAAGATGACCGATGAACAAGTTGCGGCCATTTTGTCCCTGTATCTCAGTGAGCACCCCGAGCGTTGGCATGAGCAGGCACACGGCTTGATGTTTGGGGCGTTGAACGAAAAATGCCCTAAGTAATTTCGCAGTTTCCGATGCCTGCTCACCCATATCTAGAGCGAAGTACAAACAGTCCGGGCGTCACCCTCGATTGCGAGTCGTGTGAGTGTTCAGGCGCTCAACGGCGTAGCCGATTCGGGGGCCGAGCGATCACTGTCGCATCGAGATATTGATCGACGGTTAGGATCGCGGAATGAACGACTGACTGCCAGCGCGCGTTCATCGGCTCCTCCGACGGTCAATGGCCGAATCCACGGCGAATCCATCCGACGCTCCATCCGAATACGTACAGGAAGGCCACGGAAATGGCCCAGAAGGAAAAGACCTGACCGGCAAACGTTGCTCGGCTGATCGCAAGCGCATGACGCTCGGAGAACGAAAGCGGTCGCCTCTGCACAACGGTCGGCTCTATAAGGGCTTTGTATTCCGAGTACTTGGCGAGTACCCGCTGTTCAAGTTCAACATCGGAGAGATCCGAGTAGGCGTTAGGGTACTTCGTGCGAATGGCCCGAGCCAGCGCGACTGAAGGGTCGTGCCTCATGTGCCAGAGGTCGGACGACAGCCTAGACTTAACGCTGTCTGGTAGTGGCAGCGGGCTGAGCCTACGGATCAATTCGTCTGTGGTGGTTGAAAAGTAGAATGCCCTAACCGCTTCCGACCGCACGTCATCCGTCGCAGGAACGGCGAGCACCTCCTCGGCCACCAAGTCCTCTACGCCCTTCCCGCCGAATAGTTTCGCCAGCGCATCATAGAAACCCTCTGGAGCGGGATTTGCCGGTGGCGCTAAGGGGTTCCATTGGTCATCGAGGTCTGGCGGCCGATTCGAGGGCGAAGCGATCTCGTGTAGTGCCATCGGCCATCGCTGGTACCCGAACACTAGAACCACAAGCGCCCAAATCGTCGCCAGCACCATCCACAATCGCTGCCAACCGTTGAGTCTCATAGCAATACCGAGGATCGCCCACCGCGCCGCCGTGGCAGGGGGGTTGATGTCACCGTCCAGCCACTTTTGCGGCAGCCTCAATCCATTGCGGGAGATTCTGACGACCTGCGTTCAGTACCCAGTCGTACGTCGGATAGGTTGCTGCAAGCGAGGCACCTTTGTTGTCCCAATACAGGTACGCGAAGGGGTTCGCGCCCTGTGCGTCTGTCCGGCCGTTCAGATCTTTCACGTGATGGATGTAGATACCGAGCATTCCATTCTTGCGTTTGGCGCTTTCTATGATCTCGTAATTGATCCACTCCCGATTGGCAGTTTCCGCTCCAATCAACACCACGGTTACCGACGTGTTCTGTAACTGGTTGTCGATCCAGCGCCGAATAGCATCGTCGCCTTGCCTTCTTATGCTCTCCCACGACGCACTGTCCACAAAGCCGCTGGATGTATCGCCGGGGGCGAGAACAATACCGCTATTTCGGATCTGACCGACACGGAGAATATCGCGGTCGTAATGAAAACTGAAGAATACTCGTCTGGCCATCTGCCTACTTCGTGAATCGGGTAATGAACACTATGAGCGTGATCAGCACAAAACCGTAGAACGGCAGCAGGGTAATTGAGAATGGGGTCACGTACCACTTCCGTTTACCGTGGAACGCCGACGAGTCCATTGAGAAATCAATCGCCCCGTCGTCCAACTTTCGGACGTGGTCGTACAAGGAACGAAACAGCCTTTCCTGCCACAGGAAATAGGCGTCAAGGAACCAGAACACCCCGGTAAGAATTAGCGCCACAACCAAGAGAGGCACTTCGTTCTCGGTGGCACTGAACGCGAACAGTCCTGCAATGATCGTGATGCTCCACCCTTTCAGCAGAAATGACGTGTTCGCCATCCGATTGATGACGGCCTGAATGAACTCAAGATGTTTGAGTTTCCGCTCCATTGGGATGGGCGCAATTTACTCCAATTCAGGCCTCAAAGTACGTCTGGGCAGT
Source organism: Acidobacteria bacterium RIFCSPLOWO2_12_FULL_67_14b (assembly GCA_001768615.1). GTDB lineage: Bacteria > Acidobacteriota > Vicinamibacteria > Vicinamibacterales > UBA2999 > 12-FULL-67-14b. The sequence continues at coordinate 63,693 of MELE01000065.1, read as the reverse complement.
CTTCGCCAAATGAACGACAACGCAGGCCCTCGGCCCGTCCAGTTCGCGCTCTCGCCGCCGACGCCAGACGTGCACTGGACGCAGCCCGGTTCGCCGAAGTCCGCGTCCGGGGAAGATCGCCGTGAAGGTAATCAATCACTACGGCGACGAGGTTTTGAAAGTCTTTTCGGTTTAGATCGTTTCCGGTTCACGGTTGATGCCGGTTTAGTCAGTGTCCTTAGCGGTACTGTCGGGACCACACACTCGCTGGCGGGTGCGGGTGAAGGACGTTTCGCACGACGCTCGGCCACCGGATCTATACGCATCGGGGTACCAGTCCAACCACACTTGTCGCAGGTTGGCCGCTCCCAATCGGTTTCGGGATCGTCGGTCCGGGATCCGCGCTCTGGCGACAAACGTTGAGAACCACAGGCCGGGCATTCGTCAGGGACACCCCGGATGAACCGAATGAGTGCAGACACCGCAAGTGTCACCGCGTTCTCGGTTGTGGCCACAGCCGCTTCGGCGTCATGCCAGTGGGACGATTTGGCGTGTGTCAGCCAATTCGCAACTTTCCATGCACTGTCCAGCAGCGTCTTCAATAGATGCCGTTGCTGTTCGTTGGAACCGCCCGGCAATATCGTATTGAAAATATGTTCGGTCCACGCCTTGAAGTCGGCGTCTTTCGGCGGTTCTTCCTCTGACTTCCAAGGAATAGCGGCCCGACCTGCAAGCCCAAACGCCAGAAGGCATTCCCGGCAACGGACACCAATCGCTTGGTAATCGGAGACTTCGTGTGCGTGGCGCAGAGCCTCCGATGCCTCCTCCATGTACCGGTAGCACTCCGCGAACGGCTCTATCGGCAGTTCGGAAAGTTTGCTGCGTTCACTTCGCGGGATTCGGAGGCACAGGCCGACGTGACACGTCAGCGCCAAGTCCATGTTCGGGAAGTCGCGCTGAGAGTACAGATTCATTGGCTCAGTGATGACCCACCAGCGGTCAGCGTCGGTGTGCACGTCCCACACGTCATGGCGCACGTGGATCACATTTTCCGAATAGACCTTCTGTACAAACTGCACCGCCAGATCCGGTGCCTGCGACTGCATGTACCCAACGACGCGCTCGGTTTCGGCTTCAGTTGCCGGAAGCACTGCGTAGTTCCTTGTGAGAAGGATGAACCCATGCAAGCCGTGCACTCCGGCGGTACGTCACTTCGGCAACGCACGATTTCCACTTCGTGCGTTCCCCCGTCGGCACTACACGCACTATCGCTACTGGTGCGCCCGTCAGCAGGTGCAACACGGCGAGCGCTCTCACCTGATCGATCTTGATCCGGTCATTGGGCCGCTTCACTTCACAGAAAAGCCAGCCCTTATGCGGATGGTGGGCAACGATATCCGGGCTCTTTGGGACGAAGGCAAGGGACTGCTGGATGTCGCCCGGCCAAAGAATCCCTGCGCTCTTGAACCTTTGCCGGACTTCGTCCGTGTTCTTTTTCCAGAATCCCTTCTTCGGATTCCGGTGATCGAACAATTGGACGGCCGACCAACAGGTGTATCCACTTTCTTCAAGATGCAGAGCCACATGAAACTCGCCGAACTTATAAGACGCTTGCCCGCCTTTCGGAAATCTAAACCTCCCGCTGTCCGCTAATCTGGCATAGCGTCCAAACGCAGAGTGATCCGCATAGTCAGATTCCTGCCACGAATCCTGTGCCGCGATCCAGCGGTCGTGTGCGGTCGCTGAATGGGTGACAACAGCCACGGGGATCTCGACTTCCTCTTGCGAATGGACCTTCGGTAGCCATCGCACATTCATCGGGAGTTTTCGCAAGCGCCGCGATTATGCTCCACGCGCGCCATCGGTTTCTATGCAGTTCGAGTTAGTCTCGGCGCGCATGAACAGCGCCAAGCACTGGCCGGAGCCGCCGCTCGAAAATCCCGTCCCCTACCTCACAGGTGACGCTCAGCGCGTACTGGAGGCCGCCCGTGTGGCAGAACGCGAGGGCCGCATACGCGACGAGGCGTCGTTTTCACGCATCGCCGTGCTGCTGTACTTCACAGCGTTACGAAGTCTGGTGAACGTGCTGTACGAATGGAGCAAGACGCCTGATCACGAATGGCGGCAGTTGAGTGTTCACCACCGCTGGACGTCGGCGGTTCAACTGTGCCTCCCACGCTTAGAGGAACCCGGAGAGGCGTTGCAGTTCCCGCGCGACCACGTTGGCGAAGACTTACCGCTGCTTGAGCGCTTTCTGGAACTGCGAGACGCGGTGAATGACTTGGATCACCACGACGTACCGTGCGGCGTGACACTAGTGGATGCGACCGAACCGCCCGACGCGAAGGTCGCCACCGGAGGCGACGTACACCCGCGCACGGGATTTCCACGACGGCAGTCGGAGTATCGCCGCGCACACGCCGAGGCGGCGGCGACGATTTATGAGGACATGGTGACGCGGCTGGACCTGTGCTTCAGAGACAAGACTCGTGTCCTAACGAGGACGGGGCTCAGGACGACAAGTTCCTAATGACGTGTAAGTCGAAACTCCGATGGTGGCTACTTCAACAAACAAGTTCGCCAGTCCAATTTTCAAGAACACGTCCGGGTGTCCCACAGGCTGCAATGTTCGAAATGCGCCGCTAACGGTAATGACCATTTCGTAAGTGTCGCAACCGGCTCGATCACAGCGAGCGTAGGTCCGTTTATCGAAGTCCACAATTTGCCAAGTACTTGCGGCATTCGCTGGAGAACAACCAGCCGGAAGTTCACATAACCACTTCTGCTGCGCTTCGCAGCGAAGTCTCGCTGCCGGTTGAAGCGCGGATAGGCCGACTAGTGCCCACACTAGTGCAATCATTTAAGCCCCCCTGACCTAAATCAACCCTCGGCAGGTTCCGTAATACTGAGTAGCAGACGCCTGATTGTCGATGGTGTACGCGAGGTGTCGGGAGAGAGCGGCCTTGTAGGGACCGTACGGGCTTGTTTGAGTGGCCTTGAAGATGCTTGTGATGACGACGCCCCCCACGCTAGTCGTCTCAATAAATGACACGGCCAATTCACCGTCGATGACTTGGACGGTGGAACTTCCCACATTCCCAATGAGGCGAGCGCTGCGATTCCGATAATCGACGTTGTCGAAAATAACCTCTCCGAAGGCCTCGTTGCTCCGCGCCTTCTGAGGTTCCAGATCGCGTCCGACGCCTTCGCCCAAATCGCACCGAAATGTTTTGATATCCGCGAACAGCGGATCGGCCTTTGACACGGTGAGTGTCGGGGCGGTTTGCATTACCAAAGCGACAACAGCCAAGAGTGCCGTCATTTAGATCCTTTAGGCGGTCCTACGCCACAACCGCATCTGAAGCACTGCGACTACGAAAATTACAGCCACGCAGAAGTCAATTGGCCGCCACTCCTCTTGCCTAAACGACACGATGAGAATCGGGTTGAATAGAAGGGCGATCCCGCCCATCACCCATGGCCAATAGCGGCTGCGTTTCATCGTCTGAACCACAACATAAAGCGCCGTTCCAGTCACTACGAGACGTAGCAATTGGTAGAAGCCGTAGGGCCAATCACCACCAGCAGCAAGCAGGAGTAGCAGCGCGGACGCTACGAGCGGAATCCAACTGACCGCAACATCGGGTTCTCGCGCGATTGCTGGCCGTGGGATCGCGCTCCGTCGTGGAGACACTGCACTGACAGAATGAACTGTCGGAGCGAACTCCGCCGCACCTTTTTCTTTGATTGCGTCGTCCGTCGCCAGCAATCGCGCAAAGACGGCGACGAGTTCTCTCGGCACCGGAACGACCGGCCAAGACTGGTCCTTCGCCAACCGCTTGAATTCGCTGAAAGGTTTGATTAAGGCCGGTGATGGAGCAACGCCGTCGGCAAGATAGGAGCGAAATGCAGCCCCGAACGTTTCAAAATCTAATTGGCGTAATTCGCGGCCCTCGCAACGGAGCCAGTTCGCCACGATCTGCCAATCGCGCCGGACCTGCGATGGCGAACCGGGGGTCTTGGCGTCCTCCTGAAGTTCCCGCAAGAACGCCGCCCCGCTATCGGCATAGATGTCGATTTCATCGCTGATGCGAATGGTGTTGGATTTGGGGTCGTATGGCACGTCGGCGGAGTATAACGACTCATGCGGGTTCGGTCATCAAACGACGATTAGCCCGCCCGATGCCGCCTCCCGCCATCCCGAATTCCGGCAGTCTGTCGCCCGTTATCCGCAAACGACGTGGAATTACAGTGCTACTGGTCGCGGTGAAACCGCTTCCCCGGGAACCCCGTATATCAAGTGGACATGGACTTATGACGCGGTGCATTGCCCTTCTCGCGTCGGCGGCGGTCGTATTCGTAGCGTCCGTCCAAGCGCAATCGGCTCAGCGCGTGGAAGAAGCCTCTTACGTCCTCGTGGGAGGGATCGAGCAGTGGGTGACGGTGCGGGGGGACGACCGCACAAACCCCGTGCTGCTACTCTTGCACGGCGGCCCCGGCGACGTTCAATCGCCGTTCATCTCAACTTACGCCCCGTATGAAACTGACTTTGTTCTGGTTCAGTGGGACCAGCGGGGAGCGGGACGCACCTTCGCAAAGAACAGTGCCGCTGGTGTCACGCTCGAAAGACAGATCTCCGACGGTATCGACCTCTCACAACAACTGCGAAAGCGCTTCTCCGGCCAACGCCTCGTCTTGCTTGGACATTCGTGGGGTAGCGTCGTGGCCACTGGTATGGCACAGCAACGCCCCGATCTATTCGATGCCTACGTTGGAACAGGACAAGTTGCGTCGTGGGCTGAGACCGTCCAATTCCAGTTTGACTTCCTCAAGCGTCGTTATAGCGACACAGGCAACACGACTGCGCTCGCCGCCTTGGAAGCAATCGGCAAACCGGATCCAAGGAACGTCAAGCAGTACTTCGGTTTCTCACGGCCGCTCCGCCAGCACATGAATCCGTCGGACACCGCTTGGTTTGCGGGCATGCTTGATTTGCTCAGGGCAAACGGTGAGACAGACACCACCCTCAAGCCGATTGGCGACGGCATGAACGCCTCAGGCGCGGCGCTGATACAGAGCACGGTCGGCATCGATTTGCCCGCAACAGCAACCGCATTCAGGATTCCGTACTTCGTCATTCAGGGCCGGACCGATTTGTTTGCGCCCACACCGCTCGTTGAGACGTACTTCGCGCGGATCTTAGCGCCAGACAAGCGGATAGTTATCATCGAGGATGCGGGCCATTTTGCGCTGGCCACGCATCAGGCAGAAGTAATCGCTGCGCTGAAACAGACGCTTCGCTGAACGCTTTGACCTATTGGTGGGCCGTGAATGCTACGGTTGGATTGTAGAAATGAACATCTGGTCGCGGCCCACGTAGCACGTCACCGATAGGGGCAACTTGTCAGAATCGGCAGGCAGCGCCGGTTGAAACTGCGCCCGATTGACTGTGGCGACACCAAAACGATCAAGCGCACCCATCGTCGCTTCACTGGCCCCAATCGAGGCAACACAACGTGGCCAACGATACGTATCGTTGTTAGTGATTTGCCAGCCATCGGCGGATCGGACGGCGGTGACGCGCAATTGGGTAGGCGGCGGTCCAGTCACGGCGGTGGCCGCAGTTGCCGAAGAGACATCGAGCAACAAATCCACGGCCGCCTGATCAGGTTCTACGGCAAACGACCATTCGGCACCGTCAGGGCTCGCGTATTCCACCGTGAACCCTTTGACCAACCGGCGGGCATCGAAGAGCGCAGTCACTTCCCTGACATTCCATGTTGCCCCGAGCGCATTGCGGTACACGTTCGTATCGGCGCTGTACGTCAAGGGCGCGATTACCGCACCGTTCACCAAGACGCGAAGGCGACTACATTCGAATATCTCGCGGACATCGTGATCACCGCACGACATGACAACGACATCGCGGCGCATCTCCGTTGTTGGCGTAAATCGACCGCCCGACCCCGCCGCATCCGCCGTTCTGGAGGCGATGATGTTCCGATTGCTCATGATCATCAACCGGGTCGTGGAGCCCGACGAATCATCAAGTCCTCGCGGCAACGAACCATACGGCGAGTTCATTGCAACTCCCTGAACGGCGGCGACGACCGCGTTAGACAGGGCCACCGCCTGTGCGTGAACGGCCGCAGGTGTCCATGCAGCCACCAAGGCAACCACGATGCTGACCAGACCGACGCGCATACGACCTCCTGTTGTGTCACTACCGGCGCGCTCGCCTTGGAGCAGGCGGGACGTGTGCCAGATCTGAATGTAGTTGCATGGTTATCGAGTGTTACGGTCGAACAATCCGTAGACGACGGCTCCTCCCGCGAATAGAACGATTGTCCCGAGGCTTGTCAGTAGAAATATCAGAAGAAAACGAATCAAAGCGTTCGTAGAAATGTAAGCAGCAACGTAGTAAGCCCCAACGGCGATGACGGCCAGCAGCAGCAGGAGGGCGACCGTGCGAAAGAGTTCCTTTCGGAAGCCAGCGTGACGGATGTTTCGAGGTATGAGCGACCCGAGGAAGAGCGGCCATAACAGCCTCGTTGTCGTATTGAGATGGAAGTGGTTCCCAACCGCCGTGCGCGCCGATAGGAAATACCAGACCAACACGATAGCGGCGTAATCCCACCCGTTCACGGCGTGAGTCTACCGCATGGCGAGCCGCTTGCCGGGCGCGCAGAGAAGCAGGGTGAGGAAGATACACCACCGGCTCTCAACCGTGCTGAAGAACCCCACCCTTCCGATCACCGGACTGCCCCGTCAGTCGTCAGCGTTTCGGCGGGCACACGCGGACACCGCCGCGTCGATCTACGCGGAGATGACGGCGCGGCGTGACCACCGCTTCAGGAGAATGATCAGCGATCCGCGTCTCCAATCCAGCCGTCCGGACGTTGACGGCCCCTGAGAGATCACGAGGGCCTACGGATCGGTCTGCCCCTACCAGAGCCCATCCAGCAGTACCGCGAGTTCTGCGGGCACCGTTGCCAATACGGTCCCTGCGATGAGCCAATAGACTCCCATCATCTCAATGTGGAGTGACCCTGCACCGAGGTTATCGACTTGAACGCGAAGGCCGGAAATTGCTGACGTTCGTTCGGTGCGCTCCTTGGCTACGGCGTTACTCACGTTTGCATTCGCCTTCCACAATTCATCTACCGTCTCCTCTTGCCGCCTACGCACAGTCGCAACATTCGCCTCCAATGTGGTCAATCGATCTTCCACGGAGGCGTTAGCCACAACCCCGCGCCACCCGTAGGCTTTAGCATTGCCTACTGAGATGCCCACTGCTACACCGGTCGCTGCAACTGTTTGAGACTGTGGCCTCCAACGCGGCCGTCCCCGAAACCACGTGCGGATACTTTCCAAAAGGGACGGGCGATTGAACAGGCGGCGTCTACCCTGTAAACCTGCAATCACCGTAGCGATTCCCAATAGTTGGAATGTCAGTCCGGACAACCTGATCAGCCGCTCCGACAAAGGATAAGCGAGCAGTGACGCGACACCGAGAACCAGTGCAACGACCAGAATCGGGCACCATACACGCCATGCCTCAAGAATCCATCGAGTGAACGCCGTTACGAAGCGTCCCACCTTGTTCATAAAACCATCAAAGATACGCGAAGCGGATGGGATGAAGAGCCCGTTGGCATCGTTAGCGACTCCAATCGCAATCAGACATTATCGATCTCGTTCGCGCGCAACGCGGTGTAGAACTCCCCAAACTTGTACGGTGCCTGTCCACCGATTGCCCACGAACGCGGGCGATTCCCCTTCCGCACCACACCTCGGAACCACGTAAGACCGAGTCTTTTTGAGGCTCGGTCTACCTTTTGTCCACCGTTTGTCCACGTACCGAACTAGTCCATACCAATCATTTCCATTTGGTTCCTCGACCGTGGCTCGGTTAGGATTCGTGAGACACTGAGGCTGTATTGTCGGTTCATCGGCGGACGCGGTCGGGGCCCCCACCGAGACTGACGCGAGCCGTCGAAAGGAACACAATGTCGAAGTTCATCTCAGCGTTCTTCGTCGCACTTCTCGTCAGCGCATCTGCGGTAAGCGGCCAGACAGTCGCCAACGGTCACTACTATGGCTCGACGCTGCTGTGCGACAACGGCTACCGCGACACTGGCGGGCGATGCGCCGCGCTAGCCGCCGTCACCAACGGTCACTACTACGGCTCAACGCTGCTGTGCGACAACGGCTACGGGAATGTTGGTGGACAGTGCGTAGTTGTCGCTGACATACCTACCCACTCCTCCGTCGCCTCTGGTGCGTGCGCGGAGAACGGATCTTGCGCGGGCGACATCAGCGAGGAAACCGGGCGTCCCAAAACGGTTCCGGTAGACGGTTACTATCGCAAAGATGGCACGTACGTCCGAGGGCACTATCGCTCCACCCCGTCAAAATCCCGTAGCAAGAAATAGTCACCCGCCCCGCGTCCTTAGTTACATCCGCCCCTCAGCAATAGAGTCAGAGCGTCGAAAGCGACCGTGAGCCGGAGCAGTGGCAGTCGGACCCTTTCAAATCGGCCGTACATGCGGTCCAAGTTGTCACCGCCCGTACAGCAATCCGCCTAGCGTCCGCGCCGCGCCCTGCTGCATGCGGGGGGCAGGCGGCTGAATTGCCAATATCTCTGTCAGAAGCGTTCACGCCCTCCGAGGTGACGAGATGAGAATTATCGCCGTCCTTCTGTTTACCGTTGTAACTACAACTGCCGCGCAGACACCCGACCTGAGTCTTCAGTCCTTTCTAGTCGTGGGGAAGGCCGCCGGGGCTTGCGGCATCCTGACGCAACAACTCACCTTCCAAGAGACTACGCAGATGTCGGGCGGCAACGAATTCGTGGTCCGATTCTGGACGACCGAATCAGCCCGCCTCGGTATGACCCTTGAACAGTACGCGGAACACTGCAAGCGAAGCGTCTCGGCGTACGACAAGATGTTCCAAGCGGCAGAACAACTGAAGTGACATTCATTTCTGGCCGCCTCGGTACGGTTGCGACACTCCGAGCCTCTTTGTATTTCTGGCGGTTCCTGTCGGGCCGTTTGTCCACGAATGCGTTGAAGTGGGGCCACTCGCTGTAATTACGCGGTTCCGCGAGCCAGTCGGGTGCGCGGTTCGCACCTGCTGCCGGTCAGAATAGTTCCATGGCGTATTTCACCGAGCGCGAGGGCGACGTGCCCCCCCAAACCGACGACCACATCTCGACGGAATTCATTGAGGCAACACGCGGTTGGCTGGAGGGCCTGTGCGAGCGAGGCTGGCTGGCTCGCGGTTTTCCACGTCGTTGCAGCGATCCCCCTCAGCAGATCATCGGGACGAATAGGAACGCTTTTTGGGGGGAGGCTTTGACATCGCTGCGATTTGACTCGCCAGATCCAGACTACCTTCTGGGAGACTCGCTACCGCTCCGCGTCCTGAACCTTCTCGAATTTGTGCATCGGCACGTCGCGTATCCGATGAACGCTGATTGGCATGCACACTTCTCCCATCACCATCTAGACTTCGACGGTCCACGGGGTAAGGCGGAATTTCTAGCCGAGGTAAACGACCTATTTACAAGGTTTGGTCTGGCCTATCGGTTGGAGCAGGACACGGAAGGACGCGGGCACGTCGGTCGAATTGTCCCGCCGACACTAGAGACGATTATCGTGGTCGGTTTTCACACAGGCGATACGACTCTCGATGAAATGCTCGAAAACTCCGTCCGGCAGTTCAGAGATCCAAATCCAACAAGTCATAGAGCCGCTGTTGAACTTCTCTGGGATGTTTTCGAGCGTCTAAAGACAATTGAGATTCCTCAAGACAAGCAGAAGAACGCATCAGCCGATCAACTCTTGACGAAGGCGGCGAATAAGAACGAAATCAAGGCGCTACTCGAAGCGGAATTCGCCGCTCTTACCGGAATAGGAAACGGATATACGATTCGGCACCACGAAACGTACAAGACCTCCATTGATACTGATCTGGACTTTGACTGGCTGTTCCTCCGAATGTTTTCGGTAATCTGGAGAGTGCTGCGAGCGACGGGTCGCGTCTAAGGAACGAGGCACCCTCATTCTTGATGTCAGCGGATAACGGATAGTGGAATCGAACCTTCTTCCGAACCATTATCGTCCGTACAACAGCCCACCGAGCGCCGCCGCCGCGTCCTTCTGCATGTCGGGCAGGACGGGCAGTATTAGGGTACGACGACGATGAAAAAACGTTCCATGTCTCGGCAGATGTCCTTTGCGATTGTCCGGAGCCGCTCGCGCTCGTCGGCAGCAACGGTGCCGCAATGAATCATCAATAACGTTCGATCTCGGTGCGCAAGGGCGAGTATCGCTTGGCCGATACCCTGTGTGAGTTTTCCGGGGTGGCCATCTCCGCCCAAGCACTTCACTTCAATGCCCACAGACCCCGACTTGTCCGGCAGCCTCACGACAATATCCAACCGGTTGTTGCTGCCGAGCGCCCTCACGTCAGGGCCTTGGTCCTCAGCGCAGAAAGTCGCCCATTGAGAGGCCGAACGTCCCGGAAGGCCGGTGTGTGACGTGAGGCAGCAAGTACCCGCGTCGTCACTCGCATCCTCCACCAACTCACACACGCGGCTCCATACGTCCCGCTCAAAAGCGGACTCGTCAACGTAGGACGGCTGGTAACCCGGGGCCGACAAGCGATCCTTGAGTGCAGTGAACAACGCGTCAACGGTCAGGTGCGGCAACGGCTTGCGAACAATTAACTACCGTACTTAACTGATCCACTTAACCGTTACTCTAGGCCACCCTGTTTGCGGTATTGCGCGTAGGCTTCTCCGACCAGCCGAATGCGTGTCTCCGGGTCTTTACTCGTAGCAACATCGGGCGCGTCAATCCTTCCGACATCGGCCGGCAGTACGGGATCAAGTGCCGCTACCTCGAAATACAGGTCCGAAGCGATCTCCCGAAGGGCCTTCAAAAGTTTTACCTTTTTGTCTTGATCCCGATCAGCACTGACCACACTGGCCATATGCACGACTTGGGTTAAACGGTATGCCAGCATGAATAGCCGCGCTCCGACTGAGCCCGTCACGTGCTCTGAAAAGAACGGTAGTCTAGTCGTCGTCATTCTTTGCTCCTACCCACGTGATCATTCTTCCGTGTTCGGGCCACTAGGAAAAGCCACCACTCGGCGCGTCTTCCCCGTCAAACATATCCGGATGCTTCTTCCGGACCGCTTCCCACGCCCTCTCCCAATTCAAATCCTGCCGAATTTTTGATCTGATTGCAGTCCATGTGTCCGGCGACTCCTCAGCAACGTCACGCCTATCGACCCACCGGGTCGAGTGCAAAAGCCTGTCGACCGCCAGACAGCGAATCCGGTCTTCGTCACTCAACTGATAAAAGCGATTCTCCACAAGCAGCAGTTTCACCGCCAACGGGAGCCCATGCGCTGCCATCACAAGGTGTTCGAACAACGTCCATCCCCACTTACGGCTTCCGTGAGTCCCCTTATGAACAACCTTGCTGCGAAGGTCGTACAATTCCTCGATCCACTTCCTATGCACCCACCACTTCAGGTGGGCGGCCTTCACGTAGGCTGCCAAGAACGCATCGATCTTCTGTGTGCTGACAGTTTGAGGAATCCATCGTCGGAGATACTTCCAAGCGCGCCAGACAGCGTGATCGTTAGGACTGGCATCGAGCGAAATATCCTGCCGCGTTTTCTGAGCCTCTTCCACGGTCACACTTCCGAATTGCGTAAACAACTGGCCGAATTTCTGCGCAAGTCTGTACGCGCTGCCGTCGGCGCGCACCAACTGCTCGAATGCTGACCCCATCAGAATCGCCTCCGCGAGTCCGATCACGAAGTCGTCGTCAGTATTCGCCAGTTGAATAAACGGCATCGCGGTGCGCAAACGACCGATAGTCGCCGCACCCGACGTATTGGCGTTGTCGAGTGCCTTTAGAAATGCTTCGTCCACATCCGCGTTTTCACGAATGGAGCATTGGACCGGAAGGGCGAAAGTGAACTTGCCGTGCTTGTAGCCGCCGTCGCTTACATGGCCATCGCGCCGACGCGCCGAGATCGAGATGTAGGTTGGCACGTCACCGGTGAAGCGTTGGCCCACCGGCCTGAAGTTGCTCGAATTGACATAAGTGCCGCCAAAACGCGGGAAATACTCGTTCCGTGCCCACGACGCCAGAAACAGCAACGAGGCTGCCCATTCCACGGTGCCGAAGTCATCCTCTTTGAGATCCCACCCTTTACTCGGAATCGTCGCCACCACACAGTTCCTAAACCGCTCGCCGTGCCGATCCACATACCCCGAAAGGATCTGGTCGACGGCACTCGCGGCCGACTGAAGAACAGGCGGCAGGTTCCCGTTACCGTCGCGGAGGGGAACAAATTCAACCCCGGCCACAGCGTAGGTCTGTTTCAATCGCACGAACGGCAGGAATATCAGGCCGTGTTCTTGGGGCGGTTCGGCGGCCAGTGCAGTCGCGTCCAACTCCTCGATCCTCACGGCGGGAATCTAACACTGTTTCACACCGCGCCGAGCATCCGATCTATCCCATGTATTCAGAGGTTGCCATGATGGTCGCGTCTCCTGCTCGGTCGCCGCGACTATTTTCCGAATCGAGGTGGGGCGTTTACAGACAGCGCGACAACACCTTCGCTAATGCACCGATCAGCGGGCGCGCAGTCTCTTTCCGCAGACGCAGGGACGCCGGGTGAGGAAGGTACACCGCCCGGCTCTCTATCGTGCGGTGCCACCTGCGAGTTCAAGAGCGTTCCAATCTGGTAGTTGCCGATCCCTCAAGATCCGTTGGATCACGGCGACGGTGATTCCCGTCGCTGTTGCTGCAACCTCTGCTGCTGGAACCTTGCCACGGCCGCGCACCGTACAGTGCCCCGGTGATTGGCCGCTATGCATCAGGGCACTCCGAAGCCCGTAGGCTGCTCCAATGATTGCCCGGTTAGTGGCACGAGTCTGAACATCGTCACCGGTCAGAAGTGCTGCCCTGAGAGCAATCTTGAATGTGTTTTCGCCCGACGACTCCACCAACAGCGTTTCTAGGGCAATCGCAAGTTCCAACGCTCTGTCGGCAGGTGACGACCGAATGAACGCCAAATGGACTCGCTCCATGGCTGTGCGGACCCGATGACGGACGCCATCTTCCAACGCATAAAACCCGGAAACAGTGTCGATTGCTTGCTGAAGATCAGTGCCACCGTCATCAACAAGGACAAGAGGAACAACCTCTTGATGCCCGAAAGACGACGAACTCCCAAGCAATGCTGCTTCCAAATCTGGATCATCGTATTGGAACCAAGACGGGCCCGGAATGACGGCACCGCTTCGGCTAAGCGCGAGACAGTGCCGAATGTCTTCAAAACGAACGTAAAGATCCGCTCTAGAAGTGGGGGGTATTACCGAAGCGGAATTCACCAGATATGGCGTGATTTCAACCGGCGTCACCAACGCAGAACTCGGCGGGCCAAACGCATAAAGCGGAACGGTCTGGTACGGTGCGAGCGCAGGTGTGGACAGGCCCTCTTTCTGACGTGAGTCGGGAAGAGACTCAAATGGTACTAAGTCCACATCCTTTGTAAGAGACGCTGAACGATCAACGCGCACACCGCGCAACGTGTAGATCGCTATCCCTCGTGCACTCTTGGTGCCGAGTACCTTTTGCAGCCATTCAACGGCTCTTGACACGCCACGGATTCGCGCTTCTCGTAACAACATCGGCGCAACGAATTGAGGACTGAAACCCATGCCTCCACCGAGCGAACTGATCATCGGTGCATGTGCGAATTCCTCTTGGGCCGACAGGACATGTTCAACACCTTTTGAAGACTCGTGAACAAGCACGATTTCTCGCAAACGGTTGGGCAGGCTGGTGTGTGAAGTCTCTTCGTTTTTCGCAGAAAACTTGACGAGAGCCTCTTCAACAGCGGCAACGACGGCAGTTACGTCCATCCTCTAATTTCAATCAAGGTCAGTTCATACCACTGACACAGGTCATCGCTTCTCGGCGAGGGGGCACCCCATGCTCCTATCCCGGTGCTCAAAGTGAGCAGCCATGCCGTTTCTTGATGCTTTGTGTACTCTTACCGGTTCTTTGCAATGGATGCAGCGGCCATCTTGCTCGTTCGTGGCGAGTGCTTGTTCGGCGGTGATCGTTCGCCATGTGCCACCGATGAAGGCTTCGCACTCGATCATCCTTGGCTTGCTTGGAAGCCGAGGCAGAGGGGGTAGCGGACTTGGCATGGTCTGGTCAGGTGAGATCAACCACATCCGTGGCTATCTGACAAGCAACGCGATCACCGTTCCTCCCCTCAGTGAGCCCAGAAGAGTGGTCCAAAAGAGTGGTCCGCCAGAGTGGTCCGTCAGGTGATCGATAGAGATCTATTGAGGAATACCAAGCGGACCACACACGGACCACTCCTGCAACGGACGATCAGAGTTGCTGCCGGTTCAATGCAGAAGATTGGAGGTCACGGACGACATCACCCCTTTGGCGAGGGGTTGGCTCTCTGCTTTGGAGTCTTTAGGTACGGAAACGAAAGTTTGGGGCTGATTCAAGAGATTAGCGACATATTGACACTGCCGGTAGTTTCTTGGCTTCCGGCCACTTTTACGACGAATTGTCCTTTCGATGGCCTTCAGTACTTGCCTCAGCGCAGTGCCCGCATCTCGGTTCGGAATGTCGAAGTGCAGTGGGCCGTGTGGCGTATCAACATTCAACTTTGCTCGATACATATCACCGTCAGGAACGAGTTCAAATATCAGTCGAAACTTGTTGTCCATCTCGGACTCCTTCCAATGTTTACATATTGATAAGGACTTGCTCTAGTCATCAACTCGGCTCGCTTCTTTAGTCGCCTAAAACATTTCCTACATGTATTTTTGGGTTCCCAGAAAACACGAAAGGCCCGCCCCTTCGAGGGAGCGAGCCCTAACAGAACACCGCGCGGCGCTTCTATCTTTAGGCTACCAGAGACTCGGCCTCGTGAACAGCCGAGAGACGGCGAAGGTCGATATATTTCGTCAGCCATCCTTCAGCCAAGCAGGCGGGCCGAGCGCCCCCGCCGCGCCTTTCTGTATCGGACCCGCGTCCGGCCACTGTGAAATGAATTGTGAAGTAACTCGGTTGGACTGCTGCGTTCCGTGGGTTGCCGTCGGTCACTGCGGGTTGTGCGAAAAGTTGCTCAACCCATAGCAGTGATAGGCGTTGACAGGATTCACCGGTAGAAGGCGGCACGGCCCTGAAGCGATTTCCAAGCGTGCTCCTTCAACCACTCGGACATCTCTCCGTTCAAGTGGAATCAACAGTTTACCGGAGGGCGGGGATCCGCTCAAACGCAAACTGTGACGTGACTGTGACGTGAGCCACTCGGGCAGCGCCAGGAGCAGCGGGATCTCCCGGCCGTTGTTGGGTGTTGAGAGCTCGTCACCGTTCGCGTCGTCATTCTCTTTGCCGTTGTCGAGGTAGATAGTCGAACAGCTCGGCGCGTCGAAGCCCGTGAGCCACATCGCGCAGACGAACACCAGTCGGAGCGGGTCGTCCGGATCCTTGAACCGGTCGTCGAGCGCCTCGTCGTTCATCCGCTTGCGGTGCGGCGCGATGTCGAGGCCGAGCGCACGCATCTGCTCGATCTCGTTCTGCGCCGGCGACACGATGAGTGCCATGTCCGTCGTCGACAGGACCCGCAGCCGCTCTTCCAGCTCTGCCACGGTGGCGGGCTCGAGCTTGGACGTGTAGAGGCGCGCCTTCTCCAATGCCTGTTCGACCTGCGCGCGTTCGGCCTGCCAATGCGTGCACACCTTGTCGTGCATTCGGAGCGCGGTGGCCTTGTCGATGGAGACGACCATCGCCTTCCCTTGGAAGCCGCGGCCGAGGAAATGCTGGACGGCGTCCTTCGCGATGGCGTCCAGCCGGTCGTCACGCGTGATGAGGTGGTACTGCCGGCCCAGTTCGCGCTCAAGCCGTTGCTCCTGCGCCTCGTCGAGATCCGCAGCTTCGATAACGGCGTACATGTCGTCGTTGAAGTTCGGGTTCTTGAGTCGCAGCTCCGGCGTCCGGTTCTCGTAGAACAGGCGGACCGTTGCGCCGTCCTCAACCGACTGCTGGAAGTCGTAGATCGAGACGTAGTCGCCGAAGACTTCCCGCGTCCGTTCTTCACCGGCAATGAGCGGCGTACCAGTGAACGCGATAAACAGCGCGTTCGGCAATGCCGACCGCATGTTGAGCGCCAGCGTGTCGTACTGGCTGCGATGCGCTTCGTCGGTGAGCACGACGATGTCTCGACGGTCGGAGAGCTGGTCGGCCGCCTGGAACTTCTGGATCAGGGTGAAGACGTAGCGGTGATTCTCGGTCAGCAGCTGCCGCAGGTGTGCACCGCTGCCGGCGTGCGACATCTTGCTGTCGGCCTCTGAAACAGCCCCGGTCTCCTTGAACGTGCGGGCGATCTGGTCGTCCAGTTCGGCGCGGTCGGTGACGACGACGAACGTCCAGTTGCCCGTAACGCGGCGCAACACTTTCTGCGCGAAGAACACCATCGACAGGCTCTTGCCCGAACCCTGCGTCTGCCAGAACACACCTGCGCGGCCGTGGCCGGCGCTGCGCGCCTGGAGCATCGAGACGATGGCGTTGTTGACGCCCAGGAATTGATGGTTCTGCGCGAGGATCTTCACGTAGCCGGTCTTGTGCTCGGAGAAGATTGTGAAGTTCTCCACGAGGTCGAGGAGGCGGCCCGGGTCGGTCACGCCGCGCAGCATCACTTCGAGGGACACTCGCCGAGGCTCGTCTTCGCGCTCGATCCGTTTCCACTCGAAGAAGCGCTCCCAGTCGGCCGTGAGCGAGCCCACACGGCTTTCAGTACCGTTCGACGCGATGAGGAGCGCGTTGTACCAGAAGAGCGGCGGCACGCCGTTCTGTTCGTGTTTGTAGCTGGTGATGTTGTCGTCGAATGCCTGCTTCGCCGGAACGCCTGGCTTCTTCAGCTCGATGACGACCAGCGGCAGCCCGTTGACGAAGCCGACGAGATCGGGACGGCAGGTATAGAGCGCGCCGGTGATGCTGAATTGGCTCGCGAATAGGAAGTCGTTGTTGGCGGGATTCAGCCAGTCGATGATGCGGACTCTGGCCTCGCGCTGTCCGCCGTGTTCACGGTCGGGAATCGAGACGCGAACGCCTTCCTTCAGGAGCAGGTAGACGTCGCGGTTGGCGGCGACCTGGCTCATCGCCGACCGCTCGGATGTCAGCTGATCGACTGCCGCGGCAATACCTTCGGGTGGCACGCCCGGATTGAGCCGGTCCAGGGCCGCCCTGAGGCGCGGCACCAGCACGACCTCGCTCGTCGTTTCGCGCCCGAGAGTTCCATCCGCCCCGAGGAGCTCGTCGCGCGCGTTGACCGTTGTCCAACCCAGTTCGGAAAGGAGCGTCAACGCAGGCTGTTCGACGAGTTGGTCCTCCGTGTAGGGGTGCGGCGTCATTCGGCTAGAGGAGGCTCAACAGCTTCTGCACAAGTTCGTACGCGCGCCGGGCGTGCATCTCGCTTTCGTCGGGGCTACTGCCGGAATGGAACGTGGCCAATTGCTGCGGCCCGAAGTGATCCACTGCCTGGAACTTCTCCCTGAGGATCGCGACGGCGCCGGCAACCAGGCTGTCGACCTGTCTTGCCTTCCAATCCGCCGCCACCACCTCGATTGCGTTCGGAAACTCATCAAGACAATAGCAGAGGTCGTAGACGTCCTTGGGCTTGTCCCGGCCACCGATTGCGTGGGCCTTCATGACGAGGAAATCCGCCAGCGACGCCACGCGAAGGTGGACGGTGTTCGCCGCGCCGGAAATCATGGGTCCGGAGACGTCGACGCTTACCGGATTTGTGAATGCGGCTGCGAACGCAGGAAACCGCAGCACGCGGAAGCCTCCCACCAGTTTCGGATGGTTCTTCTTGAGGACCACATCATCCGACGCGAGGAACTCCACCTCCACCCTGACGGGCGCATCGCCGTCTGCGAAATCGACGCTGCTCACCAATTGAAAATCCTTGTCGCCCTTCTCATATCGGCCAGTGTCCAGTAGCAGCTTGAGCAGTTCCGCGTATCGGCCATCCGCCAGCTTCGCCGCATCGAGGGCCAGGTCCACGTCGATGCTGCCGATGTGTGCAGATGCCTGGTCCGGCAAGAGGAGGTCTGGCACCCAGCCGCCCACGACCACGATGGCGTCGCCAAAGGAGGCGAGAACTTGCCCGACATCGACGAGCACACGACGGGCGGCCTCGACCTGTCGCGGCGTGTACTCGCCCTCGAATCGCGGTTCGGGGCTCATCGCGCGCCGGTCCAGGCCGGTTTCAGTCGTTGACTGAGGATCGCCTCGGCAGCCTCTTCGCCTCGCCCGCCGGCCTTGAGGAGATCGACGTACGTCTGCACCGCGTTCGTGCACGGTGCACGGTTGGCGCTCACATCCAACCGATAGAACACGCCGTGATCGTCTGGGATCAATACGACTAGGTTCTCGCCGGAGTCGACGACCTTGGCATCGACCGCGGAGGCGAACTCCTGCTCGAAGTCAAGGCTGACGTACAGCCACGTACGCGGCTGACGAACCGTCGGTGCCTGCACGTCGGCTGCGGAGTACGCCGCGTACGCGAGCCGGCCACTTCCTGGCGAATCCAGGGAGCGCAACTTCTCCTGAAGCGCCTTTGCGGCCAGGAGCGTGAAGTAGGACCGGCGGACGTGACGGTCGAACCGGTAGGCTTGGCGCCACGCCTGCAGCAAGCCCTCGAAGTCGCTCACGCGAAATCCGCGGTCGGGCAACGACTCGATGAACGCCTGATCGCGCAGGTGCTGAACGACCTTGTTCACGAGCGCCAGACTCGGCGCGGGAACAGCCGGCGCGAGATCCCCGAAGTGGCCGACCATCTCGCGCTGCGTCCAACGCCTGCCGGCGTTCTCAGGCGCCAGCAGCGCCCGAACTACGCGTGCGGCTTCAGGAGTTCCGAGGTTCGCGCCGCTGCGCGATTCCAGCTTGACTGGCGGGCGGCCGGACCGCTCGATAAGCAGGACGCCGGGGATCTCCAACCGACAGTTGCCGGCGAGGTCGTACCAGCTCCAGCGGTGCTGCTGACACAGGGACGCCATACGGGGCGACACCCGTGGCATCGCGAGCACCCGCACAGAGACGGCGCTCTTGCCGGCTGAGCAGGGCCGCTCCGCGAGGTTCGAAAACTGGTTGGGCTGAAAGTTCGCGCCCTTACATTCGACGCAAAGGACGCCCTTGCCTCCCGCCGGTAGAGGACCCGACGCCACCAAGTCCCAGGAGGCCTGAGGAGCCTTGACCTCCCTCTCGACGCGCCACTTTTGGAGCCAGGATGCCTCCTGGAGGAGTAGCGCCAGAGCGTCCGAAAGGGCGCGCTCCAGGGAGGCGCCTTCCGAACGGGGAATGCTCATACCATGGCTTACGTTCACAACATCGTGAACATAGCACATTTTGTGAACATTTAGAAGCGGTCTGGGTACCCGAAGAAAACGGCCCCCGTGCACCTAGACGGGCATGAACTCCACGGCGAGGAAGAGCGTGTTCATCAGCGACTGTCGGACCTCCTCGAACCGGCGGTTGATGACCCCACCTCCGGAAGGGTGATGAGCCCCTCGGTTCCGACAGCCATAGGTCAGCGCGAGATCTCTCTCTAGGCCTGCGAGCTTGCGCCCAAGCGGGCAGCAGCGGTGTCGAACGATGGGACCGTAAGCCCAGTGGGCACTGGGCGCCATTCCGAGAGACGCGTGAGCTGGTCCTCTTCTGCCGCATCGCGTTTGATGCCTTGGAAGCTCGCCAGACCACACTCGCCGAGGTAAGTCAGCAGATCGGCCGCCCATCGCCGCCGAGACAGTTCGGGTGTCAACAGGCGCCCGTACAACTCTTGCCACGTTACCAAGACGAACGACTCTCTTGCGGCGGCGGGAAGTCGCTCCCGAGACTCATGATATTCGTGGCGCGCAGTACGAATCTTGCGGGCGTCGACCAGGAATACCTGTCGGAGTTGACATTTTTGAACCGCTCGCTCGAGTGTGTCGGGATGCGCGCTTCGCTGATCCCGCAGGTCTGAAACGCCGGTGTATTGGCGCAGGATCTGGTCAACCGGCTTGTCTTCGTACTCCTCATCAAGCGCGAGATCATTACGTCCCGAACGATACTTCGCTTCAACGACCACGACTGTTCCGCCAAGTCTGAGCACGACGTCCGGCTCAACGCCACCAGGGAGATGGGGCCAAAACCAGCACTCGTTCTCGGCATCGGGTGCACCGCCCGATGCAGGCAACTGGAGCCACTCACCGAGGAGTTCCCATGCCTCGACCAAAACGAGCGTGCCAAGGACCGTTGAAGTGAGAGCGTCTTCTCGCCGTTGTGGCTCGGCAACCGTTGGATCGAGCTTGCCCTGAAGGAGTGCGTGGAGCACGCTGAGAGCCTACAGCAAGATCAAGGGCCGGGCCGAAAGCTGGCCCACGGCTGGCCCCTGCGCACAGTTCGCGGCGGCACAGAGGGCCGCCAGTGCGTTCGCTAACCGTCCTCGTCGCCGAAAACCGTATCGCCACGTTCACGAATTGTCCGATGTTCACAAACATCGTGAACATCAAGGTTTGCGTGAACAACGCCGGACACCGGGGCGGCGTGGGCTTCTTGGCGATCACGGCGCGAAGATAACCGCGGCGCGGTTATATAACCGCGCCTAACAGCAGGCGCCGCTTGGCGGCCGTTCGCAATATGTCGATGATTTGCGATTTTTTCGACATGTTCGAGAGACGTGTCGATGGGATCGACACGTCGCATTTGAGGAGTCATGTCCATGTTGGGCATGACTGTGCCCAGATCGGGCATAGCACGAAGGGTCGACCAGAGGCGCAGCCACTGTGCCCACGTTGAAAAGGCGTGCTCCTTCAACGGTCCGAAAATCGTGACGTAACCGTGACGTGGGTCGATCGATTTCGCGAGAAGTACAGTGGTTTACGGGGATCGACGCTCGTGACTCGATTTCCGCTAAGTACCTCATTTCATAAATACGGTGACGTATTATGACTTGCCATAGGCCGGCCGAAGGGGCTATCCTCCCCGCGAGGAGGTGCCGATCGAGTGCCTCGCCACAGCCAATTTCGCATCGCCCTCACCCGCGAGGAACGCCGCGCGTTGGAAGCCAGGGCCCGAAAATATACGTCACCGTATCGTGATGTCATCCGCGCCAAGCTGGTCCTGCTCGCCGCCGAGGGGTTGTCCAACGATGTCATTGCGGCTCGCTTGGATACCCCGCGCCAAATCATCAGTAAGTGGCGCAAGCGCTTCTTCGACCAACGCTTGCTCGGCCTCGAGGAGGAGCCACGAGGCGGGCGCACAGCCCGCTTTTCCCCCCACCGGGCGGACTAGCCACGGTTCGCGCTGAATCCTTGAGCGAAACGCCCAGCCCGGGCAGGCGGCCCGCGACTTGCCATCGGCACCGCCGCCAGCGGGCCGCATGAGCCGCGCTCACAATGGTAACTCTTCTGTTACCATATAAATCTTGACGGTCCTCGAATATCTCGATCGCGCAGGTTCGAGCCCGTTTGCGGCCTGGTTTCGGAGTCTCGACGCCACCGCAGCCGCCAAAGTTACGACAGCACTTGGGCGGCTGGAGCTGGGACATTTCTCAAACGTTAAAGGCGTCGGCGCTGGCGTGTTCGAGTACCGA
Source organism: Acidobacteria bacterium RIFCSPLOWO2_12_FULL_67_14b (assembly GCA_001768615.1). Taxonomy (GTDB): domain Bacteria; phylum Acidobacteriota; class Vicinamibacteria; order Vicinamibacterales; family UBA2999; genus 12-FULL-67-14b. Next base: position 42,009 of record MELE01000065.1, on the reverse strand, counting down.
ATCGATTTCGGGCCTGGATACAGAGTCTATTTCGGCAAGGATGGCGACACTGTCGTGATTCTGCTGGCTGGCGGGACGAAGAAGCGCCAGGACAAGGACATTGCTGACGCGCACGAGCGATGGGCCGACTACAAGAAGCGCAAGGCGCAGGAGAAGTGAGATGCCGCTGACACGAGAATTCAAGGAAACGGTGCAGGCGCGCCTCCGCTCGGATCGGAAGTACAGGAAGGAGCTTCTGCGTGAAGGCGTCGAGTGTCTTCTCGAAGGGGATCTCGACACCGGAAAGGCGATACTTCGCGACTACATCAACGCGACGATCGGGTTCGAGGAGCTGAGTCGCCGAACAAAACGGCCGGCCAAGAGCTTGATGCGCATGCTCAGTCCAAGCGGCAACCCTCAAGCCCGCAATCTCTTGGAGGTCATCCACCATCTCCAGAGAGCCGAGGGATTGCACTTCGAGTTGTCGCTCCGCGCCGCTAGCTGACGACTTCGCTTCGCGTGGGCAGAATTGAATTGCGAAGCGTGAGGTCGCGAAGCACAAGCGACAGCCCGCAGGCGGGTCAGGCGTTGGGCGAATCGCATTCGGGTAGCGACCGCTACTTGAAGAACTCGACCCGCGCCTCGCGGATGAACACGGGGTTGAGCGGCGCCAGCGCAATCGGCCCGTTGACGGCCAGCACCGCCACCTGGAACCGATCGCCCGGCCGCACCGCCTCGCTCAGCACCACGCGGTTCGGCAGGTTGAAGCCGACGACCATGTGACCGCTCGGCCGCCCCACCTGCCGCGGAATCTCCCCGTTCACCGCCACCTCCGCGTAGTCGTCCACGACGATGTGGAAGACGGCGATGGCGCCGGTCGGATCGAACCCGCCAAGCGCCGGCGGAATCGTCAGCGCGATCCGGTACCACGTCATGAACACGCCGCCCCCGCCGCGCCGGTCGGTCACGAGCGCCGGCGCGTCGACGACCGGCCACGACGAGTCGTCGAAGTCGGCGGCCGCGCCCTTCGGCACCAGGTCGTAGGACACGGTCCACGAACCGGCATTCGGCCGCGGCGGCCCTTCAACGAGCTTCGCCTCCATCGCCCGCCACGCTCCGCCGAACAGGGCGACCCCTTCCCGGGTCATCAGGTTCACCGTGTACGCCGGTATCCCGGCGGGCGCCATCTTCGGACGCGGCGCCGGGGGCACGGCGGGCGCTGCACCCCCGGGAGCCTGCGCCCCGGCGAACGCCGGGGCCGAGATGGCCAGCAAGACGCCGGCAAGCAAGTGCCGTGTCACGTCACACTCCTGCCGCGTGGGGCACCGCGCGGCGCGCCCGCTCGGGCCCCGATATTCCCATCCAGACAACGAGGCCGCCAGCCACGTCCGCGACCCAGGTGCACTGCCGCACGCGCAACCCGCTCGGTGTCCATGGCGATCCTCCCGCTGAGAGCGACGAATCGACGGATCTACGAATTGACGGGTGTGGCGGGTATTCTGCCACCCGTCTCCGGGTTCGTAAATTCTGAAATTCGGCTTTGCCGGGCCGCGCCGTATACTGCTGCCCATGCGGACCCGGGTGGCGACGCTTCTTGCGGTCGCCGCGCTCCTCGGTGCCGGCCTCGCCTCCGCGCAGTTCGGCTTCGGCCGCCGGGGCGGCGACTTCCGCATCTCCGAGCGCCTGGCGCGTCCCGACAGCTTCAACGGCCGGTTCCACTACTGTCGAGCCGCGTACCGGATGAACCCGCGCGGGGACGGCGGCGGGTGGCTGACCGACTACCCGAACGCCGACATCGACCTGATGATTCGCCTCGCGGAGCTGACGAAGACGCCGGTCAGCTTCGACCGCGCGGGGCGGCCCGAGCACCTGATCGTCCGGCTCGGCGACGACACGCTCTTCCAGTGCCCGTTCATCATGATGCAGGAGGTCGGCACGATCTTCCTGAGCGACGACGACGCCAGCCGGTTGCGCACCTACCTCCTCAAGGGCGGCTTCCTGTGGGTGGACGACTTCTGGGGCTCCTACGCGTGGGAGGTCTGGGCCAGCCAGATCCGGAAGGTGTTTCCGTCGAGCGAGTACCCGATCGTCGATCTGCCGTCCGACCACCCGATCTTCCGCACGCATTTCGAGCTGAAGGGGGTGCCGCAGATCCCGAGCATCAACTTCTGGTACGGCAGCGGCGGCGGCACCTCCGAGCGCGGGCGCGACAGCGCCGAGGTGCACACGCGCGGGATCATCGACTCGAAAGGACGCGTGATGGTCCTCATGACCCACAACACCGACGTGAGCGACTCATGGGAGCGCGAGGGGGAGGACCCGAACTACTTCTACAAGTTCTCGGTGTACGGCTATCAGGTGGCGGTCAACGTGCTGCTGTACACCATGACGCACTGAGGCTGGCTGGTAGGTGGTAGCCGGTAGGTGGTAGCCGGTAGCAGGCGGCTAGCCGCGAAAGTACTCCGGCTCGTTTCCCTTCTTCCACTTAATGTTGCAGCCGACGCTCGGCTTCTGGTCCGACGCGATCGGCCGCCCCGCCAGCAGCGCCTCGACCGCCGCGCGCAGCTCCTTCCCGGTCACCGGCACCTGGGTGTTCGGCCGGCTGTCGTCGAACTGGCCGCGGTAGACGAGCCGCCGGCCTCGGTCGAACAGGAAAAAATCGGGCGTACAGGCGGCGCGAAACGCCCGGGCCACCTCCTGCGTGTCGTCGCAGAGATACGGGAAGGTGTAGCCGACCTCCCGGGCCTCCTTCCGCATCCCCGCCGGGTCGTCCTCGGGAAACGCGGTCGCATCGTTGGAATTGATCGCAATCACCGCAACGCCGCGCCGCTGGAACTCCCGGGCCGCCCGGGCGACCTCGCCGCGGACGTGCCGTACGAACGGACAGTGCGGGCAGATGAACACCACCAGCAGTCCCTGTGCGTTGCCGAAATCGTTCGACGTCACCGCCTTCCCGTCCAGATCGCGGAGACGGAACGCCGGCAGTGTCGTCCCCAGGTCGAGCATCGTCGACGGAGTCGCGGCCATGAAAACTATGGTAGCCCAAACGGTCCGCGCACAGGCCACGGCGACACGGAGGCACCCGAGCGCATGCGGGGATCGTCGGTGCCTCCGTGCCTCTGCGGCTCGTCGATATCGCCGCCGAGCGGGCGGAACGAGCCGGGCATCTGCGCGCATGAACACCGCGCGCGGCGCCCGATATAATTCGAGCCATGGCGCAGTGGCTGGTGAAGGAGGAACCGGATCATTACGGCTACGACCAGCTCGAGCGCGACGGCAAGACCGTCTGGGCCGGCGTGCGCAACCCGCTCGCCCAGAAGCACCTCCGCGCAATCCGCACGGGCGACCGCCTCTTCTACTACCACACCGGCAAGGAAAAGGCCGTCGTGGCCGTCGCGCGCGCCCTCGGCGACGCCTATCCCGACCCGACGGACCGCTCGGGCAGACTCCACGTCGTCGACATCGCGCCGGAGAAGAGGCTGCCCAATCCGGTGACGCTCGCGGCGATCAAAGCGGACCGCGCCTTCGCGTCGTGTCCGCTCGCCCGGATGCCGCGGTTGTCGGTGATGCCGGTAACGGCCGCGGAGTGGACGCGGATCATCGGCATGAGTCGATCGAACCGTTCGGGTCGTTGGTAGCGTTCGGATCGTTCACGTGAAGCCATTCCTGTTCGTGCTCGCTCTGCTCCTGTCGCTGACCGCCTCCTTCCTGGGGGCGCAGGCGCCGGAGCCGCCGTCGATTCTCGTCACGCGGCAGCTGGCCGAGCGCGAGGGGCTGGCGGTCGGCGATCTGGTGCGGCTGGCGGCCGACGCGCGCGGCGAGCGCGCGCGCACGTTCAGGATCGCCGGCACCTACGAGCCGACACCGAATCCGCTGCGGCTCGGCCTCGTACCACGGGAAGTACGGCTGCACCTGCCCGACCTCCTCGCGCTCACGCGCGACCCGGACACGCCCGCGGGAACCGAGCGCGTGTCCTCGGTCAACGTGGCGCTCGTCGATCCGGCCGAGGCGCGCCGGTTCGCGCAGGACGTCAACGCCCGCACTCCGGGCGTCTTCGCCCGCCGCGCGGCGGGCGCGGCGGGCATGGGCAGCATCTTCGTCGTGCTGGAGCGGTTCCACTATGCGATTGCCGCGGTGACGATCGCGGCGGCCACCGTGTTCCTGCTGGCGCTGACGATCATGCTCGTCGACGAGCGCCGCGAGACGGTGGGCGTGCTGCGCCTGATCGGCCTGCCGGCGCGCCGCATCCTCGTGCAGGTGCTGCTCGAAGGCCTGTTCATCGCGGCCGCCGGCGCGCTCTTCGGCCTGGCGCTCGCCGCCGCGGCCGAAGGGCTGATCAACCGCTTCTTCCAGTGGCGCTACGACACGGCGCTGGTCTTCGTGCGCGTGACACCGCGGGTGGCGGCGCTCTCGGTGGCAATCGCGGTGCCGCTCGGCGCGGTCGCCACCGTCGCCGCGTCGTGGGCGCTGCTGCGCCGCCGGGCGCTGAGGCTGGCGCGGCGATGAACGTCCTGGCGTTCGCGTGGCGCAGCCTCATCCGCCAGCCGGCGCGGTCCATCCTCGGCATCCTCGGCGTGGCGGCGGTCGGCGCGCTGCTCTTCGACATGCTGCTGCTCTCGGAAGGGCTCGTCCTGTCGATGCGGGATCTGCTCGATCGGCTCGGCTACGACGTGCGCGTCATGTCGACCGATAGCATCCCGCGACCCGGCCCCGACCTGGCCGACGCCGCTCCCACGGCCGCGCAGATCGCGAAGCTTCCGTCGGTGCGCACCGTCGTCACCGTGCGGACCGAAGCGGCGCACCTCGTACGAGAGGGGGTCTCGGTTCGCGCCGCCCTCGTGGGCATCAGCGGCCGACCGCGCCCGTGGACCGTCCTGCGCGGACGCGACATCGCCGGTGCCGGAGACGTGGTGATCAACGACTCCGCCGCCCGCGCGCTGCAGGCCTCGCCCGGCACGACGATCACGCTGAGCGCATTCTGTTCCCGCGACGACGCCGCGCCGCCGCCGCGGCGCCTGCGCGTGGCCGGCGTCGCCGAGTTCCCGTTCGATACGCCCGACAACGCGGGAGCGGGGCTCGACGCGGCGGATCTCGCCGAGGCGTGCGCGCAAAGCGCCGAGGCCGCCGATTACCTGCTCGTCACGTCGGCGGGGGATCCCGAGCGTGCCGCCGCCGACATCGCGGCGCTCCGGCCCGATCTGCTCGTCCTGTCGAACGAACAGGCGCTCGGCCAGCTCCAGCAGCGCGGCTTCACGTACTTCCGCCAGATCTCGACCGTGCTGACGGCGGTCACCGTCTCGTTCGCCCTGCTGCTCATCACCGTGCTGCTGACCGTGTCGGTCAATCAGCGCCTCGGCGAGGTGGCGGCGCTGCGCGCGCTTGGCTTCTCGCAGCGGCGCGTCGTGCTCGACGTCCTCTGCGAGTCGGCGCTCATCATCGGGATCGGCGGCGTGCTGTCGCTGCCGCTCGGCGCACTGCTCGCCGCGTGGCTCGACGCCATTCTCAAGCAGATGCCCGGGCTGCCGGCGGCGCTCCATTTCTTCGTGTTCCGCCCGGATGCGCTCGTCGTGCACGCCGGCTTGCTCGCGGCGACGGCGATCCTCGCCGCGGCGTACCCCATGCGAATCGTGGCGCGGCTGCCGATCGCCTCCACCCTGCGCAACGAGGTGATCTCGTGAGCGACGCCGTCGTCGCCGCCCAGCGCATCAGCCGGGTGTTTCCGATGCCGGCGGGACCCGTCGTGGCGGTGTGCGACGTCACGCTCACGGTCGCGGCCGGCGAGCACATCGCCATTCGCGGGCCATCGGGCTGCGGCAAGTCGACGCTGCTGCACATGCTCGGCTGCGTCGACGCCCCCTCGTCCGGGACGCTCGTGTTCGACCGCCGCGACGTCTCGACGCTCGACGACCGGGCGCGCAGCCTGCTGCGGCTGCGCCACATCGGCTTCGTGTTCCAGCGCTTCTTCCTGCTGCCGATGCTCACGGCGGCCGAGAACGTGGAGCTGCCGCAGGCCGAAGCGGGCGCGCCGAAGCGCGAGCGGCGGGCCCGCAGCCTGGAGCTGCTGGCGTACGTCGGGCTCGGCGCCCGGGCCGATCACCGGCCGGCGCAGCTCTCCGGGGGCGAGATGCAGCGCGTGGCGATCGCCCGGGCGCTCGCCAACCGGCCGCGGCTGCTCCTTGCCGACGAGCCGACGGGCGAGCTGGATCAGACAACGGGGGAGCAGGTGGCCGCGCTGCTCGATCGCGTGAACGCCGACGGCACCGCGCTCGTCATCGTCACGCACGATCCGGTGCTGGCGAGCCGGGCGCGCCGGGTGCTCACGATGCGCGACGGCCGCATCGACCACGAGGCGGCGCGATGATCGGGAAGCTGGCGGTCCGCTCGCTCACGGCCCACCCGGTGCGCAGCGCGGTGCTCGCGGCCGGCTTCGGCGTCGGCGTCGCCGTCATGGCCATCCTGCTGGGCGTGGCGGAAGTGGTGCTGCAGCAGTCGCGCGCGCCGGCGCTCTCCGGCGGCGGCGACGTCGTGATCTTCACGCTGCCCCAGGTGCCCGCGCGGCTCCTGCTCACCGGCACGCTGCACGCCGAGTCGCTCCGCTCCCGCGTGCGCGTCGCCGCTCCGTTCCACGTGTCGCCGCTCTTCCTCGTGCACGGCGGCCGCACGACCCGCGTCGAGGCCCGGGGTGGGATTCCAAGCCTGGAACGGGCGCTCGGCGATGCCGAGACCGCCTCCATCGGCGCCTGGCGCGACTCGGCCGACGATCGCGCCTGGACGAACGACACCCCCGAGGACACGCTGCGCTTCATCGATCGCTTTCATCCGATCCCGGATGCGCCCGAGTGGGCGGACTCGTGGGCGGAGTGGCTGTATTTCAATGGACGCGGGCCCGAAGCGCGCTTCTATCTCACGTTCCTCGTCGGCCGGCGGACCGAGGACGGGCGCCGGGCCGCCGGCGTGCGGCTGCAGCTCGACCGCGGACGATCGGTCGAGACCTTCAGCGCCGCCGCGCCGCTCACCGACGAGGAGGCGCTCCGCGCACCCGACCTGACGATGGGCGCCAGCTTCGTGCGGCTCGAGGGGATGAGCTACCACGTGCACCTCGACCTGCGGAGCGAGAAGGGCCGGCGGGCGCGGGGCGAACTGACACTCCAGGCCTCGCCCGGCCGACTGGTGCCGCCGCTTGAAATCACCGGCGCGCGCGGCTGGCGGACCGGGTACGTCGTCCCCGTCATGTCGGGCGCGCTCGGCGGCACGCTCGACATCGACGGCGAGCGGATCTCGTTTGACGGGGGCTCCGGGTACCACGATCACAATTGGGGGTTCTGGCAGGGGGTGTCCTGGCAATGGGGCCAGGTCCAACATGGCGACGTGTCGCTGCTGTACGGCCGCGTGTTTCCTCCGCGCGAGGCGGCCGACCCCGACCGCGTGCCGGGATTCCTCGGCGTGATCGGTGCCGACGGGCCGATCGGCTACACGACCGGTGTCACCATCACAGAAACGAACGACCCGACTGGACGACCGCAGGCGATCTCAGTGCAGGGACAGAGCGACGACGGCCTCGACGTGCGGATGTCGTTCGCCGTGGAATCGACGGTGACCACCCGCGGCGCCGGCAGCGGACCTCGCGCCAGCGGCCTCGACTTCATCCAGATGCGCGGCACGTACACGGTGACCGGCCGGGCGGGCAACCGGCGCCTCGACTTCACCGCGCCCGGCAGCGCCGAAACGTTCAGAGGCCAAGCGCCCGGCGCGCCGCAATCTGGGCGCGGCGGCGCCGGCGGGTGATCCCCTCGAGCGCCTGGTCGAGCGGCAGACGCGCCTGGACGGCGCGCGCCTGGTCGTGCCGGCGGCCGATCTCCAGGCGAAAACATTCGAAGCAGAGCGTCCGCGGGCGCTCGACCTGCGGGTCGTCGGCTTCAGTCTGAAAACCGTAGCGCGCTTCGCGCGCCCGGCAGGCCGCGCAGAGCGGCGGCTGCCCCTCGGCGCGCCGGGTGGCGGGCGCCGACTCGTCGGTCGGCGCCGGTGCGATCCGCGGGTCGTATAACGCGAGCTGAGCTGCCATATGGGGTCTCCCGGTCCGGCTGCCGCCGGACACCGTGTACCGCCAGCATAGAAAGAGGGTGTGACAGACTAGGTCACGCTACCCATGGCGGCGGAACACGCTGACATCGATGCCCTGTTCCAGCTCCCGGTGAACGAATTCATCCCGGCCCGGGACGCGCTGGCGGCAAGGCTGAAGGCGGCCGGAAGGGTGGAGGCAGGTTCGCGCGTCAAGGCGCTGGCGAAGCCGCCCCTCTCCGCGTGGGCGGTCAACCAGCTCTATTGGCGCCACCGCAAGGCGTTCGACCAACTGCTCGCCGCCGGCGAGCGTCTTCGCCGCGCCCAGGCCACCACGCTGCGCAGCGCCGGCGGCAAGGGCGCCGGTCTGCGCGGCGTCATGGAGGCACGGCGCGGGGCCCTGGCGGCGCTGTCGACCCGCGCCGGCAGCCTGCTCGAGGAAGCGGGCCACGCCTCATCGCCCGAGCTCACACGCCGCATCACCGCCACGCTCGACGCCCTCGCCACCTATGGCGGCATGCCGGACGGTCCGCGCCCTGGACGCCTCACAGGCGACGTCGAGGCGCCCGGCATCGAGTCGCTCGCGGCGCTCGTCGGGCGCCGCGCCCGGCGCGGAACCGGGCCGACCCGTGTCATTCCGTTCGCCCAGCGCCGCGAGACCGGGCGCGAGGGAAAACCGCGCGATCCGGAGGCCGAGAGGCGCCGGCGCGCGGCGGAGGAACGAGCGCAACGTGCGGCGGTCCGTGCGGCCGAACGAGCGCTGGGCGAGGCGCGAAGGACCGCGGCGCGGGCCGAAGCGGCGCTCAGGCGGGCAGCCGGGGGCGCCGTGGCGGCCGAGCGGAAGAGGGCGGCACTCGCCGTGAGGTTCGACAAGGTGACCGCCGAGGCCGAGCGCGCGCGCCAGCGGGCGCGGCGCGTCGCCGCCAAGGCGGAGGAGGCGGCGCAGGCGGTCGCCGACGCCGAGCGCGCACTCGAAGACGCCCGCCGGGAACGCGGCGCGCGCGGTTGATCCCGGTCAGTCTTCGCTCGGGGCGCGCCCGCCGCTGACGCCCATCTCGCCCGACCAACGGGCGGCGCCTTCGACGTCGATCCCGAAGTGGTCGAGCATGCGGGCCACCGTGTGCTCCACGATGTCGGCCAGCGAGCGGGGATTGTGATAGAAGGCGGGCACCGGCGGCAGGATCACGGCGCCGAGCCGCGCCAGCTTCAGCATGTTCTCCAGGTGGATCTCGCTGAGCGGCGCCTCGCGCACCGCCAGCAGCAGCTTCCGCCGCTCCTTCAGCACGACGTCGGCGGCCCGGTGGATCAGGCTGTCGCCGAAGCCGTGCGCCACGGCGCCGAGCGTCCGCACGCTGCACGGGGCGACGATCATCCCGGAGGTCTGAAACGACCCGCTCGAAATGGCGGCGCCCATGTCGCTGGCGGCATAGGAGGTATGCGCCAACGCCTCCACCTGCTCGCGCGAGTAGGGCGTCTCGTGCAGCAGCGTCCGGGCGCCCCAGCGGCTGATGACGAGGTGCGTCTCGACGCCGGCGTCCCGCAGCCGCTCGAGCAGCCTGACGCCGTAGATCACCCCGGTGGCTCCCGTGATGCCCACGATGAGACGCATAGGAACTCAACTCCCAACGCCCAACTCCCAACGCCCAAGCTTGGGCGTTGGCGTGTTGGGCGTTGGGAGTTTCTACAGGCTATCATCGAACGGGTGTTCAAACGTCAAACCTCGGGGTCGGTGGTCTGCACCTCCTGCGGCGTGCTCGTGGGCGTCAACGACGACCGCTGCTACGGCTGCGGCCGGCGCAACCCGGGACTCTGGGGCTTCGCCCCGGCGCTCCGCTCGCTCGGCCACGACATGGGGTTCGTCCCCTTCGTCATCGGCACCTGTGTCGTGCTCTACGTGCTGACGCTGCTCGCCTCGGGCGGCGACATCGGCGTGGGCGGCCTCTTCTCGATGCTCTCCCCGAGCCGCCAGAGCCTCTTCCTCTTCGGCGCGAGCGGCGCCGTTCCGGTGTTCGTGGCCGACCGGTGGTGGACCGTACTCAGCGCGGCGTGGCTCCACGGGAGCGCGCTCCACATCTTCTTCAACATGATGTGGGTCCGGCAGCTCGCGCCGGCCACGGCCGATCTGTACGGGCCGGGCCGGATGGTGATCATCTACACGGCCGCGGCGATTGCCGGCTTCGCGCTGAGCTCGTTCGCCGGCGCGTACGTGCCTCCCCTGCCGTCGGCGAGCATCCCCATCCTCCGAGGCGGACAGTTCACCGTGGGGGCGTCGGCGCCGATCTTCGGCCTGCTCGGCGCGCTCGTCTACTACGGCCGCCGCGGCGGCAGCTCGCACATCGGCAGGGAGGCGCTCTCCTACGCGCTCATGCTCGGCCTCTTCGGCTTCCTGATGCAGGGTATCGACAACTACGCGCACGCCGGCGGCTTCGCGGGCGGGTACCTCGCATCCAGACTGCTCGATCCGTTGAAGCCGGAGCGCATCGACCATGTCGGCATCGCCATCATCTGCCTGGCGGCGTCGTTAATCGCGATTGTCGCCTCTGTGCTGCACGGCCTGCGGTTCCTCGGGTGAGGCGATGAATCCGGTTCGCAGCCTCGTCGCGGTGCTCGGCGGCATCCTCCTCATCTCGGTTCTGGTCGAGGTGCTCGAGTTCACGCTGGTCAGCGCGCGGGCGGGGGGCGCGATCGGCGACATGACACAGTACTTCGCGGTCCGCAATCGACCGGAGATGATCGGCGCCAAGCTCGTGTACACCACGCTGGCGGCCCTGCTCGGCGGGTACATGACCGCCAAGGTGGCCGGCAGCCGGGAGATGCTCCACGGGGGCGCAGCGGCGCTCGTGCAGACGGCGGCGCTCGCATGGGGCTTCACGGCGGGCGAGTACGCAGCGTTCACGCCGGGCTGGACGCGGGTGGCGCTCGTCGCCCTCACCGGCCCGGCGATGCTCGTCGGGGCGTCGGTCCGTGGCCGGGCAGCGAGGAGTCGGACGTGAGAATCGCGTATCAGGGAGAACCGGGCGCCTACAGCGAAGCGGCCGCGCTGCTCTACTCTCCGCACACCGAGACGCTTCCCTGCAAGACGTTCGACGAGGTGTTCGACGCCGTCGTCGAGCGGCGCGCGATGCACGGCATCGTGCCGATGGAGAACTCCATCGGCGGCACGATCCACCGGAACTACGACCTGCTCGTCGACCACGAAATCTTGATTACCGGCGAAGTGGAGCTCGACGTCGTCCACTGTCTCCAGGCGCTGCCGGGCACCAAGATCGGCGACGTGAAGATCGTCTATTCGCATCCGCAGGCGCTGGCGCAGTGCGAGCGCTACCTGAAGGAGCTTGGCGCCACCGTCGAAGCGGTCTACGACACCGCCGGCGGCGCGAAGCTGGTGGCCGAGCAGCGGCTCGCCGGCGCCGCCGCCCTCGCCTCCCGCCGCGCGGCGGAGGTGTTCGGCCTCGAAGTGCTGCAGGAGGCGGTGCAGGACTACGAGTTCAACATCACCCGCTTCTTCGTGATTGGCGGGACGCCGCCGACCGACGCCAACAAGACGACGATCGTGTTCGCCCTGCCGAGCACGCCGGGCTCGCTGTTCCGCGCCCTGAGCGTTTTCGCGCTGCGCGACATCAACCTCAGCAAGCTCGAGAGCCGGCCGATCCGGGGCCGCCCGTGGGAGTACCTCTTCTACGTCGACATCGACGCCAAGCGCGACGACCTCGCCTGCGCACGCGCGCTCACCCAGCTCGGCGAGTTCGCCAAGTGGATCCGGGTGCTCGGGACCTACAAGGGGTGGGAGCGGAGCAGGGGGACGGGCTGATGCGAAGTGGAGAAGTGGAAAAGTGGAAGAAGTGGAAAAGTAAGTTGAAAGTACTCCTAGCTACTTGGGAGGTTTCGTAGTCGAATCGTGTTGGCACGCGTCGTCTTCACCGCTTTCGCGAAGATCCGCGCCAGCGCCCGTGCCTCCTCGACGAGCGCGGGATCGTGACGGATGTTCCCGTCCCGCAGGTACTCGAGCCACCCGGCGCACTCGTCGGCTTCCTCGAAGACAATTCCGAGCTTTGCCTGGAACTCCGCGCGCGAACGTCCCCTCCTGGCGGCCCGGTAGTTCGAGCGTACGGAGTTGGCCGCTCGCCGTAACTGCGCGGCGGCTTCCCGCGCTTCAGGACTGTGAGGCAGACGACGACAGAACCTCAGAACGGCGAGCGCAAACACGTGCGTGCGTTCGAGCAGCTCCGGCGCGGCCATGCCGCCGGATTCAGCACATCCGATGCCAGCCGGATTCGGGCCAGGAACGGAGTGGTCGAACCAGCTGGTTGCACTTCTTGCCTACTTTTCCACTTCTTCCACTTCTTCCACTTCTTCCACTTACCGATGCCCCCTCCCGTTAACGACCCAGGCGACGAAAGGCTGGCCGAGTACCGCAACATCCCCGATCCCGAGCTGGTTCGCGAACGCGGCATCTTCATCGCCGAAGGACGGCTGGTGGTCCGGCGGCTGCTCGGAGAGCGCCGGTTCGTGACGCGGTCGGTGATGGTGACCGAGGTCGCCGGCCTCGCGCGCACGCTCGTCGCGCTGACGCCCGCGTCGTCGGCCGCCGTGACGCTGTACGAGCGGAGCCGCCGGATCGTATAATCGGCCCCCTGTGCCGGGGTCAGACCCTGGGTCTGACCCCGGGTCGAGGAGGACAGATGGCCAGGAGATTGTCGTTCGGTGTGCTGGTGGCGCTGCTGGCGCTGGCAGTCCAGACGCCCGCGCAGCAGTGGCCCGCCGGCTTCGTGGATCCCGCGCCCGTGCTGGCGGCCGCGTCCAAGGCCATCGGCGAGGCGAACCTGCGGTGCGTGACGTTCTCGGGCACCGGCTACAGCGGTCCGGTCGGACAGACCTTCGAGAACGCGCCGAACGTCGACTGGACGCGCAGCGAGATGGCCAACTACACGCGGACGATCAACTGGGAGACCGGGACGAGCAAGGAGACATTCGACCGCAAGCCTGGCGGCAACCCGGCGTCGTGGAAGTACGGCATCGGGTGGGTCGGCGGCACGCCCACGCAGAAGGAGCTCCGACAGACCCACATCGTCAACGGACCCTACGCCTGGCACGTGGACGGCAGCGGGCCGCCCGTGGCGGCACCGCCGGAACTGGCCGAGATCTATCAGCTCGACATCTGGCTGACTCCGCACGGGTTCCTCAAGGCCGCCCGGAAGCCCGGCGCGAACCCGCGGGCCCTGTGGCGCTGGGAGCAGCTCGAAAAGGGGCGCGACGGCAACGTCGTGGCGCCGGAGAAGGTGCACGTGGTCGCGATCACCGTGCTCGGCAAGTACCGCGTGGACGCCACCATCAACAGCCAGAACATCATCACGCGCATCAAGACGACCGTGAACGAGCCGGTGCTGGGCGATTTCAACATCGAGCACGAGTCGACCAACTTCATCGACGCGGGGACCTCGAAGTGGCCCGTCGCCTGGCACTCGCACCACGGCTGGGACGACAACTGGCAGTTCTATTCCGAGAGCACCGGCCACAACGGGTATGGCGGCAAGTTCCCGACCGTCCAGGCCAACGCGTGCGACGACCCGGTGCCGGTGCCCGAATCGGTGAAGCAGACCGCGCCGCCCGCCTACGGCCGCGTCGACGTCGAGAAGCTGGCCGCCGGGGTCTACCTGCTCGGCGGCGGTCCGGCGAACAGCTACATGGTGGAGTTCCGCGACTTCGTCGCCGTGTTCGAAGCGCCGCTCAACGAGGAGCGCAGCCTCGCGGTGATCGAGGCGGTGGCGAAGCTGGCGCCGAACAAGCCGATCCGCTGGCTCATCGCGTCGCATCCGCACTTCGATCACATCGGCGGCATCCGGACCTACAACCACATCGGCGCGACGGTCGTCACCCACTTCATCAACCTCAAGTTCCTCAACCGGGACGTCCTGACCTACAAGGCAAGGACGGTGAAGCCCGACATCGTGTCGCTCTGGCCGCCGACGGAAGTCGCCGAGGGGTACAACTACGAAGGGATCCAGGAGAACTTCGTCGTCACCGACAACAGCCGCATCCTGCGCGTCTACTACGTGCAGCCGCTGCGGCACGTCGCCGGAATGCTGATGGCGTACCTGCCGGCGGAGCGCATCGCGTTCGAGGCGGATCTCTTCGACACCCACGAGCCGCCGCGGGCCGCGCAGCTGCCGTCGATGCAGAGCTTCCTCACCCAGGTCCAGCGCATGAAGCTCGACGTGGCGACCGTGGCGCCCGTGCACGGCAGGCCCGTGCCGTGGAGCACGTTCATGGAGGCGATGAAGGCGGTTCCGAAGACGGACTGAACGTCGAGGACGTGTCGTTCACACTTCTCGGTTCGTGAACGTCCTCGCGGTGGGTCGGAACCACGAACATGGAACGCGAACAACGAACCGAACCTGAACACGAACCAAGAAGCGAGAAGAGAGAAGTGTGAACGACGGTCGATCGTTCCAGTTCGACGTCGTCGGCGTCGGGGCCAACTCGGTCGACTACGTCTACCGCGTGCCCCGGTTCCCCCTGCCCCACGGCCCCGCGGCCAAGCAGGCCATCGCAGCGCATCTGGTCACGTGCGGCGGTCAGACGGCCACCGCACTCTGCACGTGCGCGGCCATGGGGCTGCGGACCAAGTACGTCGGCGCCATCGGCAACGACGCGAACGGCGCGCGAATGCGCGCCGAGCTGGCGCGCCGCGGCGTCGACGTCGAGCACGCTTGCGTGCGCGACGCACCCAGCCCGTATGCCGTCATCGTGCTCGACGACCGGGCGGGCGAGCGCGTCGTCCTCTGGCACCGCGATCCGGCGCTGCGGCTGCGGCCGGAGGAGATCGACGCCTCCATCATCGGCCGCACGCGGCTGCTCCACGTGGACGATGCGGACGAGGAGGCGGCGATTGGGGCGGCGCGATGCGCGGGCGAGATGGGCGTGCCCGTGACGAGCGACATCGAGCGCGTCAGCAGCCGCACCGAGGAGCTCGTCGCCGCCGTGTCGGTGCCGATCTTCGCCGAGCGGGTGCCCGAGGCGCTCACCGGCGAGGAGGACGTCGAGCGCGCGCTGCGCGTCATTCAGACGCGCAGGCCGGGCCCTGTCGGACCCGGCGGGTCCAGGAGGACCCGCCCCACGTACGAGTCCGGCCTGGTCTGCGTGACCCTCGGCGCCCGGGGCGCCATGCTGCTCTCCGGCGACCGGCTGTACCACGAGCCGGCACTCCGGGTGTCGACGGTCGACACCACCGGCGCCGGCGACGTATTCCGCGGCGCCTTCATCGTCGCGCTGCTGCGGGGCGACGGTCCGGCCGACATCCTGCGGTTCGCCGTCGCGGCGGCCGCGCTGAGCTGCACGCGCGTAGGCGCCATGGCCGGCATCCCAACAGTCTCAGAAGTGGAAGCCGTCACGAAGGCCACAACGCCGGGCTCGTCGTGTGCGTGACGGCTACCGCTTGAGCAGCAGGAATCCGAGCGGCGGCACCACGAGCGAGAGCGACCAGGGGAATCCGTGCGCAGGGATCTCCTGCGCCGTCACGCCGCCGCCGTTGCCCACGTTGCTCCCGCCGTAGATCGCGGCGTCGCTGTTGAGGAGCTCGCGGTACAACCCGCTCTCGGGCACGCCGATGCGATAGAGGTGGCGCGGCACCGGCGTGAAGTTGGCCACCATCACCGTGAAGTGTCGTGGGTCGCGGGCGCGTCGGATCATCGAGACCACGCTGTTCTCGTTGTCGTTGCAGTCGATCCAGCGGAACCCGGCGTCCTCGAAGTCGATCTCATGGAGCGACCGCTCGCGCCGGTAGGTGTGATTGAGGTCCTGCACCCATCGCCGCAGGCCGGCGTGCATCGGCGCTTCCGCCAGGTGCCAGTCGAGGCTCTCGTCGCAGTTCCACTCCCGCCACTGGCCGAACTCGCTCCCCATGAACATGAGCTTCTTGCCCGGATGCCCGTACATGTAGCCGTACAGGGTGCGCAGCGTCGCGTGCTTCTGCCAGACGTCGCCGGGCATCTTGTCGAGCATGGCGCGCTTGCCGTGGACGACTTCGTCGTGCGAGAACGGCAGGATGAAGTTCTCGGTGAAGGCGTACAGCATCGAGAAGGTGATCTTGTCGTGATGCCACCGCCGGTGGACGGAATCCTCCTGGACGTAGCGGAGCATGTCGTGCATCCAGCCCATGTTCCACTTGTAGCTGAACCCGAGCCCGCCCAGGTACACCGGCCGGCTGACCGCCGGCCAGGCGGTCGACTCCTCCGCGACCGTGATCGTCCCCGGCACCTGGCCGTGGGTGATCGTGTTCAGCTGCTGCAGGAACGCCACCGCTTCGAGGTGCTCGCGGCCGCCGAACCGGTTCGGGATCCACTCCGCTTCACGCCGTGAGTAGTCGAGGTACAGCATCGAGGCGACCGCGTCGACGCGCAGCCCGTCGACGTGGAACTCCTCCAGCCAGAAGAGCGCGCTGCTCAGCAGGAAGCTCCGCACCTCGTTGCGCCCGTAGTTGAAGACGAGCGTCCCCCACTCCCGGTGCTCGCCCTGGCGCGGGTCCACGTGCTCGTAGAGAGCGGTGCCGTCGAACTCCGCCAGCCCGTGGCGGTCCTTCGGAAAGTGCCCGGGCACCCAGTCGAGGATGACGCCGATCCCGTGGCGGTGACATTCGTCCACCAGGTAGCGGAAGTCGTCCGGGCCGCCGAACCGGCTGGTGGGCGCGAAGAACCCAATCACCTGGTAGCCCCACGATCCGGCGAACGGATGCTCCATGATCGGCATCAGCTCGACGTGCGTGTACCCCATCTCGCCCACGTACGGCACGAGCGTGTCCGCCAGCTCCCGGTAGGTCAGGAACCGGTTTCCCTCCGCCGGCACCCTCCGCCACGATCCGAGGTGCACCTCGTAGACCGCCATCGGGCGCTCGCGCCACGCGCCGCACGACTCGCGCTCGCGCATCCACTCGCGATCGCGCCACTCGTACCGGCCCCCGGTCCAGACCACGGACGCGGAGTTCGGCGGCAGCTCGAAGCGGACGGCGTACGGATCGGCCTTCTGCAGGAGGTGGCCGGCGGGCGTACGAACCTCGTACTTGTAACAGGCGCCGTCCGGCACGCCGGGAATGAAGATCTCCCACACCCCGGACGGGACCAGACGGCGCATGACGTGCGCCCGGCCGTCCCACCGGTTGAAATCGCCGATGACGCTGACGCGCTGCGCGTTGGGCGCCCAGACGGCGAAGTACACGCCCTCGGCGCCGTCAATCGTCATGCGGTGCGATCCGAGCCGCTCCCACGCGCGGTAGTGCGTCCCCTCGCCAAAGAGGTGCAGGTCGAAATCGCTCAGGATCGGCCCGAACCGATAGGGATCGGCGACATCGCGCGTCGTGCTCCCCTCGCGCACGCGGAACCAGTAGACGAACGCCTCCTCCGATCGGCCATCGAGCGGCACCCGCGTTTCGAAGAGCCCTTCGGCGCGCTTCCGCTGCATCCCGAACACCCGGTCGGAGGTGACGAGCTGGACGTCTGAGGCGGCAGGCTGCATCGTCCGGATGAGGAGCGCCGGCCGCCCGTCCACGATCACCCGGTGGCGCCCGAGCACCGCACATGGATCGTCATGCGTGCCGCCCGCGACCGCGTCGAGCGCGTCGTCGTCCGCCGAGCGCACGGTGACGCTCATTCCCTGCATGATATCCTCTAGTCGCTCGCCCCCACACATCGCCTGCAGACCAGGAGCCAATCGTGCCCGGAGTCTACGCCCAGTTCGTGACCAGCGAGGGGACCTTCGTCGTGCGACTCTTCGATCAGGAAGCGCCGAAGACGGTCGAGAATTTCGTCGGCCTCGCCGAAGGCACCAAGCCGTGGCGGGACCCCCGTACGAACCAGCTCGTCACGCGGCCGTACTACGACGGCCTGGTCTTCCACCGGGTCATCGACGGGTTCATGATTCAGGGCGGCGACCCGCTCGGCGAAGGCATCGGCGGACCGGGCTATACCTTCGCGGACGAGTTCCATCCACGACTGCGTCACGACAAGCCCGGCATTCTGTCGATGGCCAACCGCGGCCCCAACACCAACGGCGGGCAGTTCTTCATCACGCTCGCTCCTACCCCGCATCTCGACGACCGGCATTCCGTCTTCGGCGAGGTTGTCTCGGGCATCGACGTGGTGCGCAAGATCGGCGGCACGCCGATCAATGGTCGGGACCGCCCTCGCACCGACATCGTCATTCGCACCCTTACGATCGAGCGCCGGTAGGAGCCCGGCGCCTGGACGCCGGATCGTACGGGTCGGGAAATCGCGAACTGGCGAAGTTCCTCTCCGACCACGATTTGCGAAACAGCCGGGAGACCAGCCGCCACGTGCCGACGTGCTTTGAACTTTTCACACATGCTGGGCCCGCGTCGTGTTACCATCCGGCCGCCTCGTCCCCCCGCGGATCTGAGCCGTTCGTGGGCCGTCGGCCCCCGGGCTCCTGGAGGGTCGCCTGATGCGGATCGTCGGACCCGCCGCCTGGCGCGGCGGGATGTTGGCGCTCGCGTTGGTCTGCGCTGCGGGAAGCTCAGCCGGCGCGCAGTGGCTGTCGCTGCCGCTTCCCGGAACCCCGCGTACGCCTGACGGGAAACCCAACCTGAACGCGCCGATGCCCCGGACGGCGGACGGCAAGCCCGATCTGTCCGGCATCTGGCACGCCGACAACTGGATGCGCTACAACAGCAATCTGCTGCCCGATGGCACCGAGGCGCCGATGCTGCCGTGGGCGGCCGCCCTCTACAAGCGGCGGGTGGAGACGCACGGCTACGACAGGCCGATGACGTTCTGCATGCCCCACGGCGTGCCCGACGCGGTGACGGCGCCCTACCCCTTCAAGATCATCCAGACGCCGGGCGTCACCGTCATCCTGTACGAGGAATTCCACAAGTATCGCCAGTTTCACACCGACGGGCGGCAGTTGCCGGTCGATCCGGACCCGAATTGGTACGGGTACTCGGTGGGCCGGTGGGAAGGCGAGGCGCTCGTCGTCGACACCGCCGGCTTCAAGGAAGGGAGCTGGCTCGACAACAACGGCCATCCGCATACCGACGCGCTGCGCACCACCGAGCGCTTCGGTCGGATCAACTTCGGCCGCCTGGAGATTGACGTCACTATCGACGACCCGAAGGCATACTCACGGCCCTGGAGGTCGCAGACGATGCGCTTCGAACTGCAGCCCGACACGGAGCTGCTCGAACATCTCTGTGAGAACAACCGGGACCTCGGGCGTCTGCAGGAGATCTGGGGGGGACGAGAGCCGGGCGGTCCACCAGTTACTGGGAGGCAGTGATGAGAACACGACTTGCAATTGTCATGGGCGTTGCCGCGATCGCCGCGTCGGGACAGGCGCTGGCTCACCATTCGTTCGCGGCGGAATTCGATGCGCAGAAGCCGCTCAAGCTGACCGGAGCGGTGACCAAGGTCGAGTGGTCGAATCCCCACATCTGGTTCTTCATGGACGTCAAGAACGAGGATGGCACGGTCACCAACTGGGGATTCGAGATGGGGAGCCCCAATTCGCTGCTGCGGTCGGGCTGGAAGCGCGACTCGATGAAGCTCGGCGACGTGGTGGCGGTCGAAGCCAGTCGCGCGCGCGACGGCAGCAACAACGCCAACGCCCACAGCGTCGTGCTGGCCAGCACGGGGCAGCGGCTCTTCTCCGGCCAGCCGGGAGGGCAATAGGCGCAAGTAGAGAAGTAGAGAAGTGGAAAAGTAGAAGAAGTGGAAAGTGCAAAGTGGAAGGTAGGTTCGAAGCCTACGTCGCACTTTGCACTTTGACGCTCGAACGTGCGGCCTGTTCCCCGGCAATCCGGCCGAAGACCGTCCCGATCGTCATTCCGATGCCGGCGATGTAGCCGCGGCGCAGGACGTTGCCGGCCATGATCTCGCCTGCCGCGTAGAGATTCGGCGACGGTTCGCCGCCCCCGAAGATCACGCGCGCCCGATCGTCCACCTTCACCCCGAGATAGGTGAACGTGATGCCGGGACGAAGCGCGTAGCCCCAGAACGGGGGCGTGTCGATGCGCTGCGCCCAGTGCGACTTGGGCGGCGTCAGCCCGTCGGTGCGGCAGTCGTCGAGCCCGGTGTGGTTGAACGTGCCCGGCCGCACCGCCCGGTTGAACGCCGCCACCGTCCCCTCGAGCGCCTCCGGCGGCAATCCCAGCCCGGCGGCCAACTCGCGGATTGACGAGGCGACGATCGGCGGGAAGACCGACGGCATGAACGTGCCGATCGCCTTGGCATCGACGATCGAGAACGCGATCTGGTCGGGCTGCCCGGCAATCAGGCGTCCCCAGATGGCGTACCGCTTCGGCCACGCGTCCTCGCCCTCGTCGTAGAACCGCTGGGCGTGCCTGTTGACGACAATCCCGAAGGGAATCGAGTCGAGGCGCGTGACGATCCCGCCGTCGAACCGCGGCGCGCGCGCGTCGACGGCAATCGCATGGCATTCCGCCGGGTCGCCGACCCTCTGGGCGCCCGCGTCGAGGAGCAGCCGGAGCAGCGTGCCGCGGTTGTAGGGCGTGCCGCGCACGACGAAGTTCGCCGCCGCCTCGCCCCAGATCTCCGTCAACCAGTCGATATTGGCTTCGAAGCCTCCGGCCGCGACGACCACCGCTCGGGCCCGCACGTCTTCGACGCGATTGCCCGCCTTCACGGACACGCCTCGGCACTCCCGGTCGCGAATGTCGAGCGCCACCACCTCGGCGTCGTACGCCACGTCGACGCCCATCCGTTCGGCGGAGGCGTAGAAGCTGTTCATGAGCGCCTTCCCGCCGCCGAGGAAGAACGCGTTCGTGCGCGAGAGGTGGAGCGTGCCGCTCAGCGACGGCTGGAACCGGACGCCGAACCGTCCCATCCACTCCGGACATCCGGCGGAGCGCTCGACGAGCAGCCGCGCCAGCGGGCGGTCGGTCTCCTCGCGCGTCACGCGCACGAGGTCGGCGAGGAACTCGTCCTCCGGGTACGCCTCGGTCAGCACCGCCGTCGATGCGGCATGGGCGCAGCGAAGGTTCCGTGTGTGTCGGCTGTTGCCGCCGCGAAGGTCTCGCGGCGCGCCCTCGAGCACGATGACGCTGGCCCCGGCCTGCCGCGCCGTGAGCGCCGCCGAGAGGCCGGCGTTGCCGCCACCGATCACCGCGACGTCATACATGATCGAAGGCCAACGTCCAATGCCCGATGCCCACGCCGGAATCGATGTCGATCATTGGGCGTTGGGCATTGGGCTCTGGGCATTGCTGTTCGCCACTGATACCCGCCGCATCACCCGCGGACCGAGCAGGACGAGGAGCGCCGCCACGAGCAGCACGGCGGAAATCGGACGCGTCAGGAAGACCGAGAGATCGCCCTCGCTGATCGCCACCGCCCGTCGGAAATGCTGCTCGGCGAGCGGACCGAGCACGAGGCCGAGCACGGCCGGGACGAGCGGAAAGTCGTACACCCGCATCGCGCACCCGACCCCGCCCACGACATAGAGCAGCGCCAGATCGAGCATCGACCGGTTCAGCGTGTAGGCGCCGAGCGACGCCAGCACGAGGATGCCCCCGAACAGCAGCGGCCGCGGCACGAGCATGACCCGCGCCCAAACGCCGGCAAGGGGCAGGTTCAGCACGAGCAGCATCACGTTGCCGATGTAGAGGCTGGCGATGAGCGTCCAGACGAGATCGGGCCGCGACGAGAACAGGAGCGGCCCAGGCTGCAGCCCGTACTGCTGGAAGGCGGCGAGCATGATCGCCGCCGTCGCCGACGAGGGGAGCCCGAGCGTCAGCAGCGGCACGAGCACGCCCGCCGCCGCGGCGTTGTTGGCGGCCTCGGGACCGGCGACCCCCTCGATGGCGCCCTGCCCGAACCGCTCGGGCGTATCGCTCAGCCGCTTCTCCGTCATGTACGACAGGAACGTCGGGATGACCGTGCCGCCGCACGGCAGCACGCCCAGCGGAAACCCGATCGCCGTGCCGCGCAGCCACGGCTTCCACGACCGCTTCCATTCCTCCCGGCTCATGCCGGTGAAGTCGTGGAGCCTGACGACTTCCACCGGTTCCCGGCCGTACTGCCAGGCCTGGTAGACCGTCTCGCCGACGGCGAACAGGCCGATCACCAGGATGACGACGTCGATGCCGTCGAGCAGCTGGGGGATGCCGAAGGCAAAGCGCGCCTCGCCGGTCAGCGGATCGATGCCGACCAGTCCCAGCGCCAGGCCGAGGAAGAGGCTGAGCAGCCCGCGCACGAGCGACTGGCCGAGCAGCGCGGAGACGGTGGTGAAGGCCACGATCATCAGCGCGAAGTACTCCGCCGGTCCGAAGCGGAGCGCCACCGAGGCGAGCAGCGGCGCGAAGAACGTCAGCGCCATCGTCGCCAGCGTGCCCGCCACGAACGAGCCGACCGCGGCCGTCGTCAGCGCCGCGGCGCCGCGCCCCTGGCGCGCCATCATGTAGCCGTCGATCGCGGTGGCGATCGATCCGGTTTCGCCAGGCGTGTTGAGCAGGATGCTCGTCGTCGAGCCGCCGTACATGGCGCCGTAGTAGATACCGCCGAACATGATGAACGCGCTCGTCGGATCGAGCGAAAAGGTGACCGGCAGCAGCACGGCGACCGTCAGCGCCGGACCGATGCCGGGCAGCACGCCGACCGCGGTGCCGAGCGTCACCCCGAGGAACGCCCAGCCGAGGTTCGAGAGCGAGAGGGCGCCGGAAAACCCCGCGGCGAGCGCGGAGAGGATCTCCGTCATCGGCCCCCTACAGCCACCCGCTCAGCACGCCGGCGGGCAGCGGCAGGTCGAGGATGCGCCCGAAGAGCAGGTAGGCGCCGGTCGAGACGGCCACGGCGAAGAGCGCGTCGCGCACCGGCCGCCGGTGGTCGAAGGCGCGCGCCACGAACCAGAAGAGCACGGCCGAGGCGATGACGAAACCGGCGGACTCGGCGAGGACGAGGTCGAGCCCGGCGCCGGCGGCCACCAGCGCGACCGAGCGCCAGCCGGACCGCTGCACGGGGGCGAGACCTGGGTTCCGGGTTCCCCGATCCGGGGTCCGGGACCGTCGCGCGCGGCGGAACACGACCGCGACGGCGCAGAACACGAGCCCCCCCAGGACGATGAGCGGGTAGGGGCCGGCGGAGGCAAGGGTGCGCTCGCCGGTCCGCCCGGTCCCGAGTTTGGCGAGGATGTCCTGGACGCGGGCCTCCTCCGTCTCGATGAACCGCGCGAATGCCGCGCCGGCGAGATACCGATCGATCCAGCGGTAGCGCTCGAGCGTCTCCCGCCACGGCTCCGAGCGCACCATCGCCTCGATCGCGCGTTCGAGCCGCCGCCGGTCCGCCGGCGTGAGCCCCGGCGGGGCCACCACGGCGCGCCAGTTCTCGAACTCGATGTCGATCCCCTGCTCGCGGAGCGTCGACACGTCCAGACCGGGGAGCCGCTCGGCGCTCGAAATGCCGAGCACGCGCACCGCCCCTGCCTCGATCTGCGCGGCGAACTCGGCAAGGCCGTTGATCCCGACCGACACCTGCCCGCCGAGAATCGCCGACAGCGATTCGCCGCCGCCCGAAAAGGCGATGTAGTTGACGCGCCGGGGATCGACGCCGACCCTGTCGGCGATGAGGCCGGCCAGGATCTGATCGCTCCCGCCGGCGGAGCCGCCGCCCCAGGAGATCGATTCCGGCCGCGCCTTGAAGGCGCGGATGAAGTCATCCAGCGTGCGGAACGGGGAGGACACCGGGACCGTGAGCACTTCGTACTCGCCGGTCAACCGGGCGATTGGTGTCACGTCGCCGAGCGTGACGGCGGAGCGCTGCGTCACGATCGCGCCGAGCATGATGAGACCCGAGACCATGGCGGCGTCGCCGCTGCCGTGCTCGGCGCCGATGAAGCGCGCCAGTCCGATCAGGCCGGCCGCGCCAGGAATGTTCTCGACCGAAATGGTGCGCGCGATCCCGGCGCGCTGCAGCACCTGCTGCATGGCCCGCGCGGTCTGGTCCCAGCCGCCGCCCGGCGCCGCCGGCGCCACCAGCCGCAGGTGCTCGTAGGCCGGCTGGGCCGCAGCGGGACTGGCGACGAGCAGCAGCGCGAGCACCCACGGACCCCGCCGCCTCCTGCGCGCTGTTCTCCGGCCTCCTGGGCCTATGGCATGGCGCACGCGAAGCTCTCCGCGCGGTCGATGCTGCCGCTGCCCGCGTACTTCGCCACCTGTGGGTACGGACAGAGCGGCCGCGTGCGCATGACACGCCCCTTCTCGACCTTCGACGCGACGATGGCGGCCGGCGGCAGGCCGTGCTCGCGCCACTCATCGAGCGCCGCCAGCATGTCGAACTCGTTCGGGCCGTCGCCACCGCCGCAGTGTCCCATCCCGGGCACCATGTACAGCCGGACCGCGCGTTCGGTCAGCTCTCGTCCCATCGTCTCGAGCAGCCCTTCGTAATAGCTGACCGATCCGCGCGGCGGAATGTTCTGATCCTCCCAGCCGTGGTAGATGAGCAGTCTGCCGCCGCGCGCGAGGAAGGGCCGGAGGTCGGTCGAGGCGGCCGTGAGCACGCCGTTGTCCGCCGCGCGCGCCAGATCGAAATGCCTGGCGACATCGAGCGCCCGGAAGTCCCAGCCCGGATCCTTGAACACGATGAACCGGAAGAGGTCGTGATACATCGCGTGCGGCCGCTCCCCCGCCACCGACGGCCAGTGGAGTTCGCTCCCCGGCTCGAGCCCCGGGGCGACCTCCTTCCCCGTCCGCGGATCGACGACGGGCGCGTAGATCTTCCGCGCGGCCTCCACCTGCGGCTTGGTCAGGCAGTCAGGCCCGTCCCCGTTCCGGCATTCCAGCACCGCGGGATCGAACCGGCATTGCCTCGGGTCGGTGATCAGGCCGTCCTTCAGGCCGTCGATCGCGTCGCAGGCATTCACCGCCGCCCGGTGCAGCATCGGGTGCTTGCCGGCGGGAATGAAGCTCGCCGCGTCCTTGTGCGTGGCCTGAATCATCCCGATCGTCTGGAACGCGACGTCGGTCCGGTTGTAGCCTGGCGCGCCGGCGATGATGGCGTCGAAGTCCTCGGGAAAGCGCTGCGCCTCCATCAACGACTGCCGTCCGCCCCCGGAACAGCCGTTGAAATAGGCGAGCCGCGCCGGGGCGCCGTAGAACGCCCTCACCGCCGCCTTCCCCTGCACGGCCGTCTCGTGCACCGACCGGTAGCCGAAGTCGACGAGCTTCTCGGGATGCCCCACGGCGAAGCTGGCGTCGGTGCCGGTGTGACCCGTGTCGGTGGACGCCGCGGCGTAGCCGCGCCGCAGCGCGTCGGCCAGCGCGCCGTACTGAATCGACCCGCCCCAGGCGCCGTTGCCCACCTGCAGGAACTTGCCGTTCCACCCCGCGAGCGGCAGCCACACCTCCGACTTGATGTCGGAATCGGCCGACGGCGCGATCGTCAATGCCACGCGGCAGTGCGCCGGCAGGTCGCCGTCCGGCACCGGCGTGGCCGACGTGACCGTCGTCGCCGGGAGCCGGAGCGAGGAGGCGAGTTGGCGGCAGGCCTCGGGCGACACCGGCGACTCCTGCGCGTACGCGGTGGTCGTGAACACGACAAGACAGGCAAGGGCGGCGACGACTCTCATGGAGCGCTCTCCTGGCGCCGATTATGACGCAAAAAGGGCGGCGGAAGATTTCTCCCGGGCCCGCAGATCACTGTGGACGACCCGAAAGCCTACGCCAGGCCGTGGACAGTCTCCTTCGAATGGGAGCTGATGCCCGACACGGAGCTGCTGGACTGGACCGCTATGCGACCCGGAACGCGAATTTCGTACTCGTTGCGTCCGGCCGCATAGCGGTCCTAGCCGCGCGAAGCGCGGCAAAAGATACTGGCAACCAGCCAAGGGGTTCCGCGGGGATATCAAGGGGCGGAGCCCCCTTGGCTGGTTCTGTGCTGCTCTTCCCTTCCCTCTGGCATTCTGAACCCTCTGGGCTTTAGGCTGTAGGCTCTCGGCTGAGGCCTTTCTCGAGGAGTCCGTGATGGCCCGATCGAAACGTGCAACGCCGTCGCTCGCACGGCGCCAGTTCCTGCAGCAAAGCGCGCTCGCCGGCGCCGCGCTCGTCGCCGCCCCCGTGTCGGTCGGCGCGCAGCCGCCCCAGGCGGGAGCGGCCACACCGGCCGCGCAGGGGCCGCCGGTGCTCACCCATGCCGCCGAGTCGGCCGCCCCGGCCGACGTGCAGGTGCTCGGCGAGGGCGAGCGGGCGGGTTCCGATTTCATGGTCGACGTGTTCAAGTCGCTCGGGTTCGCCTACGTCGTCGCCAATCCCGGTTCGAGCTTCCGGGGGCTGCACGAGTCGGTCGTCAACCACGGCGGCAACCGCGACCCCGAGCTGATCACCTGCTGCCACGAAGAGTCGGCGGTCGCGATGGCGCACGGCTACTTCAAGGTGGAGGGGAAGCCGCTCGCCGTGCTGGCGCACGGGACCGTCGGGCTGCAGCACGCCTCGATGGCGATCTACAACGCCTGGTGCGACCGCATCCCGGTGTACGTCATCCTCGGCAACCACGCCGACGCCGCCATCCGCCGCGGCCCCGAGTGGTACCACGGCGTGCAGGACGCGGCGGCGATGGTCCGCGACTACACGAAGTGGGACGACTTCCCGTGGTCGCTGACGCACTTCGCCGAGTCGGCGGTGCGGGCGTACCAGGTTGCGATGACGCCGCCGATGGCGCCGGTCGTGATCGTGCTCGACGGCGGGCTGCAGGAGCACCCGATTCCGCGGAGCGAGCGTCTCGCCATTCCAAGGCTGAGCCTGCCGGTCCCGCCGCAGGGCGAACGCGGCGCCGTCGAGGAGGCGGCGAAGATGCTCGTGGCGGCCCAGTACCCGGTGCTCGTCGCCGACCGGATGGCGCGGACGCCGAACGGCATGACACTCCTCGTCGAGCTCGCCGAGACGCTGCAGGCCGCCGTGATCGATCAGGGGAGCCGGATGAACTTCCCGTCCCGGCATCCGCTCAACCAGACGCTCCGCGCCCGCGCCGCGGTGGCCGAGGCCGACGTGATCGTCGGCCTCGAACTCGCCGACTACTGGGGCACGGTCAACGCGCTGCGCGATCAGCTGCACCGCTCGACCCGGCGCGTGGCGAAGCCGACAGCACGGCTCGTCTCGATCACGACGGGCGACCTCTACATCCGCGCGAACTATCAGGACTTCCGCCGGCTGCAGGAAGTCGACCTCGCGATCGCCGCCGATGCCGAGGCGACGCTGCCGGCCCTCATCGACGCGGTCAAGCGCCTTGCAACCGCCGACCGCCGGCGCGTCTTCGAGGAGCGCGGCGCCGCGCTGGCCCAGACCAGCCGCGCGGCGGGCGAGGCGGCGCGCGTGGCGGCGACCTACGCATGGGAAGCGAGCCCGGTGACCGTGGCGCGGCTCTCCGCCGAGCTGTGGGCGCAGGTCAAGACCGAGGACTGGTCGCTCGTCTCGAGCTACTACAGCAACGACCAGACGAACTGGCCGCGGCGGCTCTGGAACTTCGACAAGCCGTACCAGTGGCTCGGCCACGCCGGCGGCGGCGGCATCGGCTACGGCGCGCCGGCCGCGGTGGGCGGGGCGCTCGCCAACCGCCGGCACGGCCGACTGTCGGTGGCGATCCAGACCGACGGCGACATGATGTACGCGCCCGGGGTGGTCTGGACCGCCGCACACCACCGGATTCCGCTGCTGACCGTGATGAACAACAACCGCGCGTACCATCAGGAGCTGATGCACGTCCAGAAGATGTGCAACGCCCGAAACCGCGGCGTCGACCGCGGCGAGATCGGCAGCCAGATCACCGATCCGAACATCGATTTCGCGAAGCTGGCCCAATCGATGGGCGTCTACGCGGAGGGACCGATCACCAACCCGAACGATCTCGGGCCGGCGCTTCGGCGGGCGATCGCCGTGGTGAAGAAGGGCGAGCCGGCGCTCGTCGACGTGGTCACGCAGGTGAGATAAGGCGAGGGGACAAGGGGTGAGGAGAAGCGCGCGTATGTTCAGGGGCTTCGTGACAGTCGGCGTTCTGACTCTGGCCGCAGCCGTCGCGGCCTCCGCCTCGCAACAGAACCCGCCGGCCGCCAAGCCGGCCGCGCCGCCGGGACGCGTCGAAGCGGGCGGCGTGCTGTTCAAGAAAGTGGGCTGCTATCAGTGCCACGCCAACGAGGCACAGGGCGGCCTGTCGGGCCCGCGCATCGGACCCAACGTCGTCCCGTTCGCGCGGTTTTCGGAGTACGTCCGCACACCCACCGGGGAGATGCCCCCCTATACCTCGAAAGTGCTGTCCGACCAGGACATTGCGGACATCTACGCGTGGGTCCAGGCGCGGCCGCGCCCGCCCGCGGTCACCACCATTCCGCAGCTCGCGCCGTGACGCTGGTCGGTAGTCAGTTGGGAGTTGCCATGTCACTTCTTCTCGGCTCTGCCCTCCTGGTGTTCGCCGGACAGGCCGCCGTGCCGGCCGTGCAGCAGCGCACGTTGGTCGCGCCCGACGGAGAAAAAATCCTGTACGGCATCTCGGTCCCGCCCGGCTCCAGCGCGCGCGAGCCGCGTCCGCTCGTCGTGGCGCTCCACCCGGGCGGCCCCCGGACGCCCTACTACGGCTTGTCGTTCCTGCGGGGGATCGTGTCGCCCGCCCTCAGGGACCTCGGCGCCGTCATGATCGCTCCCGACTGCCCTCCCGGATCCTGGACCGATGCAGCCGGCGAGCGGGCCGTGCTGGCGCTCGTCGAGAGCGTGGCGAAGGAGTACGCCATCGACCGTCGGCGGATCCTGGTCGTAGGCTTCAGCATGGGCGGCCGCGGCACGTGGTTCATGGCGGCGCGGCACGCCGATCTCTTCACCGCGGCCATTCCCATCGCCGGGTCGCCTGGCGACGAGCCGCTCGACCGCCTGGGGCGGATCCCCACCTACATCGTGCACAGCCGCGACGACGAGGTCGTGCCGTTCGGCCAGGACGAACGGGCCGCGCATGAGCTGGAACGGCTGGGACGGGCGGTGCGCTTCGAGGCGCTCGCGGGCGTCGGGCACTTCGAGATGGGCGCCTACATCGACTCGCTCGCCCGGGCGGGCCGCTGGGTGGCGGAGCGCTGGAGCCAGCGCCGCTAGTGGATGACTCAGATGCGCATTCGGTCCAGGGTTCGCCGCATCGTCGCGCTCGTCGCGCTCGCGCCGCTCGTTGTCGCCGCGCATGCGCACGCCGACGAGGTCCGCGTGATGACGTCGGGCGGCTTCACGGCGGCGCTGCTGGAACTCGTCCCGGAGTTCGAGCGCACGACGGGACACAAGGTGCTGACCGCCTTCGGCGCCTCGATGGGCGGCGCGCCCGACTCGATCCCGAGCCGCCTGGCCCGCGGCGAGCCGGCCGACGTGGTGATCCTGGCGAGACCCGCCCTCGACGATCTGGCCGCGCAGGGAAGGGTCCTACCGGGTACCGCCGTGGATCTGGTGCGATCGCTCATGGGCATGGTCGTGCGCGCCGGCGCGAGAAAGCCGGACATCAGCTCCGTTGACGCGTTGAAGCACACGCTGCTCGAGGCGCGCTCCATCGCCTACTCCGCCAGCGCCAGCGGCGTGTATCTGTCGACCGAGCTCTTTCCGCGGCTCGGGATCGCGGACCAGATCCGCGGTAAGAGCCGGCGGATCGAGAGCGAGCGCGTGGCGGCGGTGGTAGCGCGCGGAGAAGCGGAGATCGGCTTCCAGCAGATCAGCGAGCTGCTGCCGGTGCCCGGCGTCGACTACGTCGGTCCGCTGCCCGAGGGTGCGCAGCAGGCCACGATCTTCTCGGCAGCCATCGCCGCGGGCGCGCGGGCGCCAGACGCGGCGCGGGCGCTCGTCCGGTTTCTCTCCTCCTCCGCAGCCTTTCCGGTCATTCGCAAGAGCGGCCTCGAGCCGGCCGCGCCGTACGGCAACCGCTGACGCCGGGTCCGCTCGGGGCGGGAAGACGACGCGGTCCACTTGTGACGCGCGACGTGTTGATGGTAGGGTTCGGCGTGCAAACGCATGGTCGAACAGTTCGAGGTGCAAGGAGTGCCACATGAGGAGGGATTCGTGCGAGTAAGAATTGTGCTACTGGCCGTCGCCATGGCGGCTGCGGCGGCCCCCGCCTCGGCCCAGCTGCTGGCCGAACGGAACATCTCGCTCCAGGCGGCGCGTGCGCTGGCGGACGCCTCGATTGCGTGCGCCAGGAAGGACGGCTACGACGTCTCGGTGGCCGTCGTCGATCGTGCCGGCGACCTGAAGCTCCTGCTGAGGGGCGACCTGGCGAACCCCCACAACGCGGAACTCGCCCGAAAGAAGGCGTATACGGCGCGGACCTACGGCGTTACCACCATGGAGTTCCGGAACCGGACGAGGGGAACCGATCTCGAGGGCCAGCGGGGCTTGACCGACATCATTCCGCTCGGCGGCGGCGTGCCGATCGTCGTCGGGAACGAGCGCGTCGGCGGGCTCGGGCTGAGCGGTGCGCCGACGCAGGAAGCCGACGACAAGTGCGCCCACGAGGCGCTGAAGTCGGCGGCGGCGCAGCTGAAATAGATTCTGGCGTTGGATGTTGGGCGTTGGATGTTGGGCCTTGGGCGTTGGGCCTTGGGCGTTGGATCTTCGGCCGCGCCCGTCAACAGCCCAAAGCCCCAGGTCTGACGCCTACTGCCGGCAGCGGTCCGTGCCGAGCCCGCCGCCCTCGGCGGTGCCGACGTCGCGGTACACCTTGTGGCAGTTCGCGCAGGCGTCGTTGAGCTTCTCCGCCATCCCGGCGACCGCGTCCTGGTTCCTCGACTGCGACGCCCGATAGAGATCCTTCGACAGGTTCACCAGATCCTGCGTGAACTGCTGGTAGTCGGCCTTGTTGGTCGGCGCGGGCCGGCCGTTCTCGCAGCGGCGCCCCGGCAGCAGGAACAGCGGGGTCGTCTCGGTGAGCGCCAGCGCCGCCTGATCGACCGCCTGCCAGCCGTAGTACTGCGTGTAGCCCCAGAGCAGGTAGTCGAACGGCACCGGCGCACTCGGCTTGTCGGCCCCCGGGTCCTTCACCTGAACGTTGAAGATGATGTTGGCGTTCGGGAACGTCACGCCGCGCATGAACTGCGCGAGGTTCGAGGCGGACGCGATCGGCACGCCGCCGGCCGGCGCGGTCGCGGCGGCCGGCGGTCGCGCGGCCGTGAAGGTGACTTGCTTCAGGGCGGCGTCGTTGAGCGCCGTCGGCCCCGCGCGGTGGCTGCCGGCCTGGAGCATGTAGGCCGCGATGTCGATCGCCTGCGGGCGCGACAGGCTGTTGGGCGTCTGCAGCGGCATCGTGAGCTGAATCTTGTCGACGAGATCGGCGAGCGATCGCCCGCTCCACGCGCTCAGGAATCCCTCGCCCATGAGCATCGGGCCGACGACTCCCTGCAGCTTCTCGCCGTGGCAGGAGACGCACTGCGCCGTGTACAGTTGCTGGCCGCGCTTGGCTTGTTCGGCGGTGTAGACGCCGTCGGACACCGTTCGCGCCTGCCGCGCGTGGCCGGTTACCGAAAAGGCAGCCACCGCGACGGCAGCGCACGTCGCCGCGCCGAGCGCACCGCGGACACCTGCAGGACCCCGAGAAATCCGCATCATCACTCCTCCAAGCTCCCCTCGTTGGTGACTCCGGAAAACGCAGGCGGGGAATCGAGCAGGCGGCGATTATAGCAGGCCTCGGGTCCGAGCTCGTGACGCCACGACCCCCTGGGGATTCCCTGAGAACGCCGGGATGGTGTTAAATGACCCTGCGAGGTCACTCATGATGAAACGTTGTACAGCGCTTTCGGCACTGGTCCTGCTCGGCTCTTGCGCCTCGGCGTTCGCCCAGGCGCCTTCGGCCGCGTCGCGGGCGGCGACGGCCCAAGGAGCCGCAGGTCCGGCGGCCGGCGAAACGCTGAGCCAGAGCTATCGCGGCAGTCAGAGCAGCAACTGGGAGTACCAGAAGGTTGCCCCGTTCAAGGTATTCGACAACCTCTACTACGTCGGCCCAGGCTCGGTGGCGGCGTGGCTCCTGACGACGACCGACGGTCTGATCCTGGTCGACACGGCGCAGGAACCGCTCGTCGATCACGTCATCGACGGCATCCGGAAGCTCGGGTTCGATCCGAAGAACATCAAGTACATCCTGCTGTCGCACGGCCACCTCGATCACTTCGGCGGCACCGGCAAGGTCAAGGCGCTCTCGGGCGCCCGCGTCGGCACGCTCGAGGAGGACTGGAGGCTGATCGAGGCGTTCTACATGAACAAGGGGCGGGGCAACCGCGATCCCGGCATGCCGTTCGCGCGCGACCTGGTTCTGAAGGAAGGCGACACGGTGACCCTGGGCAAGACGCAGCTCGAGGTCTACCACCACCCGGGCCACACACCCGGTTCGGCCTCCTTCGCGTTCACGGTGTACGACAACGGAAAGCCGTACAGGGCGCTGCTCTTCGGCGGCCCGGGCCAGCGCAACGGCGTGGACGGCGGCACGCAGTTCCTCGACACGATCCGGCGGCTCAGGAAGGAGTTCGGCGATCTCGAGGTGCCGATTCACGTCCATAGCTGGCTGACGACGTACCCCGACCCGCGCGGCGGCACGATCTTCGAGCCGGCGCAGAAGCTCGCGCAGCGAAAGCCGGGCGAGCCGCATCCGTTCGTCATCAACGCTGAGTGGCGCCGCTGGCTCGACGTGGCCGAGGCGGGCACGATCAAGTACATCGAGCAGGAAAAGGCGAAAGCGGCCAAGCCGCAGTCGAATTGACGGGCACGGGGACACAGAGGCACGGAGCCTCGGTCAGGAATGTGCTGTGTCTCCGCGCCTCTTCTGGCCCCTGTTCAGGGTTGGAGTGACGCCACGTAGGCGGTAATCGCGACGAGGTCGTCGCCGGTCAGCTTTTCCACCGACGCCCGCATCATCTTGGCCGCCTCGCCGTTGCGGGCGCCCTGCTGCATGTCGTACATCTGCCGCGCCAGGTAGCCGGGGTGGCGGCCGGCAATCGGCGGCGCCACCGCCGTGCCGCGCAGGTCCGGGCCGTGGCATGCGCCGCACGGCTGCGTCCGGCCGTCTCCACCTGTCTTCACGAGCGTCTCGCCGGCCTTCAGGCTTCCCATCGGCGCGTACGCCACCATGCCCGAGCGCGGGTTGCGCAGCATGTTCGACTGATAGGTGTCCTCGGGCATCTCGACGAGACGCCGGCCGATCGGTTCGGTCTCGTTCCCCTCGGCCTTCATGAACAGGCCGTTGACCGTTGCCGTGAAAGTCGGCACCGTGGCCGATTCGACCACCCTGACCCACGGCGTGAACTTCATCGACCCGAAGTACTCCGCCGCGGCCCTCGCTTCCTCCGGCGTCAGGTTCCGCGCCATGGCCGCCATCTCGAACGCGTTGGCCTTGTTCACGTCGGCGCTCCTGCGGCGGCCGCTCGCGAAGTCGGCGAGCTGGCGCAGGAAGTAGTCGACCGGCAGCCCCGCGACCGGCCCGTTCTGCATCAGACCGAGCCCGTTCGGATAGTGGCAGATCGCGCACGCCCGGAAGCCGGAGTCCCTCTTGCCGTGCGCCACGATGTCGGGCATCGGCGGGTGATCGTCCGGGAACCAGTCGGCCGGGTCGAACGGCGAGGTGATTTCCGACACCGTGAACGAGCGCCCGCTGCCGGGGATGGTCAGCCGCGCGCCCGTCGTGTCGGCCGGCAACCCGCCGGGCCGGTCGCAGTCGCGCGGCCGCGTGCCGGGACAGCGGCCGGACCAGTCCTCGGGCGCCGCCGGCGCCGTCTTGTAGCCGTAGGCCCAGAGCGGAAAGCCCGGTGAGAGCGCCAGGAACTTCGCCTGCGCCATCAGGTGGACGCCTCCCGCGGCCACGCACAGGGACACCACCACACCCGCAACGGCGCGCTTCATCGTGACGACCTCGCTTACCGCGCTTCCACCCGCGGCCGCGACACCTCGAAGGTCAGGAAGGTCAGCGACGGATTGAACTCGGTGACCTGATGCGGAACCCCTTCGGGAAAGACCAGCACGTCGCCCTTCGACACCTTGCGAACCGTGCCACCCTCGATGCGCCGGCCGACGGCCTTGCCGTCCTTCATGATCGGCACGACCTTGCCGTCGGTCGTGACGGCGCCGCTGCCATCGATGACGTACCACATCTCGGCTTCCGTATTGTGGACGGCGCCGTTCTGGGGCGGCGTGCGGCGGTCGACGGCCATCCGGTAGCCGAGTCCCGTAATGGACGAGGCGTCGTACCGCTCGAGGATCGTGGTGTTGGCCATGTTCCGTGCCGGAAGCTTGCCGATGGTGGCGGCAATATCCGCGGCCGACATGTAGAACGCTCGCTTCGGATCGGACGTATCCCTGGGCAGCGGCTCGTTCTCCTGGGTCGATGCGGTCGCGGCAAGCGCCATGATCAGTGCGAGTGCGGCAGATGCAAGTCTCATGCGAACCTCCGATGCTCTAGCGGGGAGGGGTCACTCCCCTGAACCATTTGAAGCCGAGCGAATACATGCTCCTGACGTTGTTGGCGACTCCCTCGTTGCAGACGTTCTCCCACGCTTCCCGCGCGTAGGGATCCGGATCGACGGCCACGGTCGAGCGCCATGCGTACTTGCCCGTCGAGTTGTCGGTGCCGCCAGTACCCGCGCGCCTCAGCGGATAGTTGATCTTCCAGGGGCGCGCGTAGATCGTCGGATCCTCCATCGTCAGCTCGTAGTCGATCGTGTTGGCGTCGGCCATCGTCAGGCGTTCGATCATGCGGGTGTTCTCGCTGTAGAAGTTGCCGACGCTGTCGAACCACTGCTTCCCGTTCAGCCCCCGGATATCGATGACGAGGCTGTTGCCGTCCCACCGGCCGCGTGAACTGCCGCGCCAGGACTTGGCGCGATCGCTCATGTGCGGGCGCCCGTCGGTCGGGACGACGCGGTGCACCCGCGGCGTCATCATGATCACGACGCCGGGCTGCTGGACGATCTCGCCGATCCCGCCGCCGCGCGGTCCGATCCCCACCACGCAGTACGTATTCGGGTCGGCATAGAGGCGCTCGCCCGTCTCGCCGGGCCATCCCCGGGCGAGGCCCGCGCGAATCTCGTTGCGTCTGGCGAGCGCCCACGGCGTGTAGGGGATCTTCCCGTCCGGCGGGTCGGACACGAAGCTCTCCTGTGGAGGCGTCGTAACGTCGACGTATCCGTGATCCTCGATGTCGTCGCCCCCGGCGCCGCCAGGGCCGCCCCAGGTGCCCTGCAGATCGGGCACGCCGTCCGGCGTTCTCGACGGCGTGTAGGGCGGGAGCGTCGCCTTGTACGCCTCCCACGTCCGGGCCATCGGCAGCTTCGGCGTGTTCGGGTCCCACCGCCCTTGTCCCCAGACGGGGCGCGGCACCACGACCGCCAGCAACAGGAGGACGCCGGTCAGCCACGCGAAGAGCGATCTACGCACGTGAACCTCCAGCCGTCACTTGAACGGAAACGCCTCGGGCCTGTCCCACGTCTCCTCGAGCAGATACGACATGCACTCGTACTCCAGCAGCTCGATGTCGCGCTCCTGCCGCCGGTAGAGCGGCATGCTCATCTTCCAGGGACGCGTGAAGACCTTGGGATCCTCGATCGTGACTTCGTACAGCATGTGGTCCGGGCCGGTCGGCGTGTACCGCTCCACGACATGGAGCTCCTCGC
This sequence comes from Acidobacteria bacterium RIFCSPLOWO2_12_FULL_67_14b, assembly GCA_001768615.1. Taxonomy (GTDB): domain Bacteria; phylum Acidobacteriota; class Vicinamibacteria; order Vicinamibacterales; family UBA2999; genus 12-FULL-67-14b. The sequence continues at coordinate 6,357 of MELE01000065.1, read as the reverse complement.
TGTGGAAGTTGCCGGCCCGATCGAGCCAGGTTCGATCGGTGAAGTGCACCACATCGACGACCAGCGTGTTCCCCTCCCAGCGGGCCCGCGAGTCGCCCAGGAACCAGTCGATCGGTCCGCGCGGATGCGGGTTGCCGTTCATGTACAGGAAGCGGATCGCGCCGACATACTCGTACAGGATCGTGACCTTCTCGCGCTGCTGCACGATCCGGAACGGGTAGCCCATGTACGTCACCCGGGGCACCCCGGGGAGCCAGCACTTCGTCTCCGGATCGAGCGTCGCGCGGCCGCGGGCGTTCTCCTGCCTCTTGGCGAGCGCCCACGGCTGGTACGGAATCGCGCCGCCCTCGACGACGCCTCGTCCGGCCGGCACGCCGAGCCGGGCGCCGTGATCCTCGAGGTCCCAGGCGGCCGTGTTGAGCACCTGCCAGACGCCCTGCAGGTCGGGATGGCCGTCCCGGGTTCGCGGCGGTGTGTAGGTCGACGAGGTCTGCGCCGCCGCCGTCGCGACGCCGAACCACGCGGCGGCGACGGCAGCGGCCAGGACCCGCACTCGTGGATCCATCCCGCCTGTCACGTTCTCCCTTCCTCGATCACTGTTTGATCGTGATGAGATCCAGCCGGTCGGGGGCCGCGGGCAGTTCCTGCTGTCCCGCGGGGAGCTTGCTGAGCTCGAGCAGGTAGGCGAGCACGTCGGCGTATTCCTGCGGACTGAGGCTGCCGGCGCTCCCAACCGGCATCGTCGTGCGCATGGTGTCGTAGAGCGCCTTCGCGGTCCGGCCGTTCCACTTCTTCAGGAAGGCTTCGCCCGCCACCGGCGGCGCTTCCGGGTCCCCCTCGCGCTCGAGCGACTGCCCGACGATGACCGGCTCCGCCTCGCGCCCCTGTCCGTTGTCGAGATGGCAGAGGATGCAGCGTTTCCGATAGTGGTCGCGCCCGCGCCGCGCCTGGTCGCCGGTGTAGACGCCGTCGGCAACCGAGCGCTGCTGCGCGTACGCGGCGTCGGAGCCAACTTCCAAGTCGGATCCGACCAATTGCGAGACGAGGACTGCGGCCGCGAAGGCGGCCGCAGTCGTGGCGTGTGTCACGCGCATCGGGCTACCGCCGGGCGGTCTGGCTGACCGGCGGCGACGGCCACGGATTTCCGGGAGGGCCGTACTGATAGAAGGCCGCAAGCGTCGTGATCTTGTCCATATCGGGATAGAGCACGCTCACCGCCGGCTGGTTGCGGCTGCCGCGCGGCGAGAACCAGATCGCGCCCTCGCGCGTCACCTGGATCTTCGGCGAGTCGGCCTGGAACTGCGGCTTCGGATAGAAGGCGAAGGTCTGGGTGCGCGGGTTGAACTTGCTGATGAGCGCCACCCGGTCCGGCGTCGGCGAGTCGGCGAACCAGATGTTCCCGTCCGCGTCCGGCGCGACGTCGTAGGGTTGAGCCGTCCAGAGCGGCACGGAGTACTCGGTGAACCGGCCCGTCGTCTGATCGAGCTTGGCCAGCTTGCCCGGCCGCCGCCCCTGGTTCCAGATCGCCGCCCAGATGTTGTTCTGCGCGTCGACGTTCAGCCGGCGGATGTGCGACGGGAACGTGAGCGGCGCGAACTCGGTCCACTGTTCGTTGATGCTGTCGAACTTCACCAGCTTGCCCGAGTTCCACATGGCCATCCAGATGTTGTCGTTGCGGTCCGCGATGACGCCGTAGGGCACCGCGCCCCGCTCGGAGATCGGGTACACCTTCACCTTCCCCGTGGCGCGCTCGTACTTGCTGAGCGCCCCGCCCATGATCCAGCCGACGTAGAGGTTGCTCTTCGAGTCGAGGGCCATCGACTGCATCCACTTCACGGAGTTCCGGATGACGTTGTCCGGGTCGGCGGGCGCCTGGTACTCCCACTTCTCGGTCTTCGGGTTGAAGCCAAGGATGCGCTTCGCGCCGTCAGGCTTCAGCCCCATGTGCTCGGGCGCCCAGACGATGCCGAAGCGATCGATCGTGAGGTCGTGGTTGCCGTTGCTCGCGCCGTCGGGATACGCGTAGTCCTTCTGCTGGCCGGTGCGCGGATTCAGCTTGACGAGCCGGTGCGGGTAGCCGCGGTCGGTCAGCCAGACGTTTCCTTCAGGATCGAACCGGACGTCCTGCCCCCACCGGATGCCCCGTCCGCGCTTGGCGAATTCCGGCGAGCTGCTGCCGGTGCCCGGCGGATCGATCGGCAGGTAGTACTCCATGAACATCGCCTTGCCGAGCGCCGCCTCGTCGAGCGGCACCTCCTGCTCGGCGCGCACGAAGCGCGGCTTCGCGTCGGTGCCGTAGTGCTTCGCGACGTACGCGATGAACTCTTCCTTGTCCTTCGTCGAGAACGGGAACCACTGCACGCGCCCAGCCAGCGCACCCTCGTTGTACGCCCGCGAGTCGCGCACGTTGAGCTCGGCGCCGGTCATGTGGCCGAGCCGCGCGCGCCAGACGTCCTCGCTCGCCGGCCGCGCCGGGATGAAGTTCTCGTCATGGCACCGCATGCACCCCTGCTCGATCACCTGGAGCCCGGGACCCTGCGGGTAGATTTCCGAGTAGCGCGCGAAGGTGACGTTGGCCTGCGGCGCCGGATCGACCCCCTGCCCGGCGTGCATCGCGACGCTCAGCTTGGCGTTCTCGCCGGCGCGCAGCGCCAGCGTCTGCACGTCCGACTCGAGCCCCTTCGCCTTGACGCTCACCTCGTAGTTGCCCGGGAAGAGCGCCAGCGCCCGGAACTGCCCGCCGCTCGTGAACACCATGTACAGGATGTTCTTGTCCACGTTCCGCACGTAGACCTGCGCGGCTTTGAACGCCTGCGGCGCCGTGACCGTGCCCGACAGGCGCGCCATCCCGGCCAGCTCGTTGCGCTGCTGGGCGGCGACGCTGACAGAGACGACGTAGGCGGCCCACCCACAGGCGACCAGGGTGATCACCGACGTCAGAAGCCGACGTGTACTCATGATGCCTGCCTCCAAATTAGGTAGTAGCCGGTAGGTGGTAGCCGGTAGGTGGTAGCCGGTAGGTGGTAGCCGGTAGGTGGTAGCCGGTAGGTGGTAGCCGGTAGGTGGTAGGTGGTTCCCCCGTTCCTGCTACCGGCTACCGGCTACCGCTTACCGCCTACCGGGCTACCAGCTACCGGCTACCGCTTACCGCCTACCGGGCTACCAGCTACCGGGCTACCAGCTACCGGCTACCGGCTACCGGCTACCGGCTACCGGCTACCGGCTACCGACTGGCTATCCTACCAGACAAATCTGACGGCCACCTCGCCCTGCTGGCGCGGATGGACGGTGCCGATCGTGCCGAACGCGTTCGACAATGCGTTCATCTGCCATGGCAGCGCCCCGGGCCCGAAGCTGTCGGTCCCGAACAGGTTGAAGACCTGGGCGATGAATTCCGCGCGACGCCCGCCGCCGAGATTCAGCGCCTTGCTCACCCGCACGTCGAAGCGCTGAAACTCGTCGGTCATGAGCTGGCTTTCCGAGATCGGCGCGCGCCCGTTCTGCGCCCGCCACGTATTGACGAGCGCGAGATATTTCGCGTCGTCGCCTCGGTTGAACACGGTACGCGTCGTCCCGGGCACGTAGTCGGTCACCGCGCCGTCTCTATTGAGATCGACGCCCCCGCGCGCGCTGAAGGGGCGCGAGGAGCGGTAGTTCCAGACCGCGCCGACCGTGATATCCCACCGCAACTGCATCGCCCCGCTCGCCACGATCGTGTGCCGCCGGTCCTGCGTGCCGTATCCGTCGTCGTACTCCGGATGGTAGAAGTCGACGATGGTCGTCTGGCCCGACCCCAGGTCGGTCTCCTTCGCCAACGTGTAGGAGACGAGGTACTGATAGCGGTTCGAGAAGCGCTTGTCGAGCCGCACGTACATCGCCTTGTAGTCGCCCTCGCCGGTCGAACGGTACTGGTTGATGTTCCCCCAGCCGCGGATCGGACGCACGCCGGTCACCGGGTCAGGCGTGTTGATGTTTGCAATGTTGTTGCCCTTGCGCCCCTTCGTGTACACACCGTCGACGTGAATCGCCAGGTTCGGCCGCAGCTCGTGCGACACGCCGGCGTTGATCGACTTCGATTCGGGCTGCTCGATATCGTCGCTCGTGATGTTCACGTTCGGCGTCGCCGACACGGTCACGAACGCCTGCGGCGAGAGTCCGCCGTAGGGGTCGGGGTACGACGGGTTGCGGATGTTCACCTGCGACTGCAGCAGCGCGTTCACTTCGTTCCGCAGGGTACCGGCAAAGACGTTGCCGTAGAACTTCCCCGTGGCGAGGCGCGCCACGGTCCGTCCATCGCTTCGGACGTCCCACGCCACCCCGAGTCGCGGCCCCCAGTTGTTGTTGTCGGCACGAGATTCCGGGTCGATGAGATCCGCCAGCCGCGGCCGGCCGTCGAAGGTGATGTGGTTGTTGAACCCCTTGTGCAGCCGCTCGTAGCGAAGGCCGGCATCGACCGTCAGATTCGAACGTACCTTCCATTCGTTCTGGACGTAGGCCTGGATCCAGTCGGCCCTGAGGTGCCGCGGCAGCGGCGGGAACGACGCGGTGAACTGGATCGGGTTCCGCAGATTCCGGATGGAGGCCGGCGTGCCGTCGAAGAACTGATCCTGGCCGAACGTCCAGGTGGCGATGTTGTGGTTCGACTCTTCGTCCGAGCGGAAGCGGAGGAACGCGCCGCCCGCCTTCAGCGTGTGCTGCCCCACGTTGACGGTGAAGTCGTCCGAGACGTCCCACCGCCTGGTGACGTTGTTGCTGTAGCTGGTCGAGCCCCAGGTGAGACTCGGGAAGATATAGACGCCCGTGTAGGGCTGGAACCGCTCGGGCGGGAACTCCCCGCGACCGCTCGCCGGCCAGCGCGCAATGCCGGGCGGGCTCGACACGTTCTCCAGATGCGACGGCGGGAGCTGCGACCGGACTTCGTTCAGCATTCTCGAGCTGATCACCCACGTGTGCGCCGCGAGCAGCGAATCCCGGGGAGAGTCGGTGTCGTTGCCGGTATTGCCGGCCATGAAGCCGCCGCACTCCTCGCAGAAGGTGTACTCCTTGTCCCAGAGGTAGCGCACGAACGCACTGTGCGAGTCGTTGATCTGCAGGTCGCCCCGCAGCAGCAGTTGCCGCCGCTCGTACCCGGCCGGGAGGTTCCCCTCCACCGCCGAATAGAACTGCGACTGTCCCGTCCGCACCGTCACCGTCTTCGGCTCCTTCGTCCGCTCGGCGGCGGCGAAGAAATGGGCGCGGTTCTGCACGATGGGGCCGCCGAGGGCGCCGCCGTACTGGTTGCGCCGGTACTCCGGCTTCGGCGTGCCGCGCGTGTCGTGCGACTCCTGCTCGAACCGGTCCATGCGGTTGAGTTTGTCGTCGCGGAAGAACTCGAACGCCTCGCCGTGGAACTGATTCGTCCCGCTCTTGGTCGCGGTCAGCACGACGCCGCCGATGGCGCCGTACTGCGCGGAGGCGCCGGTGATATTGACGCGGAACTCCCGGATGCCCGACTGCGGCACCTCGAGGAACTCCTGCCCGGAGTTGTAGATCTGGTTCTGGCCGCCGTCCACGTACGACGTGGTCAGGTTCGCGTTGGCGCCTCCGGCGCCCACGGTGGGTCGCGCGCGCCGGGTGCCGGTCGGAAGCTGCGTGCCCGGCAGCAGCAGCGCCAGCGACCCGGCCTGCCGATTCGCGATGGGCAGCATCTCGATCTGTTCCTGCGTGACAACGGGGGCCACCTCGGTGCTCGTCGTCTCGACGACCGGCGCCTCCGCGGTGACCGTCACCGCCTCCTGCAGCCCCTGCACCGCCATGGTCAGGTTCGATTGCACGACCAGGCCGATCGTCAGCGTCAGATTCGGCACCTCGGTCGGCGCGAAGCCGTCCAGCTCGGCCCGCAGGCTGTACCGGCCCGGCAGCAGACCCGCAATGCGGTACTGGCCGTTGCCCTCGGTCACGGTCGTCCGCGTCGTCCCTGATTCGACGTTGCGCAGCGTCACCGTCACCCCTGGCAGCACGCCGCCCTGTGCGTCGGTGATGACGCCGGTCACGACGCCGCTGGCCTCGCCCTGTGCCAGCGCCGGAGTAGCCGCCCCCAGCATCAGTGCCAGGACCACGGCCGCGAACCGATAGACCCCACGTCCCCAAACAGACGCCATATGCTCCCTCCTCCGCGGAGAACCAGGAAAGACGGACAATTGCACCGAGTCGCCATGAAGACCAGGCGACCGATCTTGACAGTGGCGCGACCATGGCATACGAAAGTCGCCTTTGTCAAGAACGCGTATCGCGCCATGGTAAGTGTTACCGAAGGAAAGGTCGTCGCGCCAAAACTCATGTTACCGAAGCCGGTGTGCCACAGGAGGGCACCGGCGT
>MELE01000064.1 GCA_001768615.1 Acidobacteria bacterium RIFCSPLOWO2_12_FULL_67_14b | reverse complement strand
GCAGCAGCGACACCGCCGCGCCGCCCACACCATCGTCTCCGAGCAGCACGTTGCCGAGACCGAGCACGAGCAGCGGCGTCCGGCTACTCATCGAGCTCACCGTGGTGGAGCCAGCGATCCTGATGGCCGGCCGCGGCCATGATCGTCTCGTGGTAATCGATCGACAGCGTGTCGAGCACGACCTCGGCTGCGGTCGGACGGCTGGCGCGCAGGAACGACTCGGTGTTGCCGGCGCAGTCCTGGAACTCGAGCCAGAGCAGCACGGGCTTCTCGGCCTTCCTCAGCGCCTGTGCAATCTGCGCCGCGGCCGCATCCGGCAACGCCAGAGCGGACGCCATGGCCGCGCAGAAGCGCACGAACTCGCGCCGGGAAACGCCCCGGCGCGTCAGCTCCACGGCCAGCCAGCCGCGTTGATCGTTCATAGATCCCCCTGACTTTCAGGGCGCGCGTCGCCGGAACCCGGCTTTTGGCGCAAATCTTTGACACGGACCCAGAAGGCGATGCCCATGGGAATGAGGGCGGTGACCAGAGGAATGATCGCAGGCGCGGCCGCGATCTCCTCATGGTGCCGTCTCATGCGGGAATCCCTTCAAAGCCACCGGGACGTGCAAGCCCTGAGCCAGTGACCGCGCCGCAAAGTCGCGCCGGATTCACGGCGGTCCCGGGCGGCAGTTGCGAAGATTTTCCGGCGCCCTGCGAACTATTCCGGCGGCGCGCGGCCGAATCGCCCGCGAATGCGCGGCAAGTGCCGTGGCGCGCAACGTGCATCACGAAGGGTGGCGCGGCAGGCACCAACCGTGAGCCATGCCGGAGGGTAAGATGCCAGAGTCCAGTCCACGTGTCGTCCTGAACCATCTGATCGAAAGCTGCACCGATGGCGAGCACGGCTATCGCCACGCCGCGGACCTCGTAACGGATCAGGCCCTCAAGTCGCTGTTCACCGAGATGGCCGACAACCGGGCGCGATACGCGGCGGCCCTGGTCCCCCATGCGCAGCGCTTCGGCGGCCCCGCGCCGGCGAGCGGAACCGCGGGCGCCTCCGTGCACCGCCGGTGGATGGACATCCGCAACCGGCTCAGCGGCCACGACGACGGCACCGTGCTGGCGGAAGCGCGTCGAGGCGACGCCGTCACCGTGCTGGTGTTCAAGAGCGCGCTGGACGGGGTGCTGCCGGCCACGGTCCGCGACCTCGTCGAACGCCAGTTCACCGAGTTGCGCACGGCCCACGAATACATCGACGAACTCGAACGCACGCGCCTCATAGGCATTTGAAACACCCGCATCGACAGGAGAAACACCATGTTCATCAAGAAGTCAGCCGATTCGGCCCTGGCGCCGATGGCCAACAACCCGTTCCGCCTGCTGAGTCACGTCGCGTCGGACTTCGACCGGCTGCTCGACGAATCGGCGTTCCCGTCGTTCCGCTGGCCGTCGCTTCGCGCGATGGGCGCCGACAACGCGGCCGCATGGGCCCCGGACATCGAGCTGTTCGAAAAGGACGGCCGGCTGGTGGCCCGCGTGGACCTGCCGGGAATGAAGAAGGAAGACGTTTCGGTCGAGGTCGCCGACGGGCGAATGGTGATCTCGGGCGAGCGGACGCAGGAGAAGGAAGAGAAGGCCAAACACTTCTATCGCACCGAGCGCGAGTACGGCGCGTTCTATCGGACGGTGCCGCTGCCGGAGGGCGCGAAGCTGGACGACGTGAAGGCCAACTTCGCCAACGGCGTTCTCGAGGTCAGCGTGCCGTTGCCGGTCCAAGCCGAGACGAAGGTCAAAAAGGTCGCCATTCAGGAGCCCGCGAAGGCGGCCAAGCCCGCCGCCTGATCGATCGCGCTCAGAGCCGCAGGAACCAGCGGTTGAGCACGACGTGACGCGCAAACGCCGGTGACCCCAGCAGCACGCGTCCGACCGCGCCGGACATCACGCGGATGGGCGCGGAGCTGCGGGGCGCCGGCGGGTGCGCGGCACAAGTCGCATCCGCATAGGACTGCAGGTCGTCCGCTTCAAAGCTGCCGCGGGCGTTGATGAGGGTGTCGGCCGCCAGGCGTGCTGACACGATCGCCGGCTTGATGCCCTCCCCGCTTTCCGGATACGCCAGCCCGGCGGCATCGCCAATCAGCATCACGCCGGCGCCGACGAGCGGCCGCGGGCCGGCGCCGCTCGCCAGGTACGCGTGCCCGCGCCAGCGCACGCCGCCGCCGTCCACCAGCAGGCGGCTCCGCTCGAGCCACGACACGAAGTCGCGGACGTGCGCGGCGAAGTCGCGGCTGTTGCGGCGCCCGATGCCCACGTTCACATAGTCACCCTTCGGCACGCACCAGCCGTAGCCGTCGAGGTCCCGGCAGAAGAACAACGATGGCGCGTCGCCCACCAGGCCGGGCGCGTGCGGGTCGCGCCGGAATTCCGCTTCCTTGGCAACCACCGGCGTGGCGGTGTCGGCGCCGCCGCGGAGGTCGCGGGCCACCGGGCAGAAGTGTCCGCCGGCGCCGATCAGCACTCGCGCCTCGATGCTGTCGTTGACGATCCAGGTACCGTTGACGCGCCGAAAGGTCTCGACCGGCGTGCCTTCGAGCACGCGGACGCCGGCGCGGTGCAGCAGGAAGTCGTCGAACTCGCATCGGCGGATCGCGTAGCTGACCACGCGCGAGTAGGCGGTTTCGACGAGCGGGCGGCCCATGAGGCCGGTGCGAAACCTCGTGATCCTCTGGAAGGTCAGGCCCGTGGCCTCGTATTCCACGGGGTCGAGCTCGAGCGCGGTGAAGACATCAGGCGTCAGCCAGCCCGCGCAGACCTTGTCTCTCGGGAAGCGCGCGCGGTCGGCGACCACCACGTCCCAGCCCGCCTGGTGAAGGGCCCGGGCGCAGGTCGAGCCCGCGGGCCCGCCGCCGACAATCAACGCGTCGCACCGGATCATGCCGGTGCGTCCACGTCCTGAGGGTCGTCGCGGGTCCACGACGGCGGCGCCGACTCGCGAGGCGCGAATACGACCTGGAACAACTGCATCCACCCGGTCGCAAACGCCGCCTGCGATCCCGCGAGGTAGAGCTCCCAGGCGCGGGGAAACTCGTCGCCGTACTTCTCGCGCACGGCGTCCCTGGCCGCGGCAAACCGTTCGCTCCAGCACGCCAGCGTGCGGGCGTAGTGCAGCCGCAGGTTCTCGACGTCGACGATCGACATGCCGGCCGGCGCCAGGACCCGGCTTGCGACCTCGGCGATGGTGGGCGGGTAGGCGCCGGGAAAAATGCGGCGCCGGATCCAGGCGTTCAAGGGCCGCGGCGCATCACGCCCGATGAAATGCAGCAGGCCGCGTCCGCCGTGGCGGGTCACGACGCGCTCGAGCACCTCCGAAAGCGCGTGAAACTGATGCAGGCCGACGTGCTCGAGCATGCCGATCGAGACGAACGCATCGAAGCGTCCTGACACGTTGCGGTAATCGTCTTCGATGAACTCGATGCGGCCGGCCAGGCCCTCGCGGGCGGCGCGGGCGCGGGCGTGGGCGAGCTGCTCGACGGAGATGTTGAAGGCCTTGACGCGCACGCCGTAACGGCGCGCCATGTGCAGCGCCAGGGCGCCCCATCCGCAGCCGGCCTCGACCACCGTTTCCCCCGGCCGCAGCCGCAGCTTCTGACAGACGCGGTCGTGCTTGGCCGATTGCGCCTCCTCGAGCGTCGCGCCGGGATGCGCGAAGTACGCGCACGTGTAGACGAGCTCGGGGTCGAGCCACAGCGCGTAGAAGTCGTTGCCGAGATCGTAGTGATGGTGCACGTTGCGGCGGGCGCCGGTTCGCGAGTTCGGCGGCATCAGCACCGCGTGCAGGCGATCCCACCACGTCGACATCGGCGCCGGCAGTCCCGACAGCGCCTCGACGACGGGCCCGAGCGGCCCCCGCACCTCGAGCCGGCCCGACATATAGGCGTCGCCAAACCACAGCTCGGGATTGATCGCCAGTCCGAGCAGCGTCCGCCGGTCGTGCGCGACCAGGTCGCCGACGGCCGCCCCCGGCCCGCGGTAGGCGGAGGTGCCGTCCCACAACTCGAGGCGCACGGCCGCCGCCTCGATGGCGCGCTGCACGCGCGCACTCAACCAGCGATCGAAGGGACTGGTCCGTGGACCCGCCCAGGTCCGTGCGCGCCTTGCGGGCGGCAGCGCCGTGCTGGAGAATACCGAAGACGCCATCAGTCCTCCTTCGTCACGTCAACGGCCAGGCCTCGCTGCTCCCTCATCACGCGAACCGTGGCCGGCCAGTCCACGCGATCAGCAAATCCGTACCCCCTTGAATACTCCAAAACCTGGTTCGCCGCATCGGGCGCCCGGCGGTAGACGTCCGGATGGGCTTCCAGGTAAACCCGCCCCTCGATCATCGCAATTATCACCGGCTGGTAGCGGATCACGCCGGCCGCGCCGACCATGACCCGCTCGAACAGCGCCGCCACATCCTCGGGATGCATACGGATGCAGCCATGGCTGGCGTAACGGTAGACGCTCGCCGGCGCAATTGTGCCGTGAATGCCGAGATTCGGAAACGAGAGCCGGATCCAATAGGCGCCCAGCGGATTCCTGGGAGACGGCGGCATGCGTGTGACGACGGGCTGCCCTTGCAGCCGCATCTCTTCCTGAATCGACGAGGGCACGTCCCACGTCGGGTTCTCTTCCTTCTCGACCACGGAGAACGCGCCGAGCGGTGTCGGCCAGTCGCGCGTGCCCACGGCGATCGGGAACGCCCTGACATGATCGCCGTCGACGAAATACAGCATGCGCTGGGCGACGTTGATCGCGATCTCGACGCCCGGATCGATCGCCGCGATGTGCCGGTTGTCGATCGTCAGCCAGCGTCCGATGACGAGAGGACGAGCCCGGTCGAGCTTGTTCAGCTGCACCAGCGTCGCGGTGCCGGTGCCGAACCGCGCGCTCACGCTCGCGAGCGTGTCGCCCGGGCGCACGACGTACTCGTCGATGCCTCCGGTCAGCACCGCCCGCCACGGTGTGTCCTGCGCCAGGGCGCGCTCGCCGGTCGACCAGACGAGGACGATCAGCGCGAGACACAGGGCGCGGCTCATGTCAGCAGATCTCGGTATCGGGCAGCGGAATGGGCACGAGGTGCGGGGACACCTTGATCCGGTTGTCGACCTCCGTCACCCCGGGGGCGTGCATCACGGCCTGTTCGGCGGCTTCGACTTCCGCCCAGCTTTCGACCTCGCCTTCCAGTGTCACGGTCGATCCGTCGACGATGATCGCGAGCTCGCGCGCATCGACTTCGGCGTTGCGGTGGAGCGCCCGGACGATGCGGCGTCGCAGGTCGCGAATCGCGACGGCTGGCACCACGACGATGTGGGTGTCGATCCCCTTCACGCCGCTCACCTGCCGGACCGCGTTGACCGCCATCGCCCGCACGAACAGCGTGGGCACCGTGCCGGTCAGCACGACGCGGCCGTTGTGGACGACCGCCTGGACGGTGTCTGGAATGGCGGGGCGCAGCCGCAGCACCGCGCCGATGTCGGCGGCAATCTCCGGATCGGTGTGCTCGAGCCTGAGGCGCACCTGGATGTCGTTGGCGACCACGCGGACGCCGCGCACGCGTTTGGCCGCGCGCTCGGCCGCCAGCTTTCCGGCGTAGGTGTCGATGAAACCGGTGAGCGTGACCACGCCGTGGCTGACGGTCACGCCGATGGAACTGGCGTCGAACTCGGAATCCCATTCGAGCTGCTGAGTCACGGCGTCGCGGACGAGCGGGTCGGTTCTGGCCAGAGTAGCGGTAGACATGATGCCCCCTTCGCCAATACCAATGCCAAACCCGTTCCAAGGCCGGCCCCCGAAAGCCGGCGACATCCGGCGGCCCCCGCCCCCGGGGGGGAAGAACCCGCGCCGCGCGGGGATTCTTCCGCATCCTGCGCGACGGCCCCAGGGCAAATCGAACGTGCACTCCGCCAGCAGGCTGCTGAAAAACGACAGCCAGAAGGCAAAATGCACAAGGCAAAAGGCGGAACAGTCCCGGATCTGGCCGTCGTTCGCGATTTTGCCTTTTGCATTCTGCCTTCTTCCTTCAGGTTGCTGGCTTTTTCAGCAACCTGCTAGAGGTATCCTGCGCTCGTGGATCCTGATCCGCTCGCAGCCCGGGACGGCGTCGGCGACGACCTGCCGCCGCATTGCTCGCTGATGGAAGTGCACGTCGGGGAGCTGAAGCAGTTGTTCAACTCGCTCGACCCGACCCCGTTCCATCAGCGGGACCTCGACCCCAACGCCGAGGCCTTCATCGTCGGATGGGCGCGCGAGCTGCACGAGGACCGGCCGCTGGCGCTGCTGGTTCACCTGGATCGCGAGGCGACCGGGGATGGTGTCGCGGTGCTGAAAGACGCCGTGCGCGTGTTCTTCGAGCAGCGCGCGCGCGCGACGCGCCAGAAGCTGAGGCAACTGTTGCGCAACGGTCGCACGAGCCTGGTCATCGGGCTCGCCTTCCTCGCCACGTCGATCGTCGGCGGCAACCTCATCGCCGGGCTGCTGGGTGAGAGCCGGTTCGGCGGCGTCATTCGCGAGAGCCTCCTGATCGGCGGCTGGGTGGCGATGTGGCGGCCGCTGGAGGTGTTTCTGTACGACTGGTGGCCGATCCGCGGCGAGGCGCGGCTGTTCGATCGGCTGAGCACCATGTCGGTCCGAATTGCGCAGCGCCACGCGCCGTAGGTGGCACCATCCCTGCTTTCTTGCTTCTCAACACCGCGCGCGGGCACCGGCGTGTGCCGCGCGCCACAGGGGAAAGACATGGCTACGAAGCGACGCAAGCGTGGTCAGGCCGGGCCGAAGCCCATTCCGCGTCTGTCGATCGACCAGGCGTTCATCGGGCTGCTGATTGGCGCCATGGAGGCCAACCACCACGTCTCGCCCGAAGAAGCCGCGCGGGCACAACACATGATGTGGTCGATGAAGCGCTTTCGCCGCAAGTCAGGCGAGGTCGTCGGAAAGGTGATCGCCGACATGAAGGCGGCGGTGTCGCTCCACGGCGGCAAGCCGGTGGTGGCGGCGGCGAGCCGCGCCATTCCGCGCCGGTTGCGGGAAGCGGCGTTTGCGATCGTCACCGATCTGGTCCTCGTTGACGGCACGCTCGAAGCTTCCGAACGCCGGTTCCTGTTCGACGTGGCCGCCGACTTCGGGCTCGGCCGCGCGCGCGCGGCGCAGATTGTCGACGTGATGCGGGTCAAGAACGCCGCGTGATGGCGCGCCGGGCCCCCTGATCCCGGCAATTCACTTGAATTGCCGAGAATTGCGCCAGTGCCGAAGGCGCCCCGGCAACCGAAGGGCCCGCCGGGATTAATGAACTGGTCTCAGCTGGATGGATTCAATGAACTCCACCAGCGACTCGATGGTCTCCTTGATCGAGTTGGCGTCGCCGCCATCGCGCGATCGCGAGAACGCGTCGCCCCACACCGGCATGTCGGGTCCGCCGTGTCCGCGCAAGGGCTGGCGGCCGTCGATGGTGCGAAACATCATCTCCGACGGGTACAGGCCGCCATTGCGTTTCGCCGCCTCGGTCAGGTTCGGCGGTTTCCGCCGCATCGAGGACGCGAGCGGGCCGTCGCCCCTGGCCGACGGGCCGTGACAGGTGGCGCAGTACGTCCGGTAGACCTCGGCGCCGGTGACCCGCTGGCGCATTTCGGCGGCCGTAGGCTCTTGCGGCGCCTGCGCGTAGGCGCGCGTCACGCCGATCGGCAACAGCAACGCCGCCGTCAGCAGGCCGGCCACCAGCGCCGCCGCGGATCGCGACTGCGCCTTGTGCCAGTCGGCCGCGCGCGGCTCGCGTACGGTCAGCACCGGGCACGGCGATATCCGCACGACGCGTTCGGCAACGTTGCCCATCACGACGTGCATCACCGGACCATGGCCGTGTGTGCCCATGACGATCAGGTCGGCCTCGTTGGTGGTCGCGGCGGTGACAATGCAGCGCGCGGGATTGCCGAACAGGACTTCGGTCGAGACCTTGGCATCATGGACGCCGGCGGCGATCCTGGTGAGCTCGCGTTCGGCTTCATCACCCAGCCTCTGGCTCCAGTCCGAGTAGGCAATGGCATACGCATCCATGGATGCGGTCGCCATGGATGGCACCTCGCAGACGTGCACGAGGTGAATGGCGGCGCCGAATCGCTTGGCCAGCATCTGCGCGTAGTCGAGCGCGCGGGCGGCGTTGGCGCTGAAGTCGATCGGCACGAGGATGGTCTTGATCTCCTTCGTCATGGTCGTGGTCCCCTCTGATGGATCCTCAGGGGCAACCTCCGTGCCAGCGGCCGGACGCCCTGAATCTACAGGGAGCCGTGTCCCAGCGGTCTGGAAACCCGCGACATTTCCGCACGGCCGCGGGAATTTCCCCGGCGAACCCGGCCGTCCAGCCATTCACCCGGGAGGGCATGGCCGGACGGCCCAATTCTTGAAGAGTGTCCGGCTGGAGGACGTGTTTGCCCGAAACCGACGACCTGTTCCGTGGGCGCCAGACCATTTCGCCGTTCTTCGAGCCCAAGGTGGTCGCCGTGGTCGGTGCGAACCGCGAGCGCCACAAGATCGGATCGGAGATCCTCCATAACCTGCGGTCGTCCGGGTTCACGGGCTCGGTGATACCGGTCCACCCCGCTGCCGGCACCATCCAGGGATTGACCGCATACCGCCTCGTGTCGGACATTCCGGTGGCCGTGGATCTTGCCGTGATCGTGGTGCCGGCGAGCCAGGTGCCCGCCGCCGTCGACGATTGCCTCGCGAAAGGCGTGCGCGCCATCTGCATCATCAGCGCGGGTTTTGGGGAGTGCGGCGAGGACGGCCGCGCCCGGGAGCAGGCGCTGGTCCGCCGCATTCGCGATGCCGGGTGCCGCCTGATCGGCCCGAACTGCATGGGCCTCATCAACACCGATCCGCGCTACTCGCTGAACGCGACGTTCTCTCCGGTGTACCCGCCCACGGGGACGGTGGCGATGTCGACGCAGAGCGGCGCGCTCGGCCTGGCCATCCTCGACTACGCGAAGCAGTTGAACATCGGCATCTCGAGCTTCGTGTCGGTCGGCAACAAGGCGGACGTGTCGGGCAACGACCTGCTGCAGTACTGGGAAACCGATCCGCGCACGTCGGTCATCCTCTTGTATCTCGAGAGCTTCGGCAATCCGGAGAAGTTCAGCCACATCGCGCGGCGCATCAGCCGCCACAAGCCGATCGTCGCCCTGAAGTCGGGTCGCTCCGCGGTCGGGGCCCGTGCCGCCGCGTCCCACACCGGCGCCCTCGCCTCGTCCGATGACTTCGTGGACGCCCTGTTCCACCAGTCAGGTGTGATTCGCACGGACACCGTCACCGAACTGTTCGACGTCGCGTCCCTGCTCGCGCGCCAGCCGCTCCCTCGCGGCCGGCGCGTGGCCATCCTCACCAATGCGGGCGGGCCTGGCATTCTGGCGGCCGATGCCTGCCAGGCGCACGGCCTCGTGTCGGCCGAGCTGTCGGAGGCGACGCAGTCGGCATTGCGGGCGCTCCTGCCGCCGGCCGCGAGCGTGGGGAACCCCGTTGACATGCTCGCGTCGGCGCCGCCCGGACACTACGGCCGCGCACTCCAGCTGATCCTGCAGGACGACGCGGTCGACAGCGCGATGGTGATCTTCATTCCGCCGCTGATCACGGACGCAGACGACGTGGCGGCGGCAATCGCCGGCGCCGCCGCCGTCGTTCGGGACAAGCCCGTCGCCGGCGTGTTCATGCGCAGCCACGCGGCGCCCGCGGCGCTGGCGGCGGTACCCTGCTATTCGTTTCCGGAACCCGCCGCGATCGCGCTGTCGCGCGTGGCCAAGTACGCCGAATGGCGGCGGCGGCCGGCGGGCACCGTCCCGGAGCTGCGCAATCTGCAACCCGCGCTCGCGCGGCGGATTGTGGATTCCGTGCTCCAGCGCGGCGGCGGATGGCTCAACCCGGTCGAGGCCAACGCGCTGCTGGCCACGGTTGGCATCGCCACGCCACGATCGCACCTGGCCGCCTCGGTGGACGACGCCGTCGAGGCCGCCGTCAGGCTCGGGTTCCCGGTGGCGCTGAAAGCAGTGGGCGCGTCGCTGCTGCACAAGACGGAACACAAGGCGATCCGCCTGGGCCTTGCCGACAAGGCGGCGGTCCGCATCGCGGCGAACGAGCTGACCCGGTTGCTGGGTGACCGGATGGATGGCCTGCTGGTGCAGCAGATGGTAGAGGACGGCGCGGAAATGATGATCGGCGCCATCAACGACGCCACGTTCGGGCACGTGGTCGTGTGCGGCAGCGGCGGCGTGCTCGTGGACCTGCTGGCCGATTCCGCGTGCCGGCTGCATCCGCTCTCGGATCGGGACGCGCGCGAAATGGTGGAGTCGCTCAAGGGCGTGCGGTTGCTGCGCGGATTCCGCGGCGCGGTGTCCGCCGATGAAGCCGCGTTCCGCGACACAATCCTCCGCGTGTCGGCGCTGGTCGGCATCTGCCCCGAGATCCAGGAGCTCGACCTGAATCCACTCAAGGTGCTGCCGGGAGGCGTGTCGGCCGTCGACGTGCGGGTCCACACGGCCCCGCGTCAGCGGAGCGGGGCGGTCGCGCCGGTCTCGTAGCGGGCGCGGATCGCCTGCGCGATCGCGGCGGCGGCATCGCGCGGACCGTCGCCCGCGCGCCGGCCTTCGAGATCCCGCACGCGGGTGGCCAGGGCCCGGTCGCGGAAGACTTCCTCCAGCCAACGCGAGAAATCGTGGCGCGCCAGGAACCCGTCCAGGCGCTCGGCCGGCAATGCCGACAGCATGCCGGTGAATTCCTTGAGCGATCGCGCGCGGGGCCCGATATGGCCGGGGCCGTTGAACCGGAAGGCGTGCGCCTCTCCAACCGGCATGTCGAGGTACTTCGATCGATGCCGGACGTGCTCGGTGAGGCGGGGCGCGAGAATGAACCGGCGAACCGCGCCCCGCGCCTCGTCGGGGCCGGGCAACAGCAGGGCCTCGTTCGGCTGGAGGCCCGACAGCAGGGCCGTCAGGGACTCGAGGAGCGCCGGTTCGCAGCGTGTCGCCGCGATGCTCTCGATCTCGGTCGGATCTGTTTCGCGCAACGCGATCGCGATCGTGTCCGGGGCCGCGCCGACGGCCGGCGCCAGCGTGGAGCTTCGGTAGGTTACGAGGATGTAGCCGGCCAGTTCCGGGTCGAAGAGGTCCGGGTCACCGAGATCGGCAAGGAAGTAATGCACCTCGTCGAGCAGGATCTTGTGCGGCAGCCCGTTCTGGCGCCGCAGTGCGTTGAGCAGGGGCATCAGGCCGCGTACGTAGCCGACCTTCTCGAGATGATCGAGTTTCGACAGGTCGATCACGACGCTCGCGTCCGGGTGCTGGAACACGCGCGAGAGCTCGCGCGCCGACGGCGGACCATCGGTGCCGCCCAGATGAATCACGCCCGGCAGCGATGCCAGCGACACATAGTCGCCTTCCGGATCGACGATGGCCAGCGAGTAGCCCTGGAGGATCAACTGCTCGCACAGCAGGCCCGCAAGCCACGACTTGCCGGTGCCGGGCTCGCCCGTGATCAGGATGGTGCGTCCCCGGATGGCGAGCCGGACCGGGTCGCCCCGGTGCTCGCGGCCGAGCAGGAGCGAGCGGCGGGCGAGCCGCGCGCTCGCCAGTCGCGGCCGGCTCGCGGCCGCGACCAGGTAGCGGGCGACCGCCGCAGGGCCGTCCCCGTCGATCACCTCGTCGGCCGCCGCCTGCAGCGGCGCGCTGCCCCACGCCACCGCCACGCCGACTTCGCACGTCCCGATCAGATCGTGATCGTTTTCGGCGTCGCCGATGCCGATGGTGTTGTGCGGCGAGAGCCGGAGCGTCCACAGGACGCGCCGCAGGCCCGTGGACTTGGCCACGGCCGGAGGCAGCACCATCAGCCGGCCGCGATTGAAGACGATCACCAGCGGCTGTTCCTGGAGGCGGATGGCCTCGATCACCGCCGGCGCGTTGGTCGCGGCCGTCTCCACGACGCTCGAGCCGAGACCGAACGCAATGTTCCGGCGGCGCAGTTCGTCGAGAAATGCGGGGGCCGGCGCCGGCGCGATCGCCAGCGGCCAGTCGCGGCCGGCTCGCGGCCGCGACCAGGTAGCGGGCGACCGCCGCAGGGCCGTCCCCGTCGATCACCTCGTCGGCCGCCGCCTGCAGCGGCGCGCTGCCCCACGCCACCGCCACGCCGACTTCGCACGTCCCGATCAGATCGTGATCGTTTTCGGCGTCGCCGATGCCGATGGTGTTGTGCGGCGAGAGCCGGAGCGTCCACAGGACGCGCCGCAGGCCCGTGGACTTGGCCACGGCCGGAGGCAGCACCATCAGCCGGCCGCGATTGAAGACGATCACCAGCGGCTGTTCCTGGAGGCGGATGGCCTCGATCACCGCCGGCGCGTTGGTCGCGGCCGTCTCCACGACGCTCGAGCCGAGACCGAACGCAATGTTCCGGCGGCGCAGCTCGTCGAGAAATGCGGGGGCCGGCGCCGGCGCGATCGCCAGCGTCTGCTCGCGGCCGGGGAAGTGCAGCACCGCGCCGTTCTCGGCCACCACGGCGTCAAAGCACGCCACGTTGCCGGCGGAGCTCAACAGGTCGTCGAGCCGGCGCCCGGTGACGAGCACCACTTTGATGCCGCGGTCGCGGACCACGGCGATCGCGTCCCTCACATCCGAGCCAAGCCGCCCGTCACGCGTCAGCGTGCCGTCGAAGTCGAGGGCGAACGCGGCCAGGCGCACGGACCGGCCTCACGCCTTGGCGGCCGTCACGAGGGCGTCGGGCGCGATGAACTCGCGCTCGTTCGTCCGGACGGCGAGCACCGGACACGGCGCGGTCCGCACCACCCGTTCGGCGACGCTCCCCATCAGGAACTGCTTGACGGCGCCGCGGCCGTGAGTGCCGACGATGATCAGGTCGATGGCATTGGCCTTGGCGTAGTCGGTGACGCCGCTCGCCACGTTCACGCGGGTCTCAACCACGGGCACGACCTTCAGCGTCGTCCTGTCGTCGGCGGTGATGAGCGCCTCGAGATCGCGCCACGAGGCCTTCTCCAGGTCTTTCTGCAGATCCGGGATCGCAAACCCGATCTCGGGGCTGTAGCGCATCGTGACGTCTTCCACGACATGGAGCACGTGCAGCGTGGCGCTGTACGAACGGGCGAGGTCCCGGCCGTAGGCCAACGCCACGGTGGACGGATCGCTGAAATCCGTCGCGACCAGGATGTTCTTCAGGACAACCATGACAACCTCACCAATAGGCCGGCACTCGCGCCGGCACTGCCTCATGGAGCACAACCCATGCCATAGCGGGCCTTTGGACGGACCCGCCTGCTTTGGGCCATACTAGGTCACGCAACCCCTTATGGCGCGATTCTTGATACGAGGCCGGTCATGATGGCCGCCTCGACCCGGGCTGAATGCGCAACCCGGGATTCGTCTGCGAAACCGGCCCAAAGGCCGCGCGGGTTTCTTGACCCTCGTGTGGAAAAAACCCCACTCCAAGTGCTCATCGTCGACGACGAAGCCCTGATACGCTGGTCGGTCGCCGAGACACTGACCGAGTTGGGCATGGCCGTCGAGCAGGCAGTCGACGCGGCCTCGGCGCTCAAGGCCATCGAAACCGCAGAGCCGCATTTCGATGTGATCGTGCTGGATCTGCGGCTGCCCGATATGGATGACCTGACATTGCTGGCAACGATCCGCCGCCGCCAGCCGGAAGTCGCCGTGATCCTGATAACCGCGTTTGGCACGCCGGAGATCGTGGCCGCCGCCCTCGACCTGGGCGTGGTCGATGTCCTGAGCAAGCCGTTCGAGCTCGCCGATCTGAGCCGGGCCGTCCTGGCCGCGAGCGAGGCGGGCGCATCCTGATGCGCAACGCGACGATCCTGGTTGTCGACGACGAGCCGCTCATCCGGTGGTCGCTGGTCAATCGATTGAAAGAAGAAGGCTACCGGACGCTCGAGGCCGCAACCGCCAGCGAGGCCGTGTCCCAGCACCGCGAGGGCGCCGACCTCGTGCTGCTGGACTTTGCCTTGCCCGACGCCGACGGCCTGGCGGTCTTGAAGCAGATCAAGGAAACCGACCCCGACACGCTCGTCATCATGCTGACGGCGCACATCGGCGTCGAGACCGCGGTCAACGCGATGAAGCACGGCGCGTACCACTACGCGAACAAGCCGTTCGACCTCGACGAGATCGTGCTGCTGGTCGAGAAGGCCCTCGAAACCACGCAGCTGCGCCGCGAGGTGCGCACGCTTCGGGCGCGCCAGGCGCAGCCGTACAGCCCCGAGAGCATCGTCGGCGAGAGTGCCCCGATCGTGGCCGTGCGGGCGATGCTGCAGCGGATCGGCGGCAGCCCCGCGTCGACGGTGCTGCTGAGCGGTGAAAGCGGCAGCGGCAAGGACCTGGCCGCCAAGGTGATCCACTACAGCAGCAGCCGCGCCTCGCGCCCGTTCATGAACATCACCTGTTCGGCGCTGCCCGAGACGCTGCTCGAAAGCGAGTTGTTCGGCCACGAGCGCGGCGCGTTCACCGGCGCCGATCGGCAGAAGCGCGGCCTGCTCGAGTCGGCCGACGGCGGCACGGTGTTCCTCGACGAGATCAGCGAAATGGTGCCGCTGCTGCAGGCCAAGCTGCTGCGGTTTCTCGAGGAGAAGTCGTTCAAGCGCGTCGGCGGGAACGTCGACGTCAAGGTCGATGTCCGCGTGATCGCCGCGACCAACCGGTCGTTGCAGGAGGAAGTGAAGAAGGGCCGTTTCCGCGAAGACCTGTACTACCGCCTCAACGTGATGGCGGTACCGCTGCCGCCGCTGCGCGATCGGCGTGAAGACGTGCCGCTGCTGCTCAATCACTACATCGACAGCTTCAACACCGAGTTCCGCAAGAAGGTGCGCGGGGTGAGCCCCGGCGCGCTGACGGCCCTCAAGAACTACGGCTGGCCCGGGAACGTCCGCGAACTGCGCAACGCCGTCGAGCGCGCGATGCTGCTGACCGACGGCACCGAGTTGCGCGAAGAGCACTTCCCGATGCTCGGGACGCAGGAGTCCGGGTTCTCGACGGAGGTCGGCCTGCCGGCCGCCGGCATCAACCTCGAAGAGCTCGAGCGCTCGCTGGTGGTCCAGGCCCTCGAGCGCAGCGGGTGGAACCAGACCAAGGCCGCCACCCTGCTCGGCCTCAATCGCGATCAGATCCGCTACCGCATCGAGAAGTTCAAGCTCGAACGCGGCACGACGACGTCGTAAGCCTAGGTGGCCGCCTCGGCCGACGGCAGGTCGACGGTCACGGTCGTGCCGCCGCCCTCGGGCGACAACACGGCGATGCGGCCGCCGTGCAATTCAACCAGACGCTTGGCCGTGGCCAGGCCGAGCCCCGTGCCTCGCGCCTTGGTCGTCTTGAAGGGACGAAAGAGCACGGCCATGATTTCCGCGGGAATGCCGGGGCCTTCGTCGGCCACCTCCACGCGCACCCACACGTCGATCATCGACAGCGTCACGCGAATGACGCCTCGTCCATGCATGGCCTGCGCCGCGTTGATCAGGAGGTTCTGGAACGCGATCGTGAGCAGGTTGGCGTCGGCCGGCACCGGCGCCGTCGGCTCGCCGGCCATCATCACCTCGAGCCCGGCGAAGGCGGGGTCACGCTTGAGCAGGCTGGCCACCCCTGACAGCAGGCGGCGCATGTCCGTCGGCCGCACCTTCGGTTTGGGTGGACGCGCAAACACGAGCAGGTCCTGGATCAGATCGTTCAGTCCATCGAGGCGGGCGATGATCTCCTTGACGATGGCGGCATCCGTGGTGCCGGCCGGCAGCCGCCCGCCGACGACCTGGATGGCGCCCCGGACCGCGGCCAGCGGGTTCTTGACTTCGTGGGCGATGACCGCCGCCATCTCGCCGATCCGCGCGAGCGCCGTCGCTTCGCGGAGGCGGGCCTCGAGCTCGGTCCGCTGCGAGAGGTCGTGGAGGATCCCGACGAAGTGCTTCTGCCCGTCGATGTCCATTTCGCCGAGCGAGAGGCGAAGGGGAAACACCGTGCCGTCACGACGGAGCCCGGTTACGGCGCGGCCGATGCCGATGACCCGGCGCTCGCCGGTGTCGAGATGGTGCCTGATGTAGCCGTCGTGCCGCGAGCGATCGGGCTCGGCCATCAACACGCTTACATTGCATCCGATCGTCTCCGCCTCGCCGTGGCCGAACATCTGCTGCGCCGCGCGATTGAACACCTCGATGGTGCCGGCGCCGTCGATCACGATGATGCCATCAACGGCGGCATCGATGACGGCCCGCCAGCGGGCCTCGGCGATCCGGGCCGGCTGACCGGCAGCCGGATCGTTCGTGGGTTCGTTCATCTCCGACTAACGAATAGCACAGATGAGCCGCTGCTCCTACTTCCGCAGCGCGACGCGTAGGCGGGGAAGGTCGCGGCGGTAGGCGGCAGCGTCACCGTAGCCGGCAAAAGCTGCATACCGCTCGTGCGGCTGCCGAGTGCGCCGCGCATGGCGGATGGGGCACCAGTACTGTTCCGAGCGCGCGGCCACTTCGCGAACGAACCCGATCACGCCATTGGCATAACTGCAGAACAGGCAATGGGCCTTTTCGATGGCGTTCAGGTACGCGAGTTTGTGGCGATCGATGGCGACGTACGGCCGGCGGCGGACGCGCTCGATGCCCCAGGCGCGAAAACACACCGCCTGATATAGGCCGACCCACAGGTCCAGCACGACGAGCGGGATCACGACGGAATAGACCAGCGGAGCGGTCAGCAGCGTCGGCGCATCGCCGCTCCTTGCGTACGACCAGAGGCCCGGCCGCTGCCGGCGGTGTTCGGCCCGCACGGCGGCATCGCGCAGGGCGAGCCGCCGTTGGTCGCGCGGGCTCGGGCGGGGCGCCGCGACCCGCAGGAGGATCACTGCTCCCCCCACGCCTCCCGATCGCGCACGCGGCGGAGCGCGCGGTTCGAGCGGTGCTCCGGCGTGCGGGCGATCAGATCCAGCAGGTCGGAAACGGTCACGATACCGGCGACCTTGCCATTCGCCGAGGTCACCACGAGCGATCCGAGCGAACGCCCCTTCATGAGGGCCGCGGCCCGCCGCAGCGGCGTCCTGGTCGTGACCGTCACCACCGGGCTGGTCATCAGATCCGCCACGGTCCATTTGCCCAGCGCCTTCGGCAGCTTGGGCCCGCCGAGGTCGCGTTCCGACACGATCCCCGCCAGTTCGAGGCCGTCGGTGACGACGAGGTGATGAACGTGTCGCTGTCGCATGCGCGTCTTGGCCTCCGACGCGGCCACCTTCGCCTTCACGGTTTCGACGGCCTTGCTCATCACTTCGTGGACTCTCATCGCGTGTGCTCCTTGAAGAGGTGCCCGAACGCGAACACTGCAAAGTCGGGGCCGGTCGGACGGTGGCACGAACGATCCTCCGGACCGATCATGCAGATTCCCCACCCGCGCAGATGGCCGACCTGGGCGACCGGGCCAGGTAACGCCGCCGAAGCGCGCCAGCGAGGCGCCCGCGTGGAAACTCCCGCACCCGTGGGGAGTTTTCCTCACGCGGCCAGGCCGGTTTCGGGCGCGGAAATGGCCCGGCCGGGGGGAATCCGGCCGGCCACCGCTGGCACGAACGATGCTCTGGTGTGAATGTCCTTCAGAGGGGAGACGACGTTTCATGCGTTCCATCGCCATCGGCTTGTTGGGGATTGTGCTCGTGCACGGCGGCGCGGCCGCTCAAACGATCGAAGAACAGGCGCAGGTGCTTCGCGACTTCGAACACCAGGTCGCAAGCTACACGCTGCAGCTGACCTGCCTCGATCCCGCCCATGCGGCGGTTGCGACCCCCCCGCGGATCTTCACCTTGCCGGTGGCGATGGTCTTCAGGCAACTGATCGCGAAGGCGCTGGACGAGCAAGGCGCCGCGACGGCCGTCCGGGGCGTCGGCAGCGCCGGTTCGCTGCACCCGCCCGCGGTGCTCGAACCGTTCCCGGCCGACGAACTGTTCCAGTTTCCACAAGTGCTCGCAAGCGCGCTTCCCGCCCTTCCCGGCCCGCTCGAGTATCGGCTGATCGGCAACGACCTCGTGCTGCGCGACGCGCGTAACGATGTCGTCGCGGGCGTGCTTCAAGATGCGGTTGGGACGGTCGCGACCGTCAAACGCTAACGCATGAGTTCAGGAGAGTGAGATGGCATTGCACGAGTGTGAAGCCTGCACGGTCTACGTGTTTCAACCGCCTCCGGATCGGGAACTGGAGCGCCGCATTCGCGGCGAGTACAGCGAAATGCCGGGGCTCCGGCTGAGCGCCGAGCAGGCCAGGCGTTTGTGGTCGCTCGACTCCGACACGTGCTCGCGCGTGCTGGACACACTCGTGGGCGCCGGCTACCTGCATCGCGATCCGCACGGACGATACGCTCGGACCCACGCCGGCTACTGACCCCCGGCCGGTTGGCATCACCTTCGCAGGAGGACAGGTAGACGCGTTGCCTGAGTTCAAGCGGTGCGCGCGGATCGCGCGGGCCCGATAGCCCGGCACCAAGGTTTGACACCATGCGCACGATACCTGGCTTCATCATTCTCACTGCCGCACTGGCCGTGGCGGGCTGCGCCACGATGACCGTCAGTTCGCACATCGAACGCGGAATCAACTTCACCGACTACCGGACCTACGATTGGGGCGCACCCGACAAGCTGCCCGTCGGCGACCCGCGCCTCGACAACAATCCGTTCTTCCGCGACTACCTGCAGGGCACGGTCGAGAAGAAGATGGCGGCCAAGGGCTACGAGCGGGTTAACGGCGAAAAGCCCGACGTGCTGATCCACTATCACGCCAGCGTGCATCAGAAGCTCGACGTCTTTGAAGCCGACCGCGAATACGGCTACACCTACGGCGGCGATCGCGTCGTCGAGTACGAGCAGGGCACGCTCGTGATCGACCTCGTGGACGCCCGCACCAACAAGCTGATCTGGCGCGGGTGGGCGCAAGACACGATGACGGGCGTCATCGACAACCAGCCACGCCTGGAGAAACAGGTCGACGAAGGTGTGACGAAGATGATGCTGCTGCTGCCGAGAGGCGGCGCGGCGCGACGGTAACGCGCGACCGGGCTAACCTCGGCGGGCCCCGGCGGGCACTTGGGTCACCGGGGCGCCTTCGGCCATCGGCCGTCAGCCATCGAGCGTCAGCTGCTGGGCCGACGGCTGGAGGCTGACGGCTATTCCGCAATTAGACCGCCTGTCCGAACAGGCACACCAGCGACGCCCCGGCGATGGTCATCGACGCGCTCGACGCCGGCGCCGCCCGATGCGTTCGGTCCGATGTGATTCGCGCGCGGTGTGGGACATCACAGGCGCCCCGATCGCAGGATGCCAATGGCCAGGCCGATGCCGAGGAAGCCGGCGGTCAGGAAGCCCGCCAGCCCGAACACCGGGAGCCCAAATGCGAGGGGCCCCACCGCGGCGTGCACCATCACCGACGAGCCGATGACGATCGCCCCAATCACGACCGCAAAGCTGAGCCGATTGCTCGAGCGATCCATCTCGCGGATGAAGTAGTCCAGATTGCGGTGGACGAATTGGATCTGCAAGCCCTCGGTCCGCGCCTTTCGCGTGATCTCCGCGAGGTTGCCCGGGAGGGTCCGCAGCGCGCTCAACACCTCGCGGCCGGCGCCGGCCGTGCGGGCTGCCAGGGCGCGAGGGTTGTGCCGCTCGGCGACCAGTCGCTCGACATGAGGCGTGGCATATTCGACGATCTTGAACGACGGATCGATCTGGCGGCCGACGCCTTCAATGGTGCTGAGGGACTTGATCAGGAGCAGGATGTCGGCGGGCAGCTTCAGCCGGTGCCTGGACATCGCGGCCATGATCGACTTGAACACCTGCCCCATCGAGAGGTCGCCGATCGACACGCCGCCGTAGACGTCGAGCATCTCCTCGATGTCGCGCGCCAGTTCCGCCATTTGCACCGGCTGCAGCGGCGTCGCCAGCGCCACCGCGATGTCGGCGAGCCGCTCGGCGTCGTGCCGGCCGATGGCGAGAATCGTGTTGGCGAGCCGTATGCGCATTTGCAGATTGACGCGTCCGACGATGCCGAAATCGATGAAGGCCACCACGTTGTCCGGCATCACGAGAATGTTACCGGGATGCGGGTCCGCGTGAAACAGCCCGTGCACGAGGATCTGTCTGAGCACGGCGTCGGCGCCGCGGCGCGCGACCACCTTCGGATCCAGTCCGGGCGCGGCGTCGGTGCCGACCTCCGACACCTTCACGCCGTCCAGGAACTCCATTGTGAGCACGGCCGCTCTCGTCAGCGGCCAGTGAATCGCCGGATAGCGCACGGTGGGATCGCCGGCAAACTGCGAGGCCACCCGCTCGATGATCCGGCCCTCGCGGGCGAGGTCCTGCTCGCGTCGGATCGTCCGGGCGAACTCGTCCACCAGCTCAGGCAGGCTGAACAGCTTCCCATCGGGGAGATACCGCTCGGCCAGCCGGGCCAGGTCGGCCAGGATGGCGATGTCGGCCTCGATCAACGCGTGGATGCCGGGCCGCCGGACCTTGACGGCGACGATGTCGCCGGAATGGAGCGTCGCCGTGTGGACCTGGGCGATCGAGGCGGTCGCGAGCGGCACCGGATTGAACTCCGCGAACAGCTCGCCGACCGGGCGCGCGAACGCCTCTTCGATCGCGGCTTCCGCCACGCCGGGCCCGAGCGTGGGCAGGGAATCCTGCAAGAGCGCGAGTTCCTCGACAACCTCCGGCGGCATGAGATCGGCGCGGGTGCTCAGGGCCTGGCCGAACTTGATGAACGTCGGCCCCAGCGACTCGCACGCCAGGCGGAGCCGTTGCGGGCGGCTGAGCTCGGGATGCCCGCTCCGGCCGGCGGCGGTCAGCACGCGCCGCCCGGCCGCGAGGTATGGCGTCAGGTGCAGCGCGCGCACGACGTCGACGAAGCCGTACCTGACGAGGACGCTGACAATCTCGCTGTAACGGCGCATGTGAGTCATGCGTGTCTATGCCCCTCACTTGCTTAGGCAACACCGATGCCAACGGCCGTCGCCCGAGGCCCCGAGGGCCCGGGCGGGTCATCACGCGCTCAGAAATCGTGGATGAGCGAGGGCGGGAACGCCGCGCGGAGCGCGTTGAGGAGGGCCAGCACGTCGATCGCCTCCTGGCTGATCGCGCCGCCGACCGGCGTGAGGTAGCCCGCCGCGGCCACGCCCATCCCCGCGATGCTGAGCGCCATGCCGCCCACGGCGCTCTGCAGCGCGATCGATCGCATGCGCCGGCTGATGTGCATGAATTCGTCGACCTTCTTCAGCGAGTTCTCCAGCACGACGACGCCCGCCGCTTCGGTGGTCACGTCGCTGTTCTCCCCGATCGCCATGCCCACCGTGGCCGCCATCATCGCCGGCGCGTCGTTGATGCCGTCGCCGACATACAGCGTGTTGGCCGCCGCCGTCTCCGTCCTGACGCGCGCGAGCTTCTGCTCGGGACTCTGCTCGGCGTGCACCTCGCTGATGCCCACCTGCTCGGCGAGGTAGCGCACTTCCGATTCCCGATCGCCGGAAACGATCATCGTCCGCTGGAACTGATGCTTCGGGCCGAGGTGCTGCACGAACGATCGGCTCTCGGGGCGCGGCGCATCGCGAAAGCGAAGGGTGGCCGCGTAGCGATGGTCGATCAGCACGACGCACTCCAGCCCGCCGCCCGCAGCGGGAAGCGTCGCGGCGGCCGCCGCATCGTGCGCAACCAGCTTCGGCCGGCCGGTGATCAGCACGGAGCGTCCGGTGACGACGCCGCGAAGCCCCTCGCCCGGCGGCTCGATCACCTCGGCCGCTTCCAGCAGCGACACCCGCTCGTCCGCGGCGGCGGCGAGCAGGGCGCGCGCCAGGGGATGTTTCGAGTAGCGCTCGAGGCTCGCGGTGAGCGTCAGCACGTCCTGGCGCGCAAAGCCGGGCGCCACCACCAGGTCGGTAAGCGTGGGCTCGCCGTACGTGAGCGTGCCGGTCTTGTCGAAGATCGCGGTGCGGCACGTGGCAATCTGTTCCAGCACCACGGGGCTCTTCACGATGATGGCCCGGCGCGCGCACAACGAGATCGAACCGATGATCGCCACCGGGATGGCGATCAGCAGCGGGCACGGCGTGGCAATCACCAGCACGGCGAGGAATCGCGTGGGGTCGCCGCTCGCCGCCCACGCCAGGCCCGCGAGCGTGAGCGCCACGGGCGTGTAGACCGCGCCGAGGCGATCGCCCAGCCGGCGCAGATGGGGCCGCGTCTGCTCGGACTCGCGCATCACTTCCATGATCTTGGCGTAGCGGGAATCGGCGGCGCGCAACGTAGTGCGAATCGTGAGGGCCGACTCGCCGTTGATCGCGCCCGAGAGCACCTTCGAGCCGGAGGTCTTGGTGATTTCGAACGGCTCTCCGGTGAGGTACGACTCGTCCATCACGCCGTGGCCGTCGAGCACCACGCCATCAACCGGACACGTCTCGTGTGGATAGATCACCAGCGTGTCCCCGACCGCCACCTCCTGAAGGGCGACGTCCAGGATCCCGTCGCCTGATTTCCGATGCGCCACCGTCGGCATTCGCTTGGCCAGCGCGGCCAGCACGGACGAGGCGCTGCGCAGGGCGTAACTCTCGAGCGCCTCGCCGCCCGAAAGCATCAGCACGATGATCGAGCCCGCCAGGTATTCCCCCAGCCAGACCGACGTGAGAATCGAGATGCCGCCCAGTAGATCCGAACCGAACTCCCGGCGGAGGAACTTCCGCAACAGGTCGTAGAGCAACGGCGCTCCACCGAGCGTGATGGTCGCCAGCAACGGCAGGTCCGCTTTCGTCGCGCTCGAGTGGAGGCCGAATCGCAACACGAGGTGCGTGGCGATGGCCGCCACGCAGAAGGCCGCAATCAGGGTGGTGTTGTGACGAAGGGCTCTGATGTCCAGGCGCTATCCTGTATCACAAACCCCACCGGGGATTCTCCCGCCGGGCCGGGGAAAATTCCACTATTGGGCGCGTTTGGCCCCCAAATCCCCTCAAGCCAAGGGCGGCGGGATCTTTGCACCGGACTGTGCAGAACGGAACATCCGTTCGGCCGAAAAGCCATGATTCTAGGGATATCTTGAGAAGCGGAGGCGGGTAACGCGATGACTCGACTGTCTCGGGTAAGCGGGTTCGTGGTGTTGGCGATCTTCGCGGGTGGCATCGGCACCTCGGCCGCGCAGGCCGCGCCCGCGCCCGCGCAAGCGGCCGACAAGGGCGCGACGGTCTACGCCGCGCAGAAGTGCTCGATGTGCCACGCGCTCGACGGCAAAGGCCAGGCCAAGGGGCCGCTCGACGGGGTGGGGTCGAAACTCAAGGGCGACGAGATGCGGCAGTGGATCGTCAACCCCGCGGAGATGACGGCCAAGACCAAAGCCCTGCGCAAGCCGGCCATGCGCGCCTATCCGAATCTGCCGAAGGAAGATCTCGACGCGTTGGTCGCATTCCTGCAATCGAAGAAGAAATCATAGCCGGGGGAAAATATGCGTTTCGTAAATCGTGTGTGCGGTTTCGTGATGTTGGCGCTGTTTGCGTCGGCCATTGGCGCCAATGCCCAGAATCTGGACAAGGGCGCGGCGGTGTTTGCGGCGCAGAAGTGCTCGCTGTGCCACGCCCTGGACGGCAAGGGCAACGCCAAGGGCGCGCTGGATGAGGTCGGATCGAAACTCAAGGCCGAGGAGATCCGGCAGTGGATCGTCACGCCTGCGGAGATGGCGGCCAAGGTCAAGGCCGAGCGCAAGCCGGCGATGAAGGCGTTTCCCAATCTTCCGAAGGAAGACCTCGACGCCCTGGTCGGCTTCCTGCAGTCCAAGAAGAAGAAATAGCCGGCGGCGGCGGCGAATGTCGCTCACTGTTTCGGAGGCCACATGTATCGGTTCTGCTCAATCACGCTGACGGTTCTCGGCGGCACCCTGTTACTGTCGGCCGGTCCGGCACTCGCGCAAACGGAGGCTGGTATCAAGGTCTACGCGGCGCAGAAGTGCTCGATCTGCCATTCGATCGCGGGGCAGGGCAACAAGAAGCTGCCGCTCGACAAAGTCGGCGCCAAGCTCAGCGCGGATCAGATCCGGGAGTGGATCGTCGCCCCCGCCGACGCCGCGACGAAGGCCAAGTCGACCGCGAAGCCCGCGATGAAGGCGTATCCCAATCTGCCGAAGGCCGATCTGGATGCGCTCGTCGGCTACATGAAGTCGCTCGCAAAATAGGCGACGATGTCGGCACGGTTCGTATTCGGGAGTGGAGCGCTCGTCGTCTGCCTGCTGCTGGCGGCAGCGGGCCCGGCCGCGGCGCAAACGCCAACGGCGCCCGCCAACGACGACTGCCTGGCGTGTCACGGTGACAGCACCGCGACGCGGGCCGACGGTTCGAGCATCGCCGTGGCGCCGGAGGTGTTCGGCAAATCCACTCACAGTACGATCGCCTGCGTGAGTTGCCACGCCGACCTGGCGAAGACCAGCGAGTGGCCGCACCCCGAGAAGCTGCAGAAGGTGTCGTGCGGGACGTGCCACGGACAGCAAGGCAGCAATTACGACGACAGCGTGCACGGGCGCGCGGTGGCGAAGGCCGGCCTGGCTGTGGCGCCCCGCTGCAGCACGTGCCACGGCACCCACGACATACAGCGCAAGGGCGACCCCGAAAGCTCCGTCCATCGCGGGAAGATCGCCGGCACCTGCACGAAGTGCCACGAAGGCATCGAGCCGCTGTACGCGAAAAGCGTGCACGCGCAGCCGCTTGGCCCCGGCAACTCGGCGGCCGCCGTGTGTTCCGACTGCCATACCGCGCATCGCATTCAACGCGGCGACACCGATACTTGGCGCCTGTCGGTGATCGACGAATGTGGCACCTGCCACCTCGCCCGGATCTCGTCGTACCGCGACAACTTTCACGGTCAGCGGACCGCGCTGGGTTCCGCGCGCACGGCGACGTGCAGCGACTGTCACGACCATCACGTGATTCTGCCGGCGAGCAACACCGCGTCGACGGTCTCGCCGCAGAATCTGGTGAACACCTGCCGGCAATGTCACGCGCAGGCGACCGAGGCATTCGTCAAGTACGACCCGCACGCCGACAAACTCGATCCGTCTCGAAGCGCGGCGGTGTATTGGACCTACCGGATCATGAAGGTCCTGCTGTTCGGTGTCTTCGCGACCTTCGGAGTGCACACGCTGCTCTGGTTCCCGCGGTCGTACAAGGCGCGCCGTGAGCTGCGCGCGGCGGCCGCCGCCGGAGGGGACACCGCCTCATGACGCCCGCCGCGCGCCACATCGTCCGGTTCAAGCCGTACCAGCGCGGGATGCACCTCGTGCTGTTCACCAGCTTCCTTGGACTGGCGACGACGGGGCTGCCGCTGTTGTTCAGCCACCGCGCGTGGGCGCACACGCTGGCGAGCGCACTCGGCGGCATTCAGGCGGCCGGAGTCGCGCATCGGTTTTTCGCGGCGCTGCTGCTGCTGCTCTTCGCGGGCCATGTCGCCGAGGTCGCCTGGCGTCTGGTCGGGCGCAAGGAACACGGGCTGTTGTGGGGGCCGACGTCGATGGTGCCGCAGCCACGTGACGCGGTGCAGATCTGGCAGCACGTCAAGTGGTTCGTCGGCCAGGCCGACCGTCCGCGGTTCGATCGCTACACGTATTGGGAGAAGTTCGACTACTGGGCCGTGTTCTGGGGCATGGTCATTATCGGTGGATCGGGGCT
>MELE01000063.1 GCA_001768615.1 Acidobacteria bacterium RIFCSPLOWO2_12_FULL_67_14b | reverse complement strand
CCGCAGATCAAGGCGACCAGCCCGATTCCCCGCGTCGGCGCCGCCGGCGAGCTCAAGGGGGTCGCGGTGTTTCTCGCCGCCGACGCCTCCAACTACATTACCGGCCAGACCATCATCGTCGACGGCGGCCGCACCATCGCGTAACTCAATGCAAGGCAGAAGGCAGAAGGCAGAAGGCAGAACGCGGCCGTGGCTGGATCATTACGACTATTGGGTGCCGGCGCACACCAACTATCCGCGCCGGTCCCTCTACGAGATTCTGCGCCGCACTGCCGCCGTTTGTCCTGAGCTGCCGGCGACGACATTCCTGGGCGCCGATCTGACCTTTGGCGAGATCAAGGAGAAGGTCGATCGGCTGGCCACGGCGCTCGCTGCGCATGGGATCGCGAAGGGCGACCGCGTCGGCATCATGCTGCCGAACTGCCCGCAGTATGTGATTGGCGTGTTCGCCGTGCTGCGCCTCGGCGCCATCGTCGTCAACATCAACCCCGCGTACACCGCGCCCGAAGTCACGTTCATCCTGAGCGACTCGGGGGTCCGGATGGTGTTGACATTGGATGTGCTGGCGCCGTCGGTGATGGCATTGCAGCCGGGCTCTCTCGAGACCATCGTCATCACGTCGATGGCCGAGTATTCGCCGGCGGCCGTGCCGCCGGCCGCGGCCACCGGGGTCGCTCGGCTGGCCGACCTGATCGCCGCCGCCGTCACGATCGATCTGCCGCGCGTGCCGATCGATGCGGACACGGACGTGGCGGTGCTGCAGTACACCGGCGGCACCACGGGCGTGCCGAAGGCGGCGATGCTGACGCACCGGAACATCTTTGCCAACGCGATCCAGACCGAGTTGTGGCATCACCGGAGCGTCGAGCGGGGCCGTGACAAGTTCCTGCTCGTCATTCCGTACTTCCACATCTACGGCCTGACGGTCGGCCTGATGCTGGGCGTCTGGCTCGGCGCGCGGCAAATCCAGATCCCGAAGTACGACGTCGAAGTCGTGCTGGCGGCGCTGCGCGACTACCAGCCGACGTACTTCCCGGCCGTACCGACGATCTTCGTGTCGCTGCTCAACCATCCGCGGCTGCGGGAGTTCCACCTCGATCGCGTGTGCACCTACAACAGCGGATCGGCGCCGCTGCCCGTGGAGGTGCTGGAGAAATTCGAGCGCGCCGTCAACGTGACGCTCAACGAAGGCTACGGGTTGTCGGAGGCCTCGCCCGTGACGCACTCGACGCCGCACTTGTCGCGCCGGCGCCCGGGCAGCATTGGCCTGCCGCTGCCCGACACCGACCTCAAGATCGTCGATCTCGACACCGGGACGCGCGAGGTGGCGGCGGGCGCGGAAGGCGAGCTCTGCATCTCGGGCCCGCAGGTCATGAAGGGCTACTGGAACCGGCCGGATGAAACCGCCATCGCCCTCCGGACCGACGCCGACGGCGTCGTGTGGCTGCACACCGGCGACGTGGCGCGCATGGACGAGGACGGCTACTGCTACATCGTGCAGCGCAAGAAGGACATGATGATCGTGGACGGGTTCAACGTCTATCCGTCCGAGGTCGAGGGCGCGCTCTATAAACACCCGGCGGTCATGGAGGCGGCGGCGATTGGCGTGCCCCACGGCTATCATGGCGAGGTCGTGAAGGCCGTGGTCGTGCTCAAACCAAACCAGGCGGCGACGGTCGAGGAACTCAAGGCGCACTGCGCCTCCTGCCTGGCCGAGTTCAAGCGGCCGCGCACCATCGAGATCCGCGCGAGCCTGCCGAAGTCCACGGTGGGCAAGGTGCTCTACACCACGCTGCGCGCCGAGGCGGCTCGAGGCGTGTGAACCGCTGCCGCCGTTGAATACAATAGAAGACTGTGCCCTTCCGGACCACGATCGAACCCTTCCGCATCAAGTCGGTCGAAGCCGTCAAGTTCACGACGCGTGCGGAACGTGACGCCCGGCTGACCGGGGCCGGGTTCAACGTGTTTCAGCTGCACGCCGAAGACGTGCTCATCGACCTGCTCACCGACTCGGGCACCGGCGCCATGTCGTCGGCCCAGTGGTCCGCGATCATGCAAGCGGATGAATCGTACGCCGGCAGCCGCTCGTTCTACCGATTTCGTGACGTGGTGGCGGACCTGACGGGGTTTGCGCACATCATTCCGACGCACCAGGGCCGGGCCGCGGAACGCATCCTGTTCCACGCCATCCTGCACGCCGGTGACGTGGTGCCGAACAACAACCACTTCGACACGACTCGCGCGAACATCGAAGTGGAAGGCGCCGAGGCCCTGGACCTCGTGATCCCCGAAGGCCGGCAGCCGTCAACCCGGCACCCGTTCAAGGGCAACGTCGACCTGGCCGCTCTGGAGCAATTGCTCGCGACCCGTGGCGAACACGTCCCGCTGGTCATGGTCACCGTGACCAACAACTCGGGCGGCGGACAACCGGTGTCGCTGGAGAACCTGCGCGGTGTGCGTCGGTTGTGCGACGGCTACAGGAAGCCGCTCTTCCTTGACGCGTGCCGGTTCGCGGAAAACGCGTGGTTCATCAAGATCCGTGAAGCGGGTCAGCAGGACCGCACGCCCAAAGCGATTGCGCAGGAGATGTTCTCGCTCGCCGACGGCTGCACGATGTCGGCGAAGAAAGACGGCCTGGCCAATATCGGCGGATTCCTTGCGATGAACGATCCGCAATGGGCAGAGGCGGCGCGCAACGCGCTGATCCTGACCGAAGGTTTTCCCACCTACGGCGGGATGGCCGGGTACGATCTCGAGGCCGTCGCACGCGGTCTCGAGGAAGTGGTCGAGGAACCGTACCTGCACTACCGCATCCGCTCCACCGCCTACCTGGGCGAGTCACTGGTCGCGGCAGGTGTGCCGATCGTCCAGCCTCCCGGCGGCCACGCGATCTACATTGACGCGCGCGCACTCCTGCCACACGTGCCGCCCCTTGAGTATCCCGGTATCGCGCTGGTGAATGAGTTGTATCTGGAGGGCGGTGTCCGTGGCGTCGAAATCGGCACGGTGATGTTCGGACTGCGTCCTGACGGGACCGAACATCCGGGCGCGATGGATCTGGTGCGCCTCGCGATTCCGCGCCGGGTCTACACGCAATCGCACATCGACTACGTCGGCGAAGTGGTCGCCGCGGTCGCCGCCCGGCGCGACACGCTCCGTGGCTACCGCATCGTCACGGCGCCAGCTACCCTGCGGCACTTCACCGCACAGTTCGCTCCACTCAACTGAGCGCAGGACCCTGGCCGTCCGCGGCCGGGCTCGAATGTTCGTGTTTGAATTGTGAGGGCCGGTAGCGATAGCATACCCACCCCGATGCATCCGTTTGAACCATCACCCAAGTCCCGCGAGCTGCGAGAGCGCCTGCTCGCGTTTTTCGATCAGCACATTCACCCGAACGAGGCGCTGTACCACGAGCAGATCGACCGGCAGCGCTGGCAGGTGCCCGCGATTGTCGAAGAGCTGAAGGTCAAGGCGCGCGCGGCCGGCCTGTGGAACCTGTTTCTTCCCGAGAGCGGGCACGGCGCCGGCCTGACCAATCTCGAATACGCGCCGCTCTGCGAGGTGATGGGCCGCGTGCCCGGCTTCGGTCCCGAGGTTTTCAACTGCTCGGCCCCCGACACCGGCAACATGGAGGTGCTGGCGCGCTATGGCTCGCCGGAGCAGCAGGAGCGCTGGCTGAAGCCGCTGCTCGACGGCCGCATCCGATCCTGTTTCGCCATGACCGAACCCCACGTCGCCTCTTCGGACGCAACCAACATCCGCTCGACCATCGTGCGCGTGGGCGGCGATTACGTCTTGAACGGCCACAAGTGGTGGATCTCCGGCGCCGGCGATCCGCGATGCCAGATTGCGATCTTCATGGGGCAGAGCAATCCTGATGCCCCCACGCACAAGCGGCAGTCGATGATCCTGGTCCCGATGGACGCGAACGGCGTCACCATCACGCGCCAACTCACCGTGTTCGGGTATGACGATGCGCCGCATGGGCATGCGGAGATCACGTTCGAAAACGTGCGTGTGCCGGCGGCGAACATGCTGCTCGGCGAGGGCCGCGGCTTCGAGATCGCGCAGGGGCGGCTCGGGCCGGGTCGCATCCACCATTGCATGCGGTTGATCGGCGTCGCCGAACGCGCGCTCGAAACGATGTGCCGGCGCGTCAGCGCGCGCGTCGCCTTCGGCAAGACGCTGGCGGAGCAGGGCACGATCCGCCGCGACATCGCGCAGTCGCGGATCGAGATCGATCAGGCGCGGCTGCTGACGATGCGGGCCGCACAGCTGATGGATACGGTGGGCAACAAGGCGGCGCGCGCGGAGATTGCGATGATCAAGGTCGTTGCGCCCAACGTCGCCGTCGCCGTCCTCGATCGCGCGATCCAGGCGCACGGCGCCGCGGGCGTGAGCCAGGACACCTTCCTTGCCCACGCCTGGGCCTCGGCCCGGACACTGCGTCTCGCCGACGGCCCCGACGAAGTGCATCTGGAGTCGGTCGCGAAACTCGAACTCCGAAAAACACAGTAGAGGCGGGTCTTTAGACCCGCCAGCGGCGGCTACGGCTGCGTCGGCGGCTTCCATTCCGCCATCGCCTTGTTGACGGCATCGACCGTGATCTTCGCCCGATACTCCAGCAGCTTCCTGCCGTTGGCGATCATCTTGTCGATGGAGCCAATCTCGACTTCGTTGATCACGAACTTGCCGGCCTTGAGGCGCTGCTCGGCGCGAATCAGCCTGGGATCGGTGAGGGCCACGAGCGATTCGTAGTGGTAGTCGTCGTGAATGTCCCAGCGGGTGGCGCTCCGCGTGTCCGGCTTCTGGAAGATGCCGATGTCCTTCAGGTAGTCGAAGCTCCAGATGTCCTGCGTGTAGTACTCGGTGATGTAGAACACCCGCGTGGGATTGCCGTTCCACTTCGCATTCAGTTCCTTGGTGACGTCCGTCATGCCGGTGACGTTGCTGCCGCTGTCGGCGATCATGACGATGTTCCGGAACCCCATGTTCTTCAGGCTGGTGCTCATGTCGCGGAGGATGGCCTTGTAGGTGTCCTGCGTGATCAGGACGCTGCCGGGCGTGACCACGCCGCCGCGTCCCTCGATGTTGCCCGGCTCCATCGTGATGATCGGCGCGCAGAGCGCATTGCCGAGCTTGCGGGCGATCGCATCACAGGTGGAGCGGAGCACGTAATTGTGCTTGCCGTTGGCGTTGTAGGGCCCGTTCTTCTCGACACCGCCGCTGCCGATGATGGCGGTGGTCTTGCCGGCCGCGATCGAGTCACGGGTTTCCATCCACGTCTGCTCTTCGATCCACACCGTGTCGAGCATCGGGATCGGCCGGACGCCGTCGGCCAACGCCGCGGCGGCACGCCGCTTGTCCTGCAGGGCTTGTTCCTCCGGCGTCAGCGGCTGTTGCGCTCCGCGTCCGCCGCCGGGTTGTTGCGCGTGGAGCGTGATCGTCGAAGCAAGTGCCAGGGCAAGAATCAACAACTTTTTCATGGAGTGCCTCCAAGGCCGGCGCCATTGTAGCCCCCCAAGTCACGTCAGCGACAATCTCGCCGTCGATCTCGGCCACTTCAGGAGTTAGAATCCGATTCGATGCCGCAAAGGGCCGTCGCGTCGATTGCGCTGCTCGCGTTTGGACTGGCAGCGTTGAGGCTGGATGCCGCCGTCGGCCCCGACGCGAACTGGCCGCAATGGCGCGGCCCGCACGGCCTCGCCGTCTCGTCGGAAACGGGCCTCCCGACGGAGTGGACGCCGTCGGCGAACATCGTCTGGAAGACGGAGATCCCGGGCCGCGGTCATTCGTCGCCCATCGTCTGGGGCGATCGCATCTTTCTGACGACCTCGCTCAAGGGCGAACAGGTGCCCGGGCGCAAAGCGCCGGTGCATCCCGGGTTCGACCTCGAGCCTGGATACGTCCATCCTGACTCGACCGACGTGAATTACCGCCACACACTGAAGGTCCTCGCGGTCGATGCCACGTCCGGACGCATCGTCTGGGAGCGCACGGCGTACGACGGCGTGATGTTCGACGATCGGCACCGGAAGAACACGTTCGCCTCGCCGACGATGGCGACCGACGGGCGGCTGGTGTTCGCGTTCTTCGAATCGCTGGGGCTGTACGCGTACGATTTCCACGGCCATCTGCAGTGGCGCGCCGAGCTGGGCCCCATCATCAAAGCCGGCCTCGGCCCCGGTACATCACCGGTCATCTTCGAGGACCTCGTCATCCTGCTGTGCGACCAGGAGATGGGCACCGGATCGTACATCGCGGCCTTCGATCGCGCGACGGGCAAACGAATGTGGCGGACCGAACGGACGAACCGCCGGAGCTGGGCCACGCCCTTGCTGGTGCGCGCCGGCGATCGCACGGAGCTCGTGACGTCGGGCGCCGAGTCGGTGATTGCCTACGATCCGGCGACGGGCCGCGAGCTGTGGCGCGCCAACGGGACGCAGAGCCATCCGATTCCGAGCGCGGTTGCCGGCCACGGCCTGGTGTTCGTGTCGGCAGGCAGCCAGGCCAAGCGCGCGCTCGCGATTCGGCTGGGCGGCTCCGGGAACGTGAGCGACTCGCCGTCGATCGTCTGGCGCTACAACAAGGGCACCGCGTACGTACCGTCGCCGATTCTCTATGGTCGCTACCTGTACTTGATGACCGACACGGGCCTGTTGACATGCCTCGATGCCGTGACCGGCGAGCGCTTGTACGAGGGCGGCCGGGTGCCGGTGCCGGCGACGTTTACCGCCTCGCCGGTGGCCTTCGACGATCGGCTGCTGCTGACCAGCGAGGATGGCGACACGTTC
Organism: Acidobacteria bacterium RIFCSPLOWO2_12_FULL_67_14b; assembly: GCA_001768615.1. Taxonomy (GTDB): domain Bacteria; phylum Acidobacteriota; class Vicinamibacteria; order Vicinamibacterales; family UBA2999; genus 12-FULL-67-14b. The sequence goes on along the minus strand of MELE01000063.1, from coordinate 621 downwards.
GTCATCAAGGCCGGCCCCGCGCACGAGGTGTTGAGGACGAACTCGGTCGGGGAACCGGTCTACGCGTCGCCGGCCCTGGCGAACGGGCGCATCTACATTCGTGGCGAGCGCCATCTGTTCGCGATCGGCGCCGGCAAGCGCTGAGCGAGGTGCCGAACTAGCTCACGAGCCCCCATGCGAGGTCGGCGATGTGTTGCGCGGCCGCACCGCGCTGCAGGGCATACGTCGAGGCTGCGTTGCCCTGCAGTCCGCGCGCGTAGACGCCCTGCAGGATGCTCGCCAGGCGGAACATCGAAAAGGCGAGATAGAAGTGCCAGTCGGGAATGCCGGTGCGGCCGGTGCGGCGGCAGTACGCGTCGACGTACGCGGCCTCATCCGGCATGCCATCGCGATCCGAGTCGACGGCTTCGACCCGACCCAGCGCCTCGGGCGGCAGGTGGAACGTGAGGCAGTTGTACGCGAGATCCGCGAGGGGATGGCCGAGCGTGGACAGCTCCCAGTCCACGACCGCGACGACGCGCGGCTCGGTCGGGTGGAAGATCAGGTTCTCGACGCGATAGTCGCCGTGGACGATGGTCGTCTCGTCGCCCGGCGGGATGTGTTCGGGCAGCCACGCCATCA
>MELE01000062.1 GCA_001768615.1 Acidobacteria bacterium RIFCSPLOWO2_12_FULL_67_14b | reverse complement strand
GGCGCACCCACCGCCAGCGTCGCCGCGGCGACCATAGCCGCCGCCGCGCGTCCAAAGCGCAACAGGCCCCTCAAGACGAGGCTCGCCGCCAGATCGATGATGGCGAGCACGAAGGCAACCACCAGAAGCCAGGGCTTGAGGTCCGTCTCCTGGGCCCTTTCATAGCCCTGGCGGTCGACCTCGGGGCCGAGCCCGCCCATCGCCCGCGGCGACGGCAGGCCAGCGGACAGATTCAGAGCTCGGCGCGAGGCCTCTTCGCCGTAGTAGCCCGGCGGATGATCGGGTCCGGCAACCGTGGTCGCGAGCCGCTCGCCCGCGATCGCCAGCACGTGGGTCGGAGCCGGGCCCAGGTGACCGAACCCGTCCAGGATCTGCAATGGCCCGAGCGACACCGCCGTACCTTCGCCGACCACGCCCTGGCTCAGGCCGACGATGCGCTGCAGCATCTCGACGAACAAGCCCGACAGCGGCAGGTTGGACCAGGCGGCGTTGGCGGTAGTGTGGACCAGCGTCAGCCAGCCCTTGCCGTTACGCGCCGCGGTCACCAGGGGCGTGCCGTCGCTGAGCGCGGCCCAGGTCTTCTCGGCCAAGTCCAGCGCCGGCTGCGCCAGGACCTGACGCGCCACCTTGACGTCGGCCGGCACCTCGAGGCCGTGGAACGGGCTTGCCGGCGGGAATGGTGCCAGCGCCGCCGGCACCGACCATGACAGGCTCCCGCCCAGGGTGCGGTCGCCGCCGCGCAGGCGCACCGGCAGCAGATCGTCCGCCTCCTGGGCCAGGCGCGGCCCGGCAAAGCGGACCACGACGCCGCCATCGCCGATCCATTTCTCCACCTTGGCCCGCTCGGCGGGCGCCAGAGGTCCCGAATCCACCAGGACCAGGACCGCGAGCCGCCGTTGCAACAACTCGTCCACGGTGCCGCGTCGAACCTCGGTGAAGGGCTCCAACGCCCGCTCGAGGTAATAGAGATTGTTCAGCAGGGGCTGCTCCTCGGCCACCGCCCCTTGGGTCGAGACCAGCCCCACCGGCCGCCGCCGCCAACGCTCGTCCATCAGCACCACCGCTCCCGCCGTGCCCTGGTTCTCGATCTCGATCCGCGCCAGGCGGTTGCGAAGCTCGTTCGGAAGATCGAGCCTGAGTTCGGCCTCGCGGGCGTTGCGCTCGAAGGCGAGCGCGTCGCGAGCCAAGAGCCGGCCATCCTCGCCCAGCATCCTGAGCCAGACCCGTTCTTCGATCCCCGTCGCAGCGCGCTCGACCTTGATTCGCAAGGCCGCGCCGTCCGCCACCGGCGGGCGCAGGACCAGCGCCAGGTTCTCGACCTGATCGCTGACCACGGTGAGCGGGCCTAGACGGCGCAGTCGTTCGGCAAGCTGGGTCGTCGCCTCCCCGCCCAGGCCATCGCTCAGCCACAGCACCCTGCCAGCCCGGCCGACGGGGAGCGCATCGGGGCCCAACAGTGGCTCCACCCGTGCCTCGCGGTCGGTCGGCCACGGCTTGGGTTGCAGCGCCTCCAGCGCCCGCCTCGCCTCGGCTGCCGTCATCATGCGTGCGGACATCGCCGCGCCGTCCGCTCCGGCCCCGGTGGGCGCCGTGGTCGTCACGACCATGGGGCGGCGCTGCCGCTCGGCCTGATCCAGCACATCGGTCAGCGCCGTGGCGCGCCCGGCCCAATTGCGGGCAGCGGCCCATCCGTCGTCGACGACCACCACAACCGGTCCCTCGCCGGCCAGCCGCGCGACCGCGTTGACGAGCGGATGGGCGACGGCAAGGATGATCACCGTCAACAGCGCCATCCTCAGGATCAAGAGCCACAACGGCGACTTGGCCGCCGTCTCCTCGCGCGAGGTCAACGCCAGCAGCAGGCGGACCGGAGGAAACCGTACCAACCACGGTGCCGGCGGCATCACCCTTAGCAGCCACCACAGAATCGGCAGCGTCGCCAGCGCCAGCAACGCCCAGGGCACGGCAAAGGAGACGATCCCCAGCGTCAGCACGGCATCACCTCCCCGGCATCATGGACAATGCCAGGAACAGGGCGAGAAGGGCGGCCTCGGGCGGATGGTCCGTGCGATGGGCGGCCAACGTCCAGCCGGCAGTCTGGGCCAGGCCCTCGAGGCCACGGCGGTGCGAGGCCAACAGCCGGTGGTATTCGACGCGCACTCCTTCCACCTTGCCGATCAGGACGTCGCCCTCGCCCTCCATACCTTCGAAGCGGGCACGTCCCATGAAGGGCAAGGCTTCCTCGGCCGGGTCGAGGACCTGAAGCAGATGGCCCTGAATGCCGTAGCCCGCCAGCCGCTCGATCGCCTCCTTGATCGCTTCGAGCGGGGCCAGGAAGTCGCCTACCAGCACCACCCGGCCGTAACGCGGCAGCGGCTCCGGCGGCGGCAGGCCGGTGGCGGGCCCGCGCTGGTCTTCGACCATGGCCGCCATCCGCTGCAGCATGCCCCGCCCCGTTCCCGGACCGACACCCGAGCCGAGCAACGTGAAGTGCTCGCCGCCGCGCACCAGGAGCGAGGCCAGCGCCAGCACCAACAGGTTGGCGCGATGGAGCTTTGTCGGCAGTGACTCGGTCGACCGGTAGCGCATGGATTCCGAGCTGTCCCGCCACAGCCACACGCTCTGCGCCGCCTCCCACTCGTGCTCGCGCACGTAGACCGGCTGCGACTTGGCCGACTGGCGCCAATCGATGATCTGCACCGGATCGCCGGGCTGATAGCGGCGGAACTGCCAGAAGGTCTCGCCCTGGCCGACGCGGCGGCGGCCGTGAACGCCCTGCGAGACCGTGGTCGCCACCCGGTCGGCGGCGACCAGCAGCGGCGGCAGCGTCGAGGCCAGTTCCTCGGCCTGGTGGTGGATCTCGGGTTGGCGCATACCGGGATTCCGTGGATTCCTCCGAGGTTTGCGTCGCGGGTCCGCGGACCCGACGGCGCTCCGGTCTAGCCCAAGGTCTGGCACAGGCGATCGATGATCGAGGTGATGGTGACGCCCTCGGCGCGGGCGGCGAAGTTGAGCGCCATGCGGTGACGCAGGATGGGATGCGCCAGCGCGAGCACGTCGTCGATCGAGGGCGCGAGCCGACCCTCGGTCACGGCGCGCGCCCGCACCCCCAGCATCAGCGCTTGGCTCGCCCGCGGTCCCGGACCCCAGGAAACGTGTTTCCGCACCTCGGGAAGGGCGCCTTCCTCGGGGCGCCCGGCACGGACCAGATTGAGGATCGCCTGGACCACGCTCTGGCCGACGGGGATGTGACGGACCAGCTTCTGCGCTTCGAGAAGGTCGGCAGGATCCATCACCTGTCGGGCCGTCTCCTCCGACGCCCCGGTGGTCGCGACCAGGATCTCGCGCTCGGCGTCCTCGTCGGGATAGTTCACGTCAACCTGCATGAAGAAGCGATCGAGCTGAGCCTCGGGCAGGGGATAGGTGCCCTCCTGCTCGAGGGGGTTCTGGGTCGCCAGCACGTGGAACGGAATCGGCAGAGGATGGTACTGGCCGGCCACCGAAACCCGCCGCTCCTGCATCGCCTGCAACAGCGCCGACTGGGTGCGCGGGCTGGCGCGGTTGATCTCGTCGGCCATCAGGAGCTGGCAGAATACGGGGCCGCGGATGAACCGGAACGAGCGCCTCCCGGTCTCGGATTCCTCCAGCACCTCCGAGCCCAGGATATCGGCCGGCATCAGGTCCGGCGTGAACTGGACCCGCCGCTCCTCGAGGCCGAACACGGTGGCCAGCGTCTCCACCAGGCGTGTCTTGCCCAGTCCCGGCACCCCGATCAACAGGACGTGCCCGCCGGCCAACAGGGTAATCAACGTCTCCTCGACCACTTGGCGCTGGCCGAAGATTACGCTGCCGATCCCCTTGCGCACCTTGGCTAGTTGCCGGCCGAGATTATCGATGGCATCGATAAGCCGGTCCGAGGGCTTTATAGTGTTGCGGTCATCAACGGTGGTGGTCACGACGACGCCTCCGCGCTCGGGGATGGAAACAGGGTTCAAGACAGCCGATGGAGAACGGGAGCTTGATCGCCGACCGAAGGCGCGGGACCGGGCCTACGGGCGGGAGCGAACGCCCGCCCCCGAAGGGATGCATCAACAGCGGCGACCTTGCCATTCACATCGACCGTAACGGCACATGGTATCATGACGGTTCGCCCATTCGCCGCAAAGAGTTGGTCTGCGTGTTCGCGTCCGCCCTCAGCGCCGATAGGGAGGACCGGTTGCGGCTGGTGACGCCGGCCGAGATGGGACGGTTCCGGGTCGAGGACGCACCCTTCATCGCCGTCGAGCTGATTGCGACCGAACTCGGCCGCGACCAAGTGTCGAGCTTCCGCATCGACGTCGACGAGATCGTCACCTCCGATCCTTTCCATCCGATCCACGTGGCGATGTGGCCTCCAACCGACGAGTCCGTGCCCTATGTCACGGTTCGCCCGCGAATCGGGGCTCGGATCGCCCGATCCGTGTATTATGAACTCGTCCGTCGGGGCGTGGAAGAGACGCACGGTAACAAGAAAGTGTGCGGAGCATGGAGCGCGGGAACCTTCTTTCCCATCGGCAGGATCACCTAGGATTGGGACCCTTGTGCCGGGAGTGGCTGATCGCCCGCTTCGAAGCCGTCTGCGGCGCGGCGTCGGCGGGCGGATCTTGCCGCCAGGGCCGTTCGCGCGGTGACCACGACCTCAATCCGGGAACCCATCCCGAGCCGCCGCTGACCCCGGCCGCGGTCCTGGTCCCGATCGTCGACCGCGCCGCAGGACTGACCGTGCTTCTGACCCGGCGCACGGCCCACCTCGCCAACCACGCCGGTCAGATCAGCTTCCCCGGCGGTCGTATCGAGGCGGGCGACGGCTCGCCCGAGCAGGCGGCACTGCGCGAGACGATCGAGGAGATCGGTCTCAAACCGCGCCACGTGACGGTGCTCGGCCGGTTGGACGACTATCTGACCCGCACCCGCTTCCACATCACGCCGGTGGTGGGGCTCGTCGAGCCTTCATTCACGCTCCGACTCGACCCGTTCGAGGTGGACATGGTGTTCGAGGTTCCGCTCGCCTTTTTCCTCGATCCCACCAACCACCACCGTCACAGCCGCACGCACCAAGGCAGGCAGCGCCTGTTCTACGCCATGCCTTATGGCGAGCACTACATCTGGGGGGCGACCGCCGGCATGCTGATGAATCTTTATCAGGTCCTGATCCGACCATGAGCCGGATCCTGCTCCAGTACGTCCTGCCCCTGGTGCTGCCGACCGTGGTCTTCGTCGCCTGGATCGTGCTCACCGAGAAGCGCGGGGCGAGTCGGGAGAAACTGATCGCCCGCTTGGCCGAGGGACCGTGGTTTTGGCTCGTGGTTGCCGGTTTCGCGCTGATGGCGGCCGGCCTGGGTTACCTCGGTCTGACCGAGGGCGCGTCGCCGGGAACGACCTATCAGGCGCCACGCTACGAGGATGGCCGCATCGTGCCGGGAGAATTCAGATAACCCCGTCTCGTCGCCGCCATGGTCAGGGATGGGCCGGGGCTCGCCGCGTCCGGTCGCTGACGCGTCGACAGTGGGCCGCGGGCGGTCTTGGTAACGACGCCA
>MELE01000061.1:4545-18282 GCA_001768615.1 Acidobacteria bacterium RIFCSPLOWO2_12_FULL_67_14b | reverse complement strand
CGACGGCTCGTTTCCGGGACTGCAGACGCGCGAGCAGGATGCAGGCGCGCGCACGCCGCTCGAGCAACTGCTCGCCCGCCCCGACGGCGCGGCGCACGACTTCCTCACGGCGTGCCTGGTACACGAACGCGAGATCGATCCGGCCGCGGCGCCGCCGCCGGCCGAGTCCCGCGAGCCCGAGTTGGCGGAGGTCGAAGGCTAGCGGTCTCAGTTCTTGCAACGGGTCGGCTCGCGATCGTACGAAGGAACGTCAACGGCGGAATGGCCTGCCTCAGAGAACTCGCCTGAAATCCCATTTCACGGCCGGGCACCCGCCTTGCGTCAGGTTGGTCGTGGAGGAACCCATGATTGACGGATTGAAACTGCAAGTCCCTGCTGAGGAGCCATCTCACCCCGGACGACCTGCGCGTGCTGGAGCTGCTGCCGGCGCGGCCCTGGTATGCACGAGGGCCCCAGGGCGTCGTCCCTGGGGCCAACATGATTACATAGACGAGAGAGTGATGTTATGATTACAGACATGGTCCGCACCCAGATTCAGCTGACGGACGTCCAGGCGCAGGCGCTGAAGGAACTGGCCGCCGCCGAAGGCAAGTCGATGGCCGGGCTGGTCCGCGACGGCGTCGACAGCCTGCTGCGCGCCCGCGGCGCGGTTGATCGAGAGGCCGTCAAGGCCCGAAGCATTGCGGCGATTGGCCGGTTCAAGTCGGCAGTGCGCGATCTGGGCTCGAAGCACGACGATCACCTGTCCGACGCTTTCGGCGCATGACGGTCTTCGTCGACACGTCGGCCCTCGTCGCGCTGCTCGACGCCAACGAAGGCAAGCACGCCGCCTGTGGGCGGGTGTGGCGGAAGCTGCTAAAGGAAGACGCGGGGTTCATCACCTCGAACTACGTAATGGTGGAAACCTACGCGCTCGCGCAACGGCGTCTGGGGCTCGACGCCGTTCGCGCGCTGACGGCCGACTTTCTGCCCCTCCTCACAGTGGATTGGGTCGACGAGTTCGTCCATGCCGCCGGGCTGGCGTCGGTACTGACCGCCAACCGTCGCGACCTCAGCCTGGTGGATTGCGTGAGCTTCGAGATCATGCGGCGGCGCGACATCAACCGTGCATTTGCGCTCGACTCCGACTTCTCGAAGCAGGGCTTCACGGTCCTCCCGTAACTAGCCCTTCCTGGCGATCTTGTGTTGTTCGAGCTCCTCGAGCGACTTCGGCCAATCGCCCTTCAGCAGTCGCGACAGGCCGCGATCCGCCAGCAGCTTGCCGCCGGTCTGGCAGGTCGGGCAGTAGTTCGCCTCGTTCGATGCGTACTTGATCCGCTGGATCGGCGTGCCGCACATTGGACACGGTTTGCCGAAGCGCCCGTGCGCCGTCATGCCTTCGCGAAACGCGGTCACTTTCTCTGGAAACGCGTCGCCGGTTTCGGCGATCAGATCGTCTCGCCACTTGATCAGGAGTCGAACGGCCTCCGCATGCAGCCGCGCGACCTCTTCGGCGGTCAGCCGGCTCGTCAACTGCACGGGCGAGAGTTTCGCGCCGTGGAGAATCTCGTCCGAGTAAGCGTTGCCGATGCCGCTCAGCAGGTGCGGGTCCGTCAGCGCGCGCTTCAACGTGTGATTCTCCCGCGTCAGCGCCGCGCCAAACTGCCGGACGCTCGAGGTGAGCACGTCGATCCCGCCGGGATCGTGCACCTCGAGCCCGCGCTCGCCCTTCACGACATAGACCGATGCGCGCCGCTTCGATCCCGCCTCGGTCAGCAACAGGGTGCCATTGGTGAAATCAAACGCCGCGAGGCCAGCCTTGCCCGGAATCTTCGCGCCCGCCTCGTTCCAACGGAAACGGCCGGCGATCATCAAATGAACGACGAGAAACAGATCGTCGTCCATCTCCCAGACGATGCGCTTGCCCAGGCGGCGCAAGCCGGTGACGGTCTTCCCGTGAAGGCGATCGAGAGGCGGATCCACCGAGCGCACGAGGAATGGACTCGCCAGCCGCACGCGCTCCAGCGGCCGCCCGATGATCCGCGGCCGGAGGGCGTGGAGGTAAAGCTCGATGTCGGGAAGTTCAGGCAGGGGTCAGGCCCCCAGCTCACTGCGCGTTGACGAGGGACTGCCAGCCGTGCGCGCGCGGCCCCGCGGGCAGGGCCCGCAGCGCCGCGGCGGCGCCGGCCGCGCGCGAGCTGCACGAGCCGGTGCGGATATAGGTCAGCGCTTCGGCGAATGATCCTTCGGCGACATCGCCGAGCTGGTGCGAGATGTCGTCGATGGCGGTGCACGTGGGTGCGATGCCGTCGAAGTAGCTGCCCTCGCCGTTGACGTTGTTGATCGAGAACGCCACGGCCGCCAGCACCTTGTCGCAGAACGTGAAGCCGTACTGGCCGACGGGCTTGCCGTAGGTCGTGTCGCCGATCACCGTCACCGGGATGTACGGCCGGAGCGCGTTGATCACCAGCTCGCTGGCCGACGCCGACGCCCGCGTGGTGATGGCGATCAGCCGTGACAGGTTGAGCGCCTGGTCTGGGTTCGTGAAACGCGTGGTCTTGTTCAGCGTCGGGCCGACCTTGTCGTTGTGCACGTAGGTCAGCAGCACCTGCCCGTTCGTGCTCGTGCCGCCGATCAGGCTGGCCAGGTGCACGGCGATGTCGACCAGCCCGCCGCCGTTGTAGCGGAGATCCAGGACCAGCTCGGTCGCACCCGCGGTGCGTAGCGCCGCAAACGCCTCGTTGAGCGCCGCCTCCGACGGGCGCACGAAATTCCGAAAGAACAGGTAGCCGACCTTGCGTCCATCGACCTCCACCACGCGGGTCAACGACACGGTCGGGATCGTCACCAGCCGCTTCACCATCCGCGCCTGCCGGAACTCGCCGTTCGGCTTCTGGAACACGATGTCGCTGGTGACGCCGATGTCGCTGGCGCCGAACGCATTGCCGATGGTGCCGGCCGCCACCAGCGCGGCCACCGTCTGCCCGTTGATTTGCAGAATCCGGTCGCCGCGCGCGAGCCCGGCTTCGAGCGCGGGGCTGGCGTCGTAGACCTGCAGCACGCGAATCTCGACGCTGGTCGTTTGCTGGCCAAACCCGTAACCGATGAACTGACTGTCGCTATAGAAGGCGTCGGAGGCCGCCGCCGACTGGATGTAGCTGTAGTAGTTGTCGATCGGGCGGTAGCGCACGGCCTCGAGGTAGGCCTCGGGCGAGGTGAAGCTCGCCGGATTCACGCTCGACGGCAGGAACTGGTACCAGAAGTAGTACGTGGTCAGCGTGTCGCGCACCCAGAGGTTCTGCGACGTCGTCGACGAGCAGTTGCTCGGCTGCGATTGCGCAAACGCGATCCATGGGCACAGCAGTGCCCCGGTGAACGCGAGGGAGGACAGCAAACGTCGCATGAACTCTCTATTGTGCAATGTTTGAGCCGTCGTGTGCCACCAAAGGTAACGTCACCACAAACCGGCCTCCGCCCTCGCCCCAGCGCGCCGCCACCCCGGTGGTGAGCCGGAACCGCAGAGCCAGGTTTTCGAGACCGACCCCGGTCGAGGACACCGCGTCCGCCCGCGGCCGCTTCTGGTGGGACACCGTCAGCCGGTCGCCCTCGAGACGCACCTCGATCTCCAGGGGGTTATCGGCTCCAAGCTCGTTGTGCTTCACTGCATTTTCGAGCAGTTCCGGCAAAACCACCGGCGGCAGCATCCACCGCCGCGCCGCCTGTGCATCCACGTGCACGCGCACCACCAGCGCATCGGCGTAGCGGATGGTCGCCAGCGACAGGAACTGGTCCAGCAGCGCCAGCTCGTCGGCAAGCGGCACCAGCCGTTTCGACCCCGTGCGCAGAAGGTAGCGGTAGCTGCCGGCCAGCGCCCCGACAAACGCCGCCGCCCGCGGGTTGCCCTCCTCGACCAGGTGGCTGAGCGCGTTCAGGTTGTTGAACAGCGTGTGCGGGTTGACCTCGCTCTTGAGCGCGATCAGCTCGGCCTCAACGTTCTCGCGCCGCAGCCACTCGTTGCGCAGGCGATCGCTGCCCCACTCGCGCACGACGAACAGCGTCTCGTAGACGTGCGTGATGAACGTGACCGCGGCCACGACCGTGACCACCGCCATCGCAATCGATCGCCACGTCGCCATCGGATCCGCGAACAGCGCCGCCCACAGCCAGAACGCCGACATCGTGAACGGGATCGTGAACAGGCAGATGAGGCCGATGAGCAGCCGCACACGATGCCACGGGCGCGTCAGCCACGCCGTGCGGTCCTGGAACCTGAGGTAGAGGCGAAGGTTGGCCTCCCAGGTGATGTAGGCCATCAGGATGAACCAGCCGTAGCTGGCGGCCAGCCCGGGCAGCGAATGCGCGGAGTGATCGATCATGCCGGCCAAGTTCGGGATGGCAATGCCGACGATCGGCGTGACGATTAGTCGCGCCGCGGCATCATCCACCCCCGAGGGGCCGATCGGTCCGCCCACAGGGTCAGGATACCGGCTAGACGGGTTCGGACCTCGCACTCCCAGGAAATTGCTGGGACGAACGACAGGCGGAGGTATCCTGCGGCGTGTACAAGATCGCGCTCGTCGCGCTGCTCGCGGGCCAGGCGTCGCTGCTGCCGCGCCCGCCGCAACCGGACTTCGTTCTCTACAACGGCAACGTGATCACGGTGGACGCCTCGTTCCTCGTCACCGAAGCGTTGGCCATCGCCGGTGATCGCTTCCTGGCGGTCGGCAACAGCGACCAGATGCGGGCGATCGCCGGCCCCGCCACCCGGCTGATCGATCTCAAGGGCCGCTCGGTGATCCCGGGCCTGATGGACAACCACCTGCACGGCGCCGGCGGCGGGCCCGGGGTCGACTTGTCGCGCGCGCGATCGCTGGCGGATGTCGCCGCCGCCCTCGCCATGCGCGTGAAGACGTTGCAGCCCGGCGACGTGATCCTCTCCAACAGCGACTGGCACGAAGCGCAGCTCAAGGAGCAGCGCCTGCCGCTGCGCGACGATCTCGATCGCATCGCGCCCGACAACCCCGTGATCCTCGTGCGCGGCGGCCACGAATACATCATGAACTCGGCGGCGCTGGCGCGATCGAACATCACCGACAAGACCGACGTGCCTCCGGGCGGGCGCATCACGCGCTACGCGGACGGCCGGTTGAACGGCGAGCTCGTGGATACCGCGCGAGCGCTCGTGCGGCTGCCTCCGGCGATTCGCACGCCGAACGACCAGCTCGCGGCCCGGGTCGCCGACTACAAGAAGCTCAACGCGGCCGGCCTCACGACGGTGCGGCATCCCGGCGTCTCGATCGACGATTACCGCATGCTGCAGGGGATCCAGAAGCGCGGCCAGCTCACCATGCGGCTGAACGTCCTGATGAGCAACGCCATCAACATGGATGCCACCGCGCCGACGCTGCTGCAGTCGGGCATCGAGATGGGCGAAGGCGACGAGTGGCTGCGCGTCGGCGGCGTCAAGCTCGCCGTTGACGGCGGCTTCGAGGGCGGGTTGATGCGCGATCCCTATGAAGAGCCCTGGGGCGAGAACCGGACGTTTCGAGGGTTGCAGACCATCGATACCGAGCGCTATGTCGCCGTGGTGCGCGAATTCAACCGGCAGGACTGGCGCGTGGCCACCCACGCCGTCGGCGACGCCGCCATCGACCTCGTCCTGAATGCCTACGAGAAAGCCAACGCCGAGCAATCGATCGTCGGTCAGCGGTGGTCGATCGAGCACGCCTTCATCGGCCGGGCGGATCACCTGCCGAGAATGAAAGCCCTCGGCGTGGCGATTTCCGCGCAGAACCACTTGTACCTGGCCGGACCCAGCCTCGTGAAGTACTGGGGCGCCACGCGCGCGGGCATCACCACGCCCGTGAAGATGTACCTCGACGCCGGCCTGCCGGTGTCGTCTGGCACCGACGCGCCGGTGGTGCCGTATCCGCCGCTGTGGACGATCTATCACTTCATGACCCGCGACACGATCGCCGGCGGCGTGCTCGGCGCCGATCAGCGGATCAGCCGGGAACAGGCGCTGCGGCTGGCGACGATCAACAACGCGTGGCTGATGATGGAAGAGCGGACCAAGGGATCGATCGAGCCGGGCAAGTTTGCCGACCTCGTGGTGCTCAACGAAGACCCGCTCACCTGCCCAGAGCCGCGCCTGCGCGACGCCCAAGTCATCATGACGATGGTCGGCGGGAAGATCGTTTACCAACGCTGACTCACTCGTGCCTGAGAGCGCGAATCGGATCGGCCGCGAGCGCCCGAACGGCGGGTATCATCGCGGCCGTGGCCGCGGCCACCGCAAACACAACCAGGGCGCCGGCATAAGAGACGGGATCGGCGGCTGCCAGTTGCAGCGGACTTCGCGCAAGCGCAAGGCCGATCGGCACGGCGGCGGCGGTACCCACGGCCATTCCGACAGACATCGGCGACAGCGCGTGTCGCATTACCAGCCGCAGGATCGAGGCTCGGCGGGCGCCGAGGGCGAGGTGAATGCCGATCTCTTTCATTCGCAGACTGGCCCCGTACGACACGACGCCGAAGATGCCGATACAGGCAAGTAACATCGTCAGCAAGCCAATGGAAGCGCCGATGCCGCTGGCGATTCGTGTGCCGGAGACGCGCCGCTCGAAGTCGTCTTTCAGCAGCCTCACGCCGGCGAAGACCTGTGAATTCGCCTGCGCGGCTTCCCGCAGCACCGGAAGGAGCCGCACCGGATCCGTCCGCGCCCGCGCGAGCAGCATGGCCTGGCTGTAGTCTTCCGGCGCCAGCGGCCGATAGAGCTCGGCGACACCGGCTGCCCCGGGCCTGATCGACGATGCATCGCCGGCCACTCCCACGATGGTGTCTCGCGGCCGCGACTTCGGGAAGCCGAGGCCCACAACGTCGACGGTTCCGTACATTTGGCGCGCGAGCTCTCGACTGATGACCACCGTCGTGCCCGGGTCATCACGGGATTCGAAGGTCCGGCCTCTGAGCAGAGGGATCTCCAGCAGCGCGAAGTATGAGGGTTCCACGTGATTCGCGGCTACGCGGAGGCGTGGCACTTCGCTGTAGACCGGTTCGCTGACCCGGCCGCCGAACGGCGCGGCCAATACCATTGCGGCATCCTGGGTCTCTGGATTCGCGGTCACCCGCTCCTTGACCGCCATCCAATAGGACCTGGCCGCCTCGCCCACGACACCGTAGCGCGCAAGCGCGGTTTGCAGCACCGCGGTTTGCTCGTACTCGAAGCCGAGATCCGAGGCCAGAAGCCGTTGCAAGCTGCGGGCCATCATGGCTGACACGATCAGAATCAAACAGCTGCCGCCGACCTGCGCAGCCAGCATGAACGAGCGGACGCGGGCGCGATCGAGGCGCATCGAAACCTGCTGGCCGCCGTCCTTGATCGCGGCCGTCAGATCCTGCTGAGCAACCTTCCACGCCGGGAGGGCGCCGACCACGGCCAACGCCAGCGCGGTCAGTCCCAGGCTCATTCCGATCGCCCGCCAGTCCGGGGTGAAGTCCAAGTACGCGGGCAGGCCGCCCACGACGGCGATCGTGTTCGCCGTCCAAGCGGCGAAGAGGAGCCCACCCAGGGCACCCGTCAGTCCGAGCGGCAGCGTCTCGATGGCGAGCTGGCGGACGATGCGCGATCGGCGGGCGCCGAGGGCGACGCGAACGCCCAGCTCGCGAGCCCGGCCGGTTGCGCGCGACAAGACCAGGTTGCCCAGATTGGTCGCCGCGACCACCAGCACCATGCTACTCAGCAGGCCGAGCACCGACGCGACGCCCATGAACCCGAGACGCTCCGCCGGTTCCGTGAAGTTCTCCGTGGCCATGGCCGGCTCCAGCCACTCGTCCGCGTCGAAGTGGGCCGGTTGCTCCTGATGAATCGCAGCCATCGTGGCCCGCAACATCTCTCGTGCCGCCACCGGCGAGATGCCGTCCTTCAAACGCGCGTACATCGCGGTGTTGTTGGCGCTCCAATCGTGAAGGAACGTGCTGCCGGGATAGTAGTACTCGCGCTGATTGATCGGCAGCCAGATTGCCGACTGGTCGAGGTCCAGTTCGGGAGCGGTCTCAGGCATCACTCCAATCAGCGTGACCGCGCGATCGTTGATCCGCACCGTGCTGCCTATGACAGCGGGGTTGGCGCCAAGCGAGGTCTGCCAAAACTGATGGCTGGCGATCGCGGTCGCGGGCGCGTCGGCCGCGCCGTCGAGTTGCGGGACGAATACCCGTCCGTACAGGGGACCGGAGCCGAGCTCCGCAAACCAGTTGGGTGAGACGAAGGAGGCCTCGACGACCGTCGGCTCCTCTCCCCACATGATCGGTGTGGAGGCTTCAACCAGTACCGCCGACAGCGCCGTGTTGTCGCGCGCGATTCGTTGCGTCGCGACATAGGGCATCGCCTCCGAATTCGAGCGCAGCGTTCGCCCGTGCCGGTGCAGCCGGGCCAGTGTTTCAGGCCGGCTGACCTCCGGCCCGCGCAGCAGGACGACGTTGGCCACCTGGAACACGGTGAGGTTCAAACCGATGCCGAACGTCAGGATCAGGACCGCCGTCAGCGTAAACGCTGGTGAACGCACCAGGCCCCGCATCCCCAGCCGAAGGTCCTGCACCGCATCGTCGAGCCAGTTCCAGCCCCACGCGTCTCGCGAGCGTTCGAGCAGGCGATGCGTGTCGCCGAACGTCTTCGGGTCGGCCATCGCCTCGCGATGCTCGCGCATTTCGCGGGTCAGATCGCGCTCGAACCGCGGGCGGTTCAGCAGGTGCCAGACGCGACGCCACCAGGTGCTCATTCGTGCCTCAACGAGCGGATCGGATCCGCTTTCAGGACGCCGAGGGCGGGCCACAACGCCGCCACCGCACCGGCGCCGGTGAGAACGGCCAGGGCCGCCGCAAACGCAACGGGATCGGCACCCTCGAGGTAAAACGGCTCTCCGCGCAGGGCGAGTCCCGTTGGAATGGCAAGGACGAGTCCGATCGCGGCGCCGATCCCCACCGGCGTCAGAACCTGGCGGACGATCGCCCGCAGGAGGGCCGGCTGTTGCGCACCCAGCGCCACCCGGATGCCGATCTCCTTGGTCCGCAGGGCCACGCCGTACGACACGACGCCAAAAACTCCCAGGCACGCCAGCGCCAACGTCAACACGCCAACTGCCCCGGCGATCGCGCTCGCCATGCGCGGGCCCAACATTCGCCGATCGAAATCCTCGTGCATCGCACTCGCGGTCGGGATGATCCGCGGGTCCTGGCTCGCAGCCTCGCGCAAGACCGGTGGCAGCCGATCCGCATCGGTCCTCGCCCGCGCGACCAGAAAGACCATTGAGTAATCCTGCGGCTTCAGGGGCAGGTACAGTTCGGCGACATTGTTGGCGTCGACCTTGATCGTGTGCGCATCGGCGGCCACCCCGATGATCGTGGCCTCCGCAGCCGACTTCGGAAACTCGCGGCCCAGCACGTCGAGCGTACCGTACATCTCCAGCGCCAGGCGCCGGCTGACAATCGCGGTCTTCTCATCGCCGGGACCGAACAGCCGGCCGGCGAGGAGTGGTATCCGCATGACCGCGAAGTACTCGGGATCGACGCTCTGCCAGAGCGTGGCGACGCCGGGCGTGGCATCGTAGTTGGTCTCGGACACGCGCCCGCCGAGCGGCGGCGCGGTGACGATGGCGGCCTCTTCGACTTCCGGGTGCGCGCGCACACGTTCCTTGACCGCATCCCAGTACGACCGCGCCGCTTCGCCCGTGATGCCGTATCGGTCGAGGGGCACCGACAGAACGGCGGCGCGCTGGTAGTCGAAGCGCAGGCTCGATTCCATCGCGCGCTGCACGCTTCTGACCATCATGCCGGCGACGATCAGCAGCAGGCAGCTCCCGGCAACTTGCGCCGCCACCATGATTCGCCGCATGAGCGCGCGGTCGAGCGTCCGCGACACGTGCTGGCCGCCGTCCTTGATCGAGTCGATCAGATGCTGCTGCGCCACCTTCCAGGCAGGCAGCACCCCGACCACGAGCAGTGACACGCCGCCGAGCGCAACGGCGAGGGCCATCGCGCGCCACTCGATGCCAAAGTCGAAGTACGGCGGGAAGTTGCCAAACGTGGCGATCAGCGTCGCCGCCGCCCATGCGAATCCCAGGCTGCCGGCCACGCCCAATGCCACGAGCGGCACGGACTCGATTACCAGCTGGCGAACGATCCTGCCCCGCCTCGCGCCGAGCGCCATGCGCACGCCCAGCTCGCGCACGCGGCCCGTGGCCCGCGACATCACCAGGTTGCCGAGGTTCGCCGCTGCCACGACCAGGACGAGGCCGGTGAGGCCGCCCATCAAGGAGACGACGGCAAGGACGGCGATCCGCTCGCTCGGCCGCATGAAGTTGTGCTGCGCCAGCAGCGGCTCGAGCCACTCATCGCTCTTAACTTCGGGCCGCTCGGCGGCAATCGCCTGCATGGCCGAGCGCAGCCCCTCGCGCGCCGCGGCAGCCGACACGCCGGCGCGCAGCTTTGCGTACATGTCGACGCCGTCGTTCTCCCAGGCCCGCAACAACACGCTCTGCGGATAGAAATACTCGCGCTGGGTGATCGGGACAAACACGTCGGGCACGTTGAAGTCGAGACCAGGCAGCGAGGCAGGGGCGACGCCGGCGATCGTCACCGGCTTGCGGTCTATATAGGCGGTGGTGCCGACGACGTTGGGGTTCGCGCCAAGCCGCGTGTTCCAGAACGTATATCCGAGCACGACCGCCGGCGCATCAGCGCTCGCGTCGAGCGCGTCGCTGAACACGCGCCCATGCAAGGGTCCGTAACCGACCTCGTCGAACCAGTTCGTCGACACGAACGACGCCCGGATCTGCTCGGCGGCGTCGCGCCCCCAGGCGATGCTCGAGCCGTACTCCACCGTGACGGCCGCCAGCACGCTGTTGTTGTCCTTCACGAACTGCATCACCGGATACGGCACGGTCGACGACGTGCTGTGCGGGGCCGCGCGAAGGAGGCGGACCCACGAGTCGGCATCCTTGACCGCCGGCGGACGCAGCATCCCGACCTGGACCATCTGATAGAGCGTCACGTTGAGGCCGATGCCGAACGTCAGGATCAGCGCCGCCGTGATCGCAAATGACGGCGACTTCACGAGCGCGCGAATGCCCACGACCAGGTCCTGCATCGCATCGTCGAGCCAGTTCCAGCCCCACGCATCTCGCGAGCGTTCCAGCAGGCGATGCGTGTCGCCGAACGCTTTCGGGTCGGCCATCGCCTCGCGGTGCTCGCGCATTTCGCGGGTCAGATCGCGCTCGAACCGCGGGCGATTCAGCAGGTGCCAGACGCGACGCCACCACGTGCTCATGGCTAGCTCCTAAGTGGATTCGAAGATCGCGGCGATGGCGTCGGCCATCCGCTGATAGTCGTCCTGTTCCGAGTCGAGCTGCTTGAGGCCCTTGGCGGTCAGCGTGTAGCTGCGGACCTCGCGGCCGCTGTCGGAGGTCGTCCACGCCGCCTTCACCCAGCCGTTGGCCAGCAGCTTCTGCAGCGCGGGATAGAGGGACCCTTCTTCGACGCTGAGCTGCTCGCTCGACAGCTGGCGGATGCGCTGGGCAATGGCATAGCCGTGCAGCGCCCCGGGGCGCAGGACGCGAAGAATCAGCATCACCAGGGTGCCGGGAGGGAGGCCGGGGTTCTTAGGCATAGCCTTACTATGCCTCTAGATACGATGCGTTACAAGGGATGGTTCACCTGGCCGGTTTCACGAGCGGGTTTCTCGTGGCCAGGGCGCCGAAACGCGAGAAATCCCGGTCCGCCGTCCACAACTCCCTGACGCGGTGGTGAATGCACAACGCCGCGATGCGCGCGTCGTGCACGCGGGCCCCGTCCGCCCTCGACTTCTGCAGCACGGCCGAGAGAGTGTCCCAATAGCCGTCGCCTTCACTGAGCAGTACGAGGGTGGGCGATTCCAGCCAGGCCGCCACCTGGTCCCGCGCCTCTGAGAGGGAGCTGGGCGGAGAGTAGATGCGAGGCCGCGTGACCACCGCGAGAAACTCGTGGACGCACGGCCATGGAATGGCCCATGGCGCCGTCCCTTCGGCAACGGCGGACATGACCGATTGCGCCGGCTCGTGCCACTGCGAGTCGCGGCGGTGGGCGTACACCAGGAGGTTCGTATCGACGGCGATCACGCGCCGCGGCCCTCGTAGATGAGGTCACGGATCGTGGCCCAGTCCCCTTCGGTCACGCCTTTCTCGACGCCCCGGCCGCGGACGCTGGCATCCTTCAGCTTGAACGGTTTTCGCCGCGATCGCTCGCTCACCACCGCCCGGAGACCCTCCTCGACGAGCACGCGAAGCGTCACGCCTTCGCGCTTGGCGATCCGCTTGGCTTCCTCGAGCACGGGCGTGGGAATCTCAATGGTCGTCTTCATATGGGCACCCATATCATTATACCCATATCAATGGCCACTGGTGAGGGATACACTGCCGCCATGTCTCGACTCGCCTTCGCCCTGCTCACCGCGTTCACGCTCGCCGGGTGCGCTCAACCGGCGGCCCCACCGGCGCCGGCGGCCCCCGGCCCGGACCCGCTTCCCGGCACCAGGCTCTCCATCGACGCCCTCAAGGGCCAGATGTTTCACGTCAGCGCCGGCCAGCGCCTGAAGGGCGCCTGGCCGAACGGCGCCCGGGTCGCCGTGGGCCTGTCGTTCGACGTCGACAACGCCACGGCGACGCTCTCGACCGGCAACCTCGACTACGAGGTCATCTCGCGCGGCGAGTACGGCGCCGTCGACGGCCTGCCGCGGATCCTGCGGATGCTCGACCGCCAGCAGGTGCCGGCGTCGTTCTTCATCCCCGCCGTCAGCGCGGTGCTGCATCCTGGGATGATCAAGGAGATCCAGGCTGGCGCGCCCGGGCACGAAATCGGCGTGCATGGCTGGATCCACGAGCGCCTGCCCCTGCTGAACGACGAGAAGGAAGAGCAACGCCTGCTGACCCAGTCGATCGACACGCTGACGACGATGACGGGCAAGCGGCCGATCGGCTACCGCGCCCCGTCGTGGAAGTTCAGCGGCTGGACGATGGGCCAGGTGAAGGCGGCCGGGTTCCTCTACGACAGCAGCCTGATGGCCAGCGACGATCCGTACGAGCTGCTGCTCGACGGCAAGCCGACCGGCGTGGTGGAACTGCCGATCGAGCGCATCCTCGATGACTTCCCGTACTTCGGCGGCAACGCCGATGGCTCGAACCCGTCGATCGCCGACGTCTACGAGGTGTTCCAGTCGGAATTCGACGTCGCCTACGAAGAGGGCGGGCTCTACCTGCTGACGATGCACCCGCACATCACAGGGCACCGGTCACGTACGGCGATGCTCGAGCGGCTGGTGCAATACATGAAGCGGAAGCCGGGCGTGTGGTTCGCCACGCACGAGCAGATCGCGCTGCGCGTCAAGCCGCTGATGACGCAGAAATGAAGACCAGACCAGGCCACAGCCCGCCCTGAGCGAGCGAAAGCGGGTCGAAGGGATGACGCAGATTACGCAGATCAGAATGCCACTGACGCGATTGGTGCGCCTCCTCAGGAAGCCGAAAACGTGGCTGAAGCCAGGGGAGTTTCCCACGTCGTGACGCGCACGACGGGAAGGCCTAACTCGTGCGCCGCATCGAAGATCAGGCGGGCGATGCGCTCCGCCGTGGGGTTGCTGTCGAGACGGTAGACGGGCTCGCCGAGGGCCTCGAGCGCACCGACGAGCGGGTCGTCGCGGCGGAGGATCATCTTGTGATCGATCTCACGGTC
>MELE01000061.1:4434-4519 GCA_001768615.1 Acidobacteria bacterium RIFCSPLOWO2_12_FULL_67_14b | reverse complement strand
GTCGATCCACTCCTTCAGCAGACGGCTAATGTCACCGAAATCGACGACCATGGCGCGCGAATCGAGCGTCTGCGCACGCACCTCC
>MELE01000061.1:0-4421 GCA_001768615.1 Acidobacteria bacterium RIFCSPLOWO2_12_FULL_67_14b | reverse complement strand
CATTGTGGCCGTGGGGGTGCTTGCAGACGCCGTCGTAATCGAGCAGGCGGTGTCCGTAACAGAACTCGATCCGCATCGTGACCGCGTACATGAGGCCAACCCCCGCTAGTGTGAATCTTGTCGTCCCACGGCTAAGGCGACGCCGCCACCGAGTAGTAGATGCCGTTGAACAGGAACTTGAACGTCCCGTGAGGCTGCGCCCGTTTCATGATCTCGGGCCCGAACAGCAGCACGTGTCCCTTTCCCAGCGGCGCGTCGATCACCGCCACCCCGTTCTGGAGGTAGCTCTGGCCCCAGGCCCATCCGCTCTTGAGCGGCGTCGCGGTGTCGAACCAGGCGACCGCCTTGAC
This sequence comes from Acidobacteria bacterium RIFCSPLOWO2_12_FULL_67_14b, assembly GCA_001768615.1. Taxonomy (GTDB): domain Bacteria; phylum Acidobacteriota; class Vicinamibacteria; order Vicinamibacterales; family UBA2999; genus 12-FULL-67-14b. The sequence continues at coordinate 4,071 of MELE01000061.1, read as the reverse complement.
GGCCTGGCCGGCCGCCGCCGCCTCGAGCCGGAAGACCGGGCTGTTGTCGAAGAAGATGTCGGTCCGCTCCTTCATCCCGTGAGCGAGCGGATGCGTCACGTCGACCCTGGCGGTCAGCACCGATCCCGGAGCGTAGAACCTGGCCTCGGGAAGCGGCTTGCCGTTCTCAACCAGGTGATCGGCGATCGGCAGCTTGAAATGCTGCGCCAGGTTCGTGGACGAGGCACCGATGGTGATCACCGTGCCGCCGTTGTCGACAAAGCGCCGCAGTTCCGGGATCGTGCGTTCGGCCGTGACACGCCCGAGCATCGGCCGGTACTCGGCCGGAATGTCGGCCGCGGCCGGCTGTGCGGCGCCCCCGCCGCCGCCGCCCGCCGCGGGGATGCCGCCCTCGACGAACACGATCACGTCGTACTTTGCGTTGAGGTTGCCGGCGTCGAGTGTGGGCGCAAACACCTTCTCGAACGGGAACTGGTACTGCTCGAGAATCCATCGCGCCCAGCCCGAGTCCATGGAGCCGCCGTACTGATCCCAGAGCCCGACCCGCGGACTCCGCAGCTTCAGCGCCGCGGCCGCGGGTGGGTCCACGGTCGCCGCCGCGCTGACGCCGAGCTCCGCGGCGATCTTCTCGAGCGCGGCTCGCGTCGATGGCCGCGCCGACACGTACCACGATCCGTTCGGCAACCAATAGACATCCTCCTTTGCCGCGAGCAGCCGGTTGAGCGCGACAAACGAGTCGACGAGTTGATGACTGATGAGATACCCGGCCGCGCGAGCTGCCGACGTGACGGTACCGGCCGGCGGCTTCACGTTCCAGTCCGTGACGGGTTCGAACGGTCCCGTGAACCCGTCGAGGATGCGGTCGAACTCCACGCCCATCTGGAAGGCCAGGGTCCAACCCGCGTGATCGTACGGCGGCGTCGGCGCGGCGCCCGCATACGGGATGTTGTCGGGATGGTCCTGCGGCTCGAACATGTCCATCACGTGCGGCCGGAACGGCTGCGACCCCATGACGATGAATGAGCCGGCCGGGTACGTCTTGCCCTGTACGTCGAACTCGCGTGTCGCGCGCTGCACCGTGATGCAGACCTCGCGGAGCGCGTTGATGAATTTCACCGCCGTCGGGAAATCCGGCTGGTTCGACGGGATGATGAAGCCGCGCGGATCCCTGAACTCCGGCTTGCGCAGCTCCGCCATCACGGCCTCGTCGCGCCCCGGGGGCGACGCGCCGCCGCGGCCCGCGCCGGCCATCGGCACGCCCATCTTCGCCGCCACCGCCGCATAGCGATGCGGCGCCGGCGTCCAGGTGTCGGTGCGGCCGCGCGCAATCGAGTTCCGGCCCATCTGGTAGGCGTTGAACAGCACCGTCTCCCGATAGCGCGAGGCGACGTCGAGGACGGCGCGATTGGCGGTCACCGAATAGTCGATCGACTGCCGGAAGCGCCAGGTCTGCGGCAGGATCGGGAACGTGAGATCGCTCGTCGGCAACTGGCGCTGCAGCACGAGCGGAATCTGCATCGGCGTCGGGCTGCCGATCATCTCGGTGAGGATCGCGAGGACGTTGTGGAACGCGGCGGTGTTGCGGATGCCGCCGTTCCACCAGCCGTCGTAGGCGCCCGCGGCGCGCGCGGCGGCGCCGGGCTTGCCCTCGGCGGCCATCCGCGTGTGAATCGCAATGCCCAGCTGCTGCAGGCCCAGCACCAGCAGCGGATCCTGGTTGTAGTTGAACGGGTCGCGAAACGGCGGCGACCAGAACACGGTGCCAGCGGGTCCGCTCTGGTGATGGTTGTACAGGATCTGCGGCGACCACTCGTGGTAGAGCACGCGGTTGATGTTCTCGGTCTCCTTCTGTGTCGACGCGAAGAAGTCGCGGTTGTTGTCGTGGCCGATGTAGTGGTGATAGAGCAGCGGCAGGCCGGCGCCGCTGCGTTTCTCGGGCACCGGGTTGCGCATGTACCAGCCGGCGACCAGATCGTGGCCATCGGGATTGGCGTGCACGAACAGGATCACGCTGTCGTTGAGAAACCGCATGGTCTCTTCGTCGGTGCGGCTGACCATCTGGTAGACCATCTCGCCGAGCTGCTGGGCGCCGAGCACCTCGCTGGCGTGCAGGCCGCCGTCGATCCAGACCACCGTCTTGCCGTCGCGGGCGAGCACGCGTGCCTGGTCGTCGGTGAGGCCCTCGGCGAGGGCGAGGCGGCGGGAGGTGTCTTTGATCCGCGCGAGGTTCTTGTGGTTCTCGGGCGAGGTCACGATCGCCATCAGGTGCGGGCGGCCCTCGGAGGTCTTGCCGATCTCCTCGAGGACCATCCGATCCGACTCGCGATCGAGTTTCTGCCAGTAGGCGGCGAGCTGTTGATAGGTGGCGAGCTGGTAGTCGTCGCCGAAGTTGAAGCCGAATTCCTCTCTGGGGGTGGTGACGCGAGGCGCTTGCGCGCTGGGTGCGGCGACGAGGGCCGCGAGCAGGACGAGGGTGAGGCGGCGGGCGGCCATGGGCGGCTCCTTGTTCACGCTTGATGATACTGCTGGTGCGCCTTCGGCCATCGGCCGTCAGCCATCGGCACCCGCGCGGCCCCCCCGAAGCCTTGGCGGAGGCAGGTACAAAGAAAAAGGCCCGAGTCTCTTCTTTTGACTCGAGCCCTTGTGATTAATCCCCGGCAACGACCTACTCTCCCACCCACCTACGCGGGCAGTACCATCGGCGGTAGCAGGCTTAACTTCCGTGTTCGGAATGGGAACGGGTGTGACCCTGCTCCTATGGCCACCGGGAAACTCTTTGGGGGGCCGGGATCTCAGATCTCAGATTCTTGATCTCAGATTTACTTCTGCAATCTGAGATCTGAGATCTGAAATCCCAGGTTCCACCAACTTAGTGTCTGGGGTTCCCCCCTACGCTCGCTCGGCGAGCTACGGAGGGCAAGCCTTCATATGCGGCCTGCCCACCGAAGCGCCGTCAGGCGCGAAGGTGGGATCGTCCCAGAGCATGTCAATAAGCTCTGAACAATCTGCAATGCGATAGTTGTTTGACCACACACTTGCAATCAAGCGAAGTGAATAAATGGTCAAGCCTCACGGCTGATTAGTATCGGTTAGCTGAACGTATCGCTACGCTTCCACACCCGACCTATCGACCAGGTAGTCTACCTGGAGCCTTTAGGGGACTTGCGTCCCGGGACATCTCATCTTGAGGTGGGTTTCACGCTTAGATGCATTCAGCGTTTCTCCCTTCCGGACTTAGCTACCCAACGATGCCACTGGCGTGACAATTGGTACACTAGCGGTCCGTCCAACCCGGTCCTCTCGTACTAAGGTCAGATCCTCTCAAATGTCCTGCGCCCACCATAGATAGAGACCGAACTGTCTCGCGACGTTCTAAACCCAGCTCACGTACCGCTTTAACCGGCGAACAGCCGGACCCTTGGAACCTGCTACAGCTCCAGGATGCGATGAGCCGACATCGAGGTGCCAAACCTGGGCGTCGATGTGAACTCTTGGCCCAGATCAGCCTGTTATCCCCGGCGTACCTTTTATCCGTTGAGCGATGGCCCTTCCATGCGGGACCACCGGATCACTAAGACCTGCTTTCGCATCTGCTCGACTTGTAGGTCTCGCAGTTAAGCTCGCTTATGCCTTTGCACTCTATGGCTGATTTCCAAACAGCCTGAGCGAACCTTCGTGCGCCTCCGTTACAGTTTAGGAGGCGACCGCCCCAGTCAAACTACCCGCCTAGCAGTGTCCTGAACCCGGGTAACGGGTTTCAGTTAGAACGTCGAAGTCGTAAGGGTGGTATCTCACTGTTGACTCCCCCAAGCCCGAGAGCCTGGGATCAACGTCTCCCACCTATGCTGCGCATACGGCGTCAACATTCACTACTAAGGTGCAGTAAAGGTGCACGGGGTCTTTTCGTCTTATGGCGGGCAACCGGCGTCTTCACCGGTACCACAAATTCGCAGCGTTCATCGTTGAGACAGCGGTCAAATCGTTACGCCATTCGTGCAGGTCGGAACTTACCCGACAAGGAATTTCGCTACCTTAGGACCGTTATAGTTACGGCCGCCGTTTACCGGGGCT
>MELE01000060.1:57203-57345 GCA_001768615.1 Acidobacteria bacterium RIFCSPLOWO2_12_FULL_67_14b | reverse complement strand
GCGCCGTTGCGGACTTCCGATACCTTCGTGTACCCGGTTGTCGAGATCTCGTCCAGGCCGTCGGCGCCGTGCACCACCCATGCGCGCTCGGAGCCGAGCAGCGCCAGCGAGCGCGCCACCAGTTCCGTCAGTTCCGGCCGCG
>MELE01000060.1:56068-56952 GCA_001768615.1 Acidobacteria bacterium RIFCSPLOWO2_12_FULL_67_14b | reverse complement strand
TTGCCGTGTTTCGCGACGCGCACGCCGCAGGCGGCGACCACGAGCGCCGCGATCGTCGAGACGTTGAAGGTGTGGGCGCGGTCGCCACCCGTGCCGCACGTGTCGAACACCGGTCCGTGCGATTGCTTCAGCGGCGTCGCTCGCTGCCTCATCGTCCGGGCGAAGCCGACGATCTCGGTGGGGCGCTCCCCCTTCATGGCGAGCGCGACCAGAAGGCCGGCGATGTGCGCCGGCTGGGCGCGGCCGTCCATGATCGCCTCCATCGCGGAGGCCGCTTCAGGGACGGTGAGGTCCTGGCGCCGCTGCAGCTTCTCGATCAGGGTGGCAAACATCACAGCTCCAGGAAATTGCGCAGCACCTGCCGCCCCTCTCCGGTGAGGACCGACTCGGGATGGAATTGCACGCCGTGCACCGGGAACTCCCGGTGGCGCACGGCCATGATCGTGCCGTCCTCGGTCCGGGCGGCCACCTCCAGAACGTCGGGCACCGGCTCGGCCACGACGAGCGAGTGATAGCGCCCGGCGTTGAACGGCTGCGAGACGCCGCGGAATACCCCGCGACCGTCGTGCCGCACTGACGAGACCTTGCCGTGCATCACCTGCGTCGCGCGGACCACGGCGCCGCCAAAGGCCACGCCGATGCCCTGATGGCCGAGGCAGACGCCCAGGAGCGGCAGCCGTGGGCCGAATCGTCTGATCACGTCGACCGACACGCCCGCCTCCTCCGGCCGGCCCGGCCCCGGCGAAATCACGATCCGGTCGGGGTGCATCTCCTCGATTTCATCGACCGTGATCTTGTCGTTGCGCCGGACGACGGGGGACGCGCCGAGCTCGCCGAGGTACTGCGCGAGGTTGAACGTGAACGAGTCGTAGTTGTCGATGAGC
>MELE01000060.1:50957-55625 GCA_001768615.1 Acidobacteria bacterium RIFCSPLOWO2_12_FULL_67_14b | reverse complement strand
CATCACGTGCGAGTAGCGCTCGAGCGCCATGTAGGTGGGCACGCGCACGGTGCCGTAGTCACACACGCGGCCGATGTCGTTGCGGCCGAGGTCCACGAGCATCACGTGCTCGGCCCGCTCCTTCTCGCTGCGCTTCAGCTCTTCGGCCATGCGCACGTCCTCCTCATCGGTCTTGCCGCGCGGCCGCGTGCCGGCAATCGGGTGGGTCACGGCATGCCGGCCCTCCACGCGCACCAGCATCTCGGGCGACGAGCCGACGATCGAACGGTCGCCCATCCGGATGAAGAACATGTAGGGCGAGGGATTCACGTGCCGCAACGCGCGATAGACGGTGAAGGCATCCACGCCGACCTCGGCCTCGAACCGCTGCGACAGCACGACCTGATAGACGTCGCCGGCGGCGATGTATTCCTTGGCGCGCCTGACGATCGACTCGAAGGTCTCCTGCGACATGTTCGACACCAGCGTGACCGCCTCGCCGCCGGCCGGCCGCTTGAGCGAAAGCGCCCGCTCGAGCTCGCCCTCGAGGAATTCGATCTTGGCGCACGCGAACTGGTAGAGCGATCGCAGGTCCTCGTGTCCGGAGATGCGGGCGTTGGCGATCAACAGGATGCGATGCTGCACGTGATCGAACGCCAGCACCGTATCGAACAGCATGAAACCGGCATCGTCGCGATCGGCCGGCGCCTCGCCGGCGCGCGCGACGGTCGGCTCGAACCAGGCGGCGGTGTCGTAACCGAGGTAGCCCACCGCGCCGCCGGTAAAGCGTGGCAGCCCGGGGACGAACGGCGACTGGAAGCTGTTCATCAGATCGCGCAAGGTCTCGACGAACGGCTTCTCGGCGTCGGTGGTCACGCCGGCCTTTTCCATCACGGTCTGGCCGTTCCTGCCGCGCAGGATCAGGAACGGATCCTTGCCGAGAAACGAGTAGCGGCCGACGTGCTCCCCGCCTTCGACGCTTTCCAGCAGAAAGGCGTAGTCGGAGTGCTCGGCGATCTTCAGGAAGGCCGAGACCGGCGTGAGCAGGTCGGCCACGAGCTCCTTGCACACGGGCACGAACGTGGCGCGCTTGGCCAGGTCCACGAACTCTTCGAAGGTCGTCTGCTTCATGGCTTCACCGTATCTCCTCCATTGCGGCGAGCCGGGCGGTGGCCGCATCGCGCAACACGCGATCGGCCGGCCGCTGATCCGTCCACCATTCGAACTGCGCCTGGGCCTGGGCCACGAGCATGTCGAGGCCGCCGATGGTCTGGCAGCCGGCGTTGGCCGCGTCCGACAGCAGCCGCGTGCCGGGCGGGTTGTAGACCAGGTCGTACACAAGCGTGCCGTCGAGGGGATAGCCTGCGGGCAGCGGCGACTCGTCGATCCGGGGCGCGGTGCCCACGGGCGTGGCGTTGACGAGCAGGTCCCAACTCCCGGGCGCCGGCGGCCAGGTGCCGACGGTGGCGCCGCTCAACGCGGCGACGGTGCGCGCCTGGTCCTCGCGGCGGGCGGCCACGGTCACGCGCGCACCGGCCGATTGCAGCGCCACGGCGACCGATCGCGCGGCGCCGCCGGCGCCGAGCACGGTCGCCCGCACGCCCTGCAGCCGCATCACGGCCTGCAACGGCGTGAGGAAGCCGACGACGTCCGTGTTGCAGCCAAGCCACTTCGTGCCGCTGCGCCGGAGCGTATTGACCGACTGGATGCGGCGGCTGACGGGGTCGCATTCGTCCGCGCGCTCGAACGCCTTCACCTTGAACGGCGCCGTCACGCTGACGCCGGCGAGCCCGACGCCGTCGGCAAACGCGAGGAAGTCGTCGAAGTCGGCGGCGGCCAGCGGCAGGTAGACGGCGTCAAGGTGCGCGGCGCGAAAGGCCGCGTTGTGCATCGACGGCGACACCGAATGCGCGACCGGCCGTCCGAGCACGCCGTAGATGGCCGTCTTCGGCCCGATGCGGGCAAACCCGAACTCGTCGATCATGCGGCGCGCGCTGATCTGCCCGGGCGCCACGCCGTCGCCCGCATAGCTCCAACACGATCCGATCCAGCTGGCCAGGACGCGCGACGGCAGGCCGGCATCGCCCATCGCGATCAGGGCCATCGGCACCCGCGTCTGCTGGCCCAGCGCCCTGAGCGTGAGGCAGTCGGCCAGGCGCGCGGCGGTGACGGCGATCTTGACCACTTCCGCGCCCGAGGCCAGCATGGCCTGCGAGATCGATACGAGATCGGGCGGCATGCCGTTGAGATCGTGATGCGAGAGCACCACCCGCCGGCCGCCGGTCTTCTCGAGAAGGCCGGCGCAGGTGCCCTTCCACTCGACGTCGATGAACTCGGCGCCGAGCGATAACGCTTCGCTCAGGATGGCGCGGCGCTCGTCTTCCGAGCCCGCGAACGTCCCGCCGTCCGATCGAGGGCGGCAGGTGACGATGACCGGCTTGCGGCGGCCCGCCAGCGCCGCCGCCGCGCTGGGGTCGCGGACCGAATCGAGCCGCAACTCGACCAGGTCGGCATCCCCCACCTGGTCCCTGCGCGTACGCAACTCGGCCATGGTGTCGGCCGTCACGGTCACGCAGAGTTTGGCTCGTCGCATGTTCAGCTCTCAGCTCTCAGCTTTCAGCTTTCAGCTCTCGATCAATTCCCCGGTAAAAACAAAAAGCGCCTCTTGCCGGTTGGGCTGAAGAGGCGCTTCGGTCGAGCGTCAGGTTGCTGTCGTGGTGGTTACACGGACCGGGTAGCCTCTGCAGTTGGGCACCAATACCACCACGTCTGCACACCGCTCCCGATTCGGCCAAACGACCGGGTCTGGGGCACGGTGAAGACGGCTCTGGAACGCATCTGAACGTCGAAGGCTAACAGACCCCGAGCGCCGGCGTCAAACCAAAAGAGCACTTCTTGCCGGGAGGGCACCTCTTGTCGGGGGGCACCTCTTGTCGGGACGACACTTCTTGTCGGGAGTACTACCGTGCTGGGATTGGAATCTTCCGTCAAGGAGGCGAACGAGGGATCGGCAGCGCTTGTCCGGGCTCAACGTCGCCGCTTCAGCCGCGGCGGCTCATGATCTCCCGACCCCTCAGTCTACTTGAGTCCCAGCGGCTTGCCAACAATGAGGAGGCGGATCGCCTCCTTCAGGCGTCTGGCCTTCGTCTCCGCGTGCTTGGCGGACTCTATCCAGCCGATGTACCGTCGACGATGTGAGGGCGCAAGCCCCTCGAAGTACCGCCATGCCGCCGGATGTTTCTTTAACGCTGCCTGGATGTGTCGTGGAACCGTTGCGGGCATTTGGAACCGTGGCGGTCGCGGACCATAGCTGCGGTCCGTCGGCGCACGAGTGATTCCACCGGGCTGCAATCGGCCGCCGGCTTTCAATGCCGCGTAACGCTTCCGGTTAATCGTTGACCACCGGCTATCCGGTTTCCGCGGCGTGAACTTGCGCGCGTAGCGGGAGTCGTCCAAACGTTTGACCAGGCTATCCACCCAACCAAAGCACAGCGCCTCATCGAGTGCATCCAGGTACGCTATCGATCTCCGACCGGTGTGGACCTTATGGAAGACGAGCCACACCTCGGACTCGGAGTCGTGGTGCTCGTCGAGCCATTTGCGCCACTGGTCAACAGTCTGAGCGACAAAGGTCTTCACGGTTTGCGATCCTTGCCAAGCCCTTGTCCGCCCAACGGCCAGGCTTCAGCCGCGGCGGCTGCAAGCGTGTTAGACCGCGCTGGCACCGATCGACAGAATGAGCAACGAGGCTTCAGTGGCCCCCGCGAAAGCCTCGACCCGTTGATGCTCGCTCTGAAGCAAGAGCACGATTTGAGCGGTGCTAGCGTTGCCCACATCGAGCCAGATGACTTTCGGAGGAAAGCCTTCGACGAAGCTGCGCTCTCGAAAGTCGGTGTCCTTGGAAGCAATCACAAAATCGTGAGTCTTGGCGTACTCCCAAATCTGAGCATCTGGCGCCGATCGAAGACTGACGTCCCGGACGTGCGCACTGCCTGGATACTCGGTACGTAGGGCGGCGACAAGCGCCGGACTCAGATTCGCGTCGAAGAGGAGCTTCACGCCGCAGAGTTCGACAAGCGCCGTTCACGAGCGGCAGCGAACGCCAGGGAAGCGCGGATGTCTTCGCGTCTGAGATCCGGAAAGTCGCCGAGGATTTGTTCCTCGGTCATGCCACCGGCCAGATACTCGAGCACGTCGTACACAGTGATCCGCGTGCCCTTGACGCAGGGCTTACCGCTTCGAACAGCCGGATCCACGGTGATTCGCTCTTCCCAACTCATATCCGAGATTCTACATCCGTGGACAGAATGAGGGACCTGACCTGCCGCCTGGTTGCTACGAGCGGTTTCGTTCAACTAGTCTTGCAGTAGACCGCTCTCGTGCCGTCGCAGCCTAATACCTGCCGACAAGAATGGTCTCACCCTTTCTATCTCACTGCGGCGCCAAATGTTAGCACGCCGATCCCTTCGCAGGCGTCCTGTGTATGGCTGCGAAACCTCGATTGGCTGCGAAGGTCTCGCAGCTAATCACCTCGAGGGACGGGACGCATCGCCGGGAAGTCCTTGAAGCCGCGTTCATTGCCAGTCCAGGCGCGCACACGTCCGTGGTCTCGTCACCGGTGAGTTCGGTTGGCCGTCGGCAAACCGTGCCGCGGAACCACCGTGAGTGTGTTCCCGTCAAGGAGTGCCC
>MELE01000060.1:15774-50942 GCA_001768615.1 Acidobacteria bacterium RIFCSPLOWO2_12_FULL_67_14b | reverse complement strand
CCTCCCGACAAGGAGTGCCCTCCCGTCAAGGAGTGCCTTCCCAGCAAGAAGTGCCCTCCCGGCAAGAATTCTTGTCGCTGGGCTTGCTTCGCCTCGGGGAACCTCGTATAACGGGTGTAAGTCGGTTTCTACCCGACACTTGCATGTATTCACGCACTCTCGCTCTCGCCGCCCTCGCAATTGGTGTGCTTGCGACAGCACCCCTGGCGCAGACCCGGACGATTCCTCTCGAGGAGGTGCGGCCTGGCATGATCGGCGTCGGGCGCACCGTGTTTTCGGGGACGAAGCTGGAGGACTTCAAGGTCGAGGTCCTCGGCGTGCTGAGGAACGTGATTGGCCCCAAGCGCAGCCTGATCCTCGCCCGGCTGGACGGCGGCCCGCTCGCCAAGACCGGCGTCATCGCGGGGATGAGCGGCAGCCCGGTGTACATCGATGGCCGCCTGATGGGCGCCGTGTCGTATGCGCTCGGACAATTCTCGACCGAACCCATCGCCGGCATCACGCCGATCGCCGAAATGATCGATGCCACCGCCATGACGGCGCCGACGCCCGGCACCCGTCCGGTGTCGCTCTCGTGGCCGGCGTCGCCGCGCGAACTGCTCGACATCTGGGCGCGCGACCTTGGCCGGGCACGAGCGTTCGTGGACGACGCCTCCCAGGCGCTGCTCCTGTCGGGCGCCTCCAGTGACTTGGGCCGCATGGGCGCGATGCTGCGGCCGATTGCGGTGCCGATGGTGACGTCGGGATTCGACGCGTCCGTGATCGCGCCCTTCTCGGCGGCCTTTACCGCGGCGGGGTTCGTGCCCGTGTCGAGCGCGTCGGCGCAACAGGCGCCATCCGCCGCGTCGGCGGGCGGCCGCCGCACGCTCGCCCCCGGTGATGCCGTGGGCGTGGCGCTGCTCACGGGCGACTTCGAGCTGGGCGCGACGGGCACGGTCACGCACGTGGACGGCGATCGCGTCTACGCGTTCGGCCATCCGCTCTACAATCTCGGCCCGACCGAATTCCCGATGACCACGGCCGAGGTGCAGGTCGTGCTGCCCAGCCTGATGTCTTCGAGCAAACTCGCCAGCTTCGGTGACGTGGTCGGCACCGTTCAACAGGATCGCGCCACCGCGATCGCTGGGCGTCTCGGTCCGGGTCCCTCGCTGATCCCCGTAAGCATCACGCTCAATTCGGATCGCGGACCGTCACGCTCGTTCTCGTTCGGCATCGTCCGCGATTTCACGTTCACGCCGCTGCTGACGTATCTCGCCGTGGCCAACGTGCTCACGTCGTACGAACGCGGCGCCGGCCCGGCGTCCTATGCCATCCGCGGCACGGCCAGCATTCGGTCGCAGGATCCGATCGCCTTCGAAGACATCTTCACCGGCGAGCAGCCGCTCGCAGGCGCCGCCGCCTACGTCGCGGGGCCGCTGACCGCACTGCTGAAGAACTCGTCCGAGCCGGTGATCGTGGATCGAATCGCACTGACGATCGACGCCGCGGAGCAGCAGCGGAGCGCGCGAATCGAGCGCGTGTGGCTCGATACCACGCGTCCCCGCGCCGGCCGCGACGCCATCGTCTACGTGGCCCTGCGTGGCTCGAGGGGCGAGGAGCTCGTGAAGCAGATCCCCATTCAGCTGCCGGCCAACGCCACCGGTTCGCTGCAGCTGCTGGTCGCCGACGCGGCGCGGACGAGCGCCGACGACCGGCGCGATTCGCGCGGCGCCGACCTGCAGCGCGTGCCGCAACTCATTCGGACCTTCAATCGCGCCCGCCGGAACAACCGGCTGTACGTGCGGCTCACTTCGTCGGACTCCGGCGCCATCGTGAACGGCGAGCCGATGGCGGCGCTGCCGCCGTCGGTGCTGGCCGTGCTCGAGGCGGATCGCAACAGTGGCACCGTCGGCTCGCTGCGCAGCGTCACGCGCGGCGAATGGGAACTGGCCCTCGACGTCGCGGTGTCCGGTTCTCGCCAGTTGACCCTTTCCCTCGACCAACCCTGATGACTCGTCGACAAATGTTTGGCGCGGCGCTGGCCGTCGGCCTGCTCGCGGTGTCCACGCTCTCGGCCGCGCCGGGCTTCTGGCAGGCGGCGACGCAGGCCGATTTCCTCCGCGGCGACGTCGACCAACTGTCCATCGACGAGCACGGCCGCCTCACGCTCGGGCCGGAAGTGACCCGCATTCACGACGCGGCGGTGCCGTTCGTGTGGACCGCCCTCCCGGCCGCCGACGGGTCGGTGTTTCTCGGCACGGGCAACGACGGCAAGGTGATCCGCGTCGACCGGAGCGGCCAGGGCGCCGTGTTCTACGACAGCACCGAAATGGAAGTGCATGCCCTCGCCGTGGCGCCCGGCGGCGCCGTCTATGTGGGGACCTCGCCAGACGGCCGCGTCTACAAGGTGGATGCGAAAGGACAAGCCACGACCTTCTTCGACCCCGAGGACAAGTACATCTGGTCGATGAGCGTCGATCGGCAGGGCAACGTGTTTGTCGCCACCGGGGACAAGGGCACCGTCTACAAAGTGTCGCCCGAGGGCAAGGGAGAGAAGTTCTTCTCGACCAAGGCCATGCACGCGATCTCGCTGGCCGTCGACGCCAACAATCAACTACTGGTGGGCACCGGCACGCCCGGCCGCGTGTTCCGGGTCGACGGCGCGGGCAAGGGCTTCCTCCTGCTCGACACCACGTATCAGGAGGTCCGCGCGATCCGCGTGGATCCGAAGGGTACGATCTACGCCGCCGCCCAGAGCGCCAGGTCGTCGGGTGGCGCATCGGAAGACCGCTCCGAGGCGCCGCCTCCCCCGCCCGTGGCGCCGACGATTCCCAACGTGTCGACGGAGATCACCTCCATCACCGTGGTCGATGTTCCCGCTGGCGCGCAGTCGTCCGGCGCGTCCGGCGGCGTCGCGGGCCGGGGTCCCACCGGTGCGGTGTACCGAGTGCTGCCGGACGGCCTCTGGGACGAGGTGTGGGCATCGCGGGATGATGCGCCCTACGACGTGGCGATCGAGCCCGATGGCGCGCTGCTGGTCGCCACCGGCGCCAAGGGCAAGCTGTTCAGGCTGAGCGGCGACCCCGTGCGCGCCGTGCTGCTCACGCGTGTGCCGGCGCAACAGGCGACGATGCTCGCCCGTGTGAACGATCGCACCCATGTGGTCACCGCCAATCCCGGATTCCTGATGGCGCTGTCGCCGGCGCGCGCGACACGCGGCACCTACGAGTCGGACGTGAAGGACGCGCGCTTCGTGTCGACCTGGGGCGTCCTGGCCTGGAAGGCCACGGTGCCCGCCGGCGCGAAGGTCGAGGTGTTCAGCCGAGCGGGCAACACGCGCACGCCGGACGAGGCGTGGAGCGAGTGGGCCGGGCCGTACGCCAACGCCGAAGGCTCGCCGATCACGAGCCCGAAGGCCCGCTATCTGCAGTGGCGCGCGGTCCTGACCGGCACCGCCGCCAGCCCGGTGCTGACGTCGGTGAATGCCGCCTTCCTGCCGCGAAACATCAGGCCGCAGGTGACGTCGATCACGGTGCATCCTCCGGGCGTGGTGTTCCAGAAGCCGTTCTCGAGCGGCGAGACCGAGATCGCCGGCCTGGAAGACGACACGCCGGACCGCCGCGCCGGTGCGGCCGGGGCCCCGGGCTCCGGTGGCGGTCCTCAGTTGGGGCGCCGCACTTACCAGAAGGGTCTCCAAACCTTCGTGTGGAAAGCCGACGACGACAACGGCGATGAGCTGACGCACGACGTGTTCTATCGACGCGAAGGCGAGACGTCGTGGCACGAGCTGAAGCGGGATCTGCGAGACACGCTGTTCGTGTGGGACACCTCGTCGGTGCCGAACGGAACCTATGTGCTGAAGGTCCAGGCATCCGACGGCAAGGCCAACCCTGCAGAGACGGCGCTGGCCGGCGAGCTCGAGAGCAGCAGCTTCGACATCGACAACATCGCGCCCACGGTGACCATCGGCGCCATTCGCCGCGACGGCGCGCGCTTCGTGATTGCCGCCGGCGTACGCGACGGCGACTCCGCGGTGTTGCGCGTCGAGTATTCGCTGGACGCCCAACGCTGGCAGCCGGCGTTTCCCCGCGACGGCATTCTCGACGGCCGCCAGGAATCGTTCGAGATCCGAGTGGATGCGGACGCCGGCGGCCGCACGATCGTGCTGCGGGCCACCGACGCGCTGGGGAATGTGGGAACCGGCCAGGCGGTCGTGCGAGAGCCGGGGCGCTAGGCCGCAGATTAGACGCGGATTAGGCCGACTGGCTTCCCGCTAGTCGCCGAGCGCGTCGAGCACGACTTGCAGCGGCTGCTGCATGGCCTCGGGCACGACGGGCTTGACCATCGGCGCCGCCTGCGGCGGCGGCACCGGCGCGTGCGGAGGAAGCGGCACGGGACCGAGAGGCTGCGGCGCGGTCCGCGCCCGCAGCGTGCGCCGCAGCAGGTTCTCGTCGGCGTGGCGGCCCTTCACCGTCGTGTTGGTCACCAACCACACCATGTTCACCGCGACGGTGTTGCCGGTGCGCGCCTGGGCCGGCGCAAACTGCACGCGGTAGGCCTCGTTCAGCATGGCGTTGACCACCGCGCGCCGCACGCTGGACTGCGGGCCGACCACCGAGACGCCCTGCACGCGCCCTTCGCGCGACACGGATGTCGCCAGCGCAAAGGCCGCGTCCTCTTCCGACATCTCGATGGCGGCGTCGGTGACGGCCCTGGGCAGCAGCATGTCCGCGTCGAGCCGCACGGGGTTCGCGTTCGACCCCGGATTAGCGAGCGACGAGATGACCGCGGCCAGCGAGTCGGGTTGCTCCTGGTTGGCCGCGTGCAGCACGCTGGCCGATCCGATCAGGCAGACGATCGTCGCCACCGAGGCGCCAATGCCCGCCCACACCAGGTGCATGTCCTGGAACAGGCCCCTCACCTGCGCGGTCAGCGAGAACTGCTCTTCGACGTTGAGGCGCTCGATGACGCGCTCCGACAGGTGCAACGCCTCCTCCGACGCGGGATGCTCGGCGAGCATCTGCTGCAGCGACCCCGTCAGGTCGTTCAATTCCTCGTTGGCGAGGCTGCACGACACGCAGTCTTCGAGGTGGCCCTGGATGGCGAGGCGCTCCGCAAACGGCACTTCACCGTCGTGAAACGCCTCGAGCCGCGGGCGCACGACGTGGCAGGGATGCTCGTGCATCATGCGCGCACCTCCTGCAGTTGCCGCCGGAGGGTCTGGCGCGCGCGGGTCAGCCGCGACTTCACGGTGCCCACCGCCACGCCGAGCGAAAACGCGATGTCGTCGTAGCTCATGCCGTCGATCTCGCGCAGCACGATCACCGTGCGTTGATCGAACGGCAGCCGATCGAGCGCGCCCCACAGGCGTTCGGCCAGCTGCTTGCGCGCAAACGCGCGGTCCGGCGACGTGTCGTCGCCCGGCTGGCGCAGGTCGCCGTGGGATGCGACGTGCTGGTCGAGCGACACTTGCTCGCTCTTGTGGCGCCGCCGCCACCATCGCTGGCGGTTCCGGGCCTGGTTGATGACAATGCGGTAGATCCAGGTCTTGAGCGCCGACTGGCCGCGGAAGTTGTGGATGGTGCGGAAGACGCTGAAGAACACTTCCTGCGACAGGTCCAGGGCCTCGTCCCGGTCCCCCAGGAGGTGGAGGGCCAGCTGAAAGACCATGCGCTCGTGTCCCGATACCAGCTCGGCGCAGGCTGCTTGATCCCCCGAAGCACAACGCTCGATGAGCGCCGCTTCGCGGTTCCCGACTTCAGCCCATCCGAGTGCCCCGGCGTCCTTCATGACGTGATCGGCGACAATGCGCAAGCCCATAGCCAGTGTATCAAGGTTAGAACCCGGTCCCGGCTGAAAGTTCCCATGGGTTTGCTACCATCTCAGACGTGCGCCGGAGCCTGTTGGCTGTCGTGTTCGTGGCCGTGGCCGGCGTGGCCGGCGCCCTGGCCTATGCGGCGTGGGCCAACGAGCGGGAGTTCGACCGCCTGATGGCCGCCGGCGACGCCGCCGTGACCGCCGAGCGGCATTTCCAGGCGATCGAGGCCTTCAGCGGCGCTGTGACCCGCAAGCCCGACTCGATGGTCGCTCACCTGAAGCGCGGGTCGGTCTACCTCGGTCAGGGGGAGCTGGACGCCGCCCTTCGGGACCTGCGGCGAGCCACGGAGATCGACCCGAGCGCGCCGCGGCCGCTCGAGCTGGTGGGCGACGTGAACATCGCCTTGCGGCGCGCCGAGCGCGCGGTTGAATCCTACGAGGCCTGCGTGGCTCTCGACGATCGAAACGCGCGCGTGCTCTACAAGCTCGGGCTCGCCCGCTATCGCGCCGGCCGCGCGGCGGCGGCGATCGAACCGCTCCAGCAGGCCATCGCCCTGGATCCCGCGCTCGGGGAAGCACACTACATGCTCGGCCTGGTGCGGCGCGACCAGAACCAGTGGCCCGCCGCCCGCGCCTCGCTCGAGACGTCCGTGCGGCTGTCGCCGGGGAGCCAGACCGCGTCGCGCGAAGCCCTGGCCGAGGTCTACGGGCTCGAGGGCGACCACACCCGGTCGATCAACCAGCTCGAGGCCCTCGCGGCGCTGGAGCCCACGCGCCCCGATCGGCTCGTCGCGGTCGGACTGGCGCAGGCGCGCGCCGGCCGCACCGATGCCGCCGTGACCACGTTGAGCCGCGCCGTCGAGCGGTTCCCCGATGCCCCGCAAGGCTACGCGGCGTTGGGAAAGGTGTGGCTGGCCAGCGCGCAAACGCGCGGCGACCGCGTGGCGCTCAACAAGGCGCTGGAGGCGCTGCAACAGGCAGCCAACCGATCGGACGCGACCAGCGAGACGTTGGCGGAACTGGGGCGCGCGTGGCTGCTCGCCGGTGACGGGCAAGCGGCCGAGCGCGCATTGCGCCAGGCAGTGTCCCGGTTGCCCGTGCCGCCCGACGCGTACCTGCAGCTGGCCAACGTGACCGCGCGCGACGGCCGCATCCAGGACGCGCGCGACGCGCTGGTGAAGTACGCCACGCTCGTCGGCGATGCACAGCCGATGGCGACGGTCTCGACGCGGATCGCCGAGTTCTCGATCCGGCTGGGCGAGCCGGCCCTCGCGGTTCGGTGGTTCGATCGTGCGATCGACGAATCCGGCCCCTCGGCGGCGTTGCTCGTGCGGCTGGCCGAGGCGGCGTGGAAGGCCGGCGACCTCGCCCGCGCGCACCAGGTGGTGGATGAAGGGCTGTCGGCCGAGCCGAATCACCGCGCGCTGCTGCAGTTGAAACGGCGACTGCCGCCGCTGTAGAAGCCTGCTGCTTTCAGCGATCAGCTTTCGGCTTTCCGCTGATCGCCGATTGCTAATGGCTGTCCCGGCGCGGATCGATCGCGTCGCGGAGACCGTCCCCCAAGAAGTTGAACCCGAGCACGACGATCGCAAGAAAGACGCCCGGAAAGATTGTCAGGTGCGGCGCGTCTAGCAGGTGCGCACGGCCGCCGTTGATCATCGTGCCCCAGCTCGGCGCCGGCGGCTGCACGCCGAGGCCGAGGAAGCTGAGCGCGGCTTCCGACAGAATCGCGCCCGCCATGCCCAGTGTCGCCTGCACCAGCACCGGCGGAATCGCGGTCGGCAGCACGTGGAGCGTGAGGATTCTCAGCGTGCCCGATCCCAGCGCCCGCGCCGCGAGCACGTAGTCGAACTCGCGGGCCCGCAGCACCTGGCCGCGCACGAGGCGCGCGTAGCCGACCCATCCGATCACCGCCAGCGCGATCACGACGTTGGTGAGGCTCGGCCCGAGCACGGCGACCAGCGCGATGGCCAGCAGCATGCCCGGAAACGCCATCAACACGTCCATCACGCGGCCGATCACCTGGTCGATGCGGCCGCCGTAGTATCCCGATACGGCGCCTACAGCCAGCCCGACGCTGGACGACACGCCCACCACGACGAATCCGACCAGCAGCGACACGCGGGCACCGAGCAGCACGCGCGCCAGGATGTCCCGCCCCAACTCGTCGAGGCCGAACCAGTGTTGCCAGCTGGGCCCCTGCAGCCGGTGCGGCAGATCCTGCGCCGACGGATCCCACGGCAGCAGCCACGGCGCGGCGATGGCGCTGAGGATGATGACCAGGACGATGACGACGCCGGCGCGGGTCATTCGAGCCGAATCCGCGGATCGAGGACGCCGTACACGACGTCCGTGATCAGGTTGACGCTCACATAGGTGAACGCGATCAGCAGGATGCAGCCCTGCACCATCGGATAGTCACGGAACCCGATCGACTGGATCAGCAGCCGTCCGATCCCCGGCCACGCAAAAATCGTCTCGGTGATCACGGCGCCGGTCAGCACCGCGCCAAACTGCAGCGCGACGATCGTCACGAGGGGAATCAGGCTGTTGCGCAGCGCGTGCGCCACGACGGCCGCCGGCCGCGAGACCCCGCGCGCCCGCGCCGCCCGCACGTACAGCTCGCTCAGCTAGTCGAGCAGGCTCGCGCGCGTCATGCGCGCGAGAATCGCGGCCAGGGCGAGGCCCAGCGATACCGCCGGCAGCACGAGGTGCGCGGGGGTCCCGCGTCCCGAGACCGGCAGCCATCCGAGCTCCACCGAAAACAGGATGGCGAGCAGGGGGCCGAGCCAGAAGTTCGGGACGCAGATGCCGGCGAGGGCGAAGGTCATCGCCCCGTAGTCGATGGCGCTCCCCCGCCACACCGCGGCGACGATGCCGAGCGGGAGTGCGATCACGATGGCCACGATCATTGCCGCCATCGCCAGCTCCGCCGTCGCCGGCACCCGCTCCGCGATCATCGTCGTGACCGGCTGCCCGGTTCGGAACGACACACCCAGGTCGCCGCTCACCGCGCGTCTCAGGAACGCGCCGTACTGGGCGGGCAACGGCCGGTCGAGCCCGAGCGTTGCCCGCAGCTCGGCCACGTCTTGCGCCGACGCGCCGTCGCCGAGCATGGCCTGCGCGGGATCGCCGGGCACCAGGTGGATCAGCGAGAAGACGAGCGTCGCGACCCCGAGCAGCACGGGAACGGCCCACACGATCCGGCGGATCACGTACTGCAGCACCGCGCTCATTCTAATGCGTGGCGGCGCCGCCTCTTTCCGCCGCCTCGAGGTCGAGCCGGGTCATCAGCTTCGTCAGCCCCTGGCGGGAGACCCCGAGCTCCCGCGCGGCCACGAGCAGGCGGCCGCCGGCCCGCGCGAGCGCCGCCCGCACGTAATGGGACTCGAAGGCGCGCCGCGCCTCGGCCAGCGTCGACCGCGTGCCGATGGCCGCCGCGCGCGTGATGTGCGCCGGCAGCATCTGCGGCCCGATCACGCCGCGCGCCGGACCCGCCACCATGATCGACGCCAGCACGTTCTGCAGCTCCCGCACGTTGCCGGGCCAGTCGTACGAGCCCAGCAGGCTGAACGCCGCGGGCGACAGCACGGCACGGCTGCCGGTGCGCTGCGCCAGTTGCGCCCACCCGTGGCGGACGAGCGCCGGCAGGTCCTCGAGGCGATCCCGCAGCGGTGGAATCGAGATCCGCAAGACATCCAGCCGATAGCGCAGATCGCTGCGGAAGCGGCCGACCTCGACCTCGCCCGCCAGCGGGCGGTTGGTGGCCGCGACAATGCGTGCATCCGTCTTTCTCGTGGTGGATTCGCCGAGGCGTCTCACCTCCCCTTCCTGCAGCGTCCGCAGAAGCTTGGCCTGCACGCGCGGGCTGAGCTCGGCCACCTCGTCCAGGAAGAGCGTCCCGCCCTGCGCCTCCTCGAACAGGCCCAGGCGCTCGGCGATGGCCCCGGTGAACGCGCCGCGGGTGTGGCCGAACAACTCGGCCTCGACGAGCTCGTCGGCGAGGGCCGCGCAATTCAACGCGCAGAACCTCCGGGTGCGGCGGACGCTGGCGGCGTGGACCGCGCGCGCGACCAGTTCCTTGCCCGAGCCGCTCTCCCCTTCGATCAGCACGGGGAACGGCGATGCCGCGGCCCGCAGCACCGCATGCCGGACGGTCTGCATGCCCGGGCTGTCGCCGATGAGATCCGGAATGAGCCCGGCCGCGGCCATCGGCGTCCGTAACCGCTCGACGGTTTCGTGCACGGCGGGCGCGGCCGCGGTGGCGGCCAGCCCGAGGAGCGTCGCGATGTCTTGCGCCACCACCGGCACGCCAATCGCCCACCGGCACCAAACGGCGCCGACGACGCTGGACCCGTAACGGATCGGCCAGGCCGCTTCGACCGACTGCGCCGAATCGGCCGCCGGCACCGGCACGCCCGTGTCGAGCACACGAAGGGCGACCTCCAGGTGCGCGGGCGGCGGCGGCGAAGCGCCGGCGTGCGTGATCGCGTACGGCTGATCGCGATGCCGCGACACGAACGCCACGCACGTCGCCGACAGGTGTTGCCGAATCAACCCGCACGTTCGCGACAACGCCAGGCTCGCATCGTCGACTTCCTGGCAGAGGCGTAGCACGTCGAGAAACGCCTGGACCATGGCCGGCTCGGTCTTCGGTTCGTAGGCGTCGCGAACGATCTGGTTCCGCAGCTCTTCGGCTTCGGCCGTGCTGACCGAAAGCAGCGCCGCCCGCGCCTCGAGGAGCCGCCGCTGCGCGATCAGACACCGCGCCAGCGCGCACCTGGCGGCCGCCTGTTCCGGTCCCGTCGTGAGCAAAACGCCCCACCGCGCCGCGGCCTCCGCGTCGGTGACCTGGCCGGTCATGCGGAGCTGGCGCGATCGCTCGATCAGCGCCTCGGGTCCCTGGATGACATCCACGGCGCCCTGTTCGTGCACGTGCAACGGCGCGGCCATCATCCGGGGACGCCAGGGGCGATCGGCGGTGGCCGTGCGCACGATCAGATGGGGACGCGCGTCCTTGGTGGCGAGCCGGAACAGGGCCAGGGTCGCGTCGTTGGTCAGGCTCGTGTTGGTGGCAAACACCACGAGCGATCGGTCCTTCAGCCACGACGGCCAGCGCCACCGTGCCTGCGACAACACGGCGCCGAGCGCGTCGGCCGCCAGCGGCACGAAGCCGGCCAGGCGCGCTTCGCGCGCCAGCAAGCGATGCGTTCGCGCCCACGTGTCGGTCGAGGGTTCCGCGAGATCGAGGGCGCGAGGCCGCCCGTCGCGGGCGTCGGCCAGAGCGGCCCGGAACGTGTCCAGCGCATCGGTGGCGGCGGCCGCAGGAAAGCGGCCCGACGCGGGCCGCTCCCAGACTTCGACGCGCGAGTGGCCCCGCACATCGAAATCGATCAGCCACGCCTGTGCACGAACATCGAAGAGCGAGAGCGACGACTTCGCGGGCTGGCGCCGAACGTGCCACCGGATCGCCGCGCCGGTTGCGAGGTCGAGCGCGCGTCCGCCCGCCACGAGATAGCGATCGAGCATCAACATGCCGGGAGCTGCTGCAAACGGGAGGCCCGGCGTTCTCGCGCGTCTTTCCGCGGCTTTCGCGCGGGTCGCGCCTCCGGGGGTCGCAGTTTCTTCGTATAGAATGCTCGTCGGATGCTGCGTTTTTTGACGGCCGGTGAATCGCACGGCCAGGCCCTCGTCACCATTCTCGAGGGCCTTCCTGCCGGTCTCCTGATCGACTTCGATGCCATCACCCGCGAGCTGCGGCGCCGCCAGGGCGGCTACGGTCGCGGCCGCCGCATGGCGATCGAATCCGATCGCGCCGAGATCCTCTCGGGCGTGCGGCGCGGCCGCACCACGGGCGCGCCGGTGGCCCTGCTGGTGCGGAACAAGGACTGGGACAACTGGCAGAACACGATGCACGTCGAGGCTGAGGCGCCTGCCGGGGCGACCGGCGCCAATCGCGCCGCGGTGGTGCGCCCACGTCCCGGGCACGCCGACCTTGCCGGCGCGCTCAAGTACGACCACGACGACATTCGCGACGTGCTCGAGCGGGCCAGTGCCCGCGAGACGGCGGCGCTCGTCGCGGCCGGCGCCCTCGCCCGCCAGCTGCTGCTGGCGATCGGCTGCGACATCAGCAGCCACATCACCGGCATTGGCTCGGTCGTCGTGCCGGCGCAAACCGTGGTGCCGTTTGCCCGCGTCAAAGCGATGGCGCTCGACGCGCCCCTGCGATGCACCGACCCGGAGCTCGAGCAGAAAATGATGGCGGCGATCGATGCGGCCAAGGAGGCCGGCGACACGCTCGGCGGATCCTTCGAAGTGATCGCCCACGACGTGCCCGTGGGCCTGGGCAGTTATGTCCAATGGGACCGCAAGCTCGACGGCCGGCTGGCGCAGGCGCTGATGTCGATTCCGGCCATCAAGGCGGTGGCGATCGGCGACGGGGTCGACGGCGCCCGGCGGCCCGGCTCACAGGTCCACGACGAGATCGTGTCCGACACCGCCGCGCGATCGGGTGAACCAGTCGTGGTGCGTCCCACCAATCGGGCCGGGGGGCTCGAAGGCGGCGTCACCAACGGCGAGGAACTGCGGGTCACGGGTTTCATGAAGCCGATCTCGACGCTGATGAAGCCGCTCCGATCCGTCGATCTGACGACGCTGGAGGATGCGCCGGCGGCCATCGAACGCAGCGACACGTGCGCCGTGCCTGCCGCGGCCGTCGTGGCCGAAGCCATGGTAGGCCTCGTGCTGGCCGACGCTGTGCTCGAGCGGTTCGGCGGCGACTCGATGGACGACCTGCTCGCGCGTGTCGGGAGCACCGGAGCCCGCGTTCGCGGCCGCCTCACGCGGCGTCGGTCCCCGGCCCGGGCCTGACCGCCGCCCTCATCAGGCTGAGCCATCCGCGGATGCTTCGTCCCATTCTTCGCCTCGGGGATTCGGTGCTGGCCCAACCGGCGCGCCCGGTCGCCGCGATCACGCCGGAGATTGAGACGCTTGTCGACGACATGATCGAAACCATGTACGCCGCCCCCGGTATCGGGCTGGCGGCGTCGCAGGTCGGCCAGTCGCTGCAGATCTTCGTGCTGGATTTGTCGCTCGGCAAGGACCCCCAGGCGCTGACCGTGATGATCAACCCGGCCTTCGTCGAACGCGACGGCATGCAATTGGAGGAGGAGGGTTGCCTGAGCCTTCCGGGCTTCACCTCGACCGTGGCGCGTCCGAAGCGCGTGGTCGTCAAGGGCCTGAACCGGCAAGGCGACGAGCAGACGATCGAAGGCACGGGCCTGCTCGCGCGCGCCCTGCAACACGAGATGGACCACCTGAACGGGTGCCTCTTCGTCGATCGCCTGCGCGGCATTTCGCGCGATCTGATCCTGCGCAAGATCCGAAAGCTGACGAAGGCCGGCAAGTGGTGACGGGTTGATGGCGCTTCGCGTCGTGTTCTTCGGCACCCCCGGCTTCGCCGTCCCCACGCTCGAACACTTGCTCGGCTCCGCTCATCACGTCGCCGGCGTGGTCACCCAGCCCGATCGTCCTTGGGGGCGCGGGCAGCGCGTGAGCGACGGTCCGGTCAAGGCGTTGGCCGTGTCGGCCGGCCTGCTGGTGCTGCAACCGGCACGCCTGGCGCGCGAGGACTTCGAGGCGCCGCTCAACGCGCTCGGCGGCGACCTTGGCGTGGT
Source organism: Acidobacteria bacterium RIFCSPLOWO2_12_FULL_67_14b (assembly GCA_001768615.1). GTDB lineage: Bacteria > Acidobacteriota > Vicinamibacteria > Vicinamibacterales > UBA2999 > 12-FULL-67-14b. The sequence continues at coordinate 37,470 of MELE01000060.1, read as the reverse complement.
GGCGGCGTACGGCAGGGTCCTTCCCGACTGGCTCCTGGCGTCTCTGCGTCTCGGCCTGATCAACGTTCACGCGTCGCTGCTGCCCCGCTATCGCGGCGCCTCGCCCGTGCATCGCGCGGTGATGGCCGGCGATCGCGCGACCGGCGTCACCATCATGCGCGTCGTCAAGGCGCTCGATGCCGGGCCGATGCTGGCGCGAGCGGAGCTGCCGATCGGCCCGGACGACACCGCGGCCGACATCGAGCGGCAGCTCGCGGTGCGCGGCGCCGAACTGCTCGTCGAAACCGTCGACCGCCTCGCGGCCGGGCCCGTGACCGGGACGCCACAGGACGAGTCGAAGGCCACCTACGCGCCGAAGCTCACCAAGGCGGACGGGCTGATCGACTGGGCCAGGTCCGCCGACGACATCCACAATCAGATCCGCGGGTTGACGCCGTGGCCGCACGCGTACACGTTCCTCGGCGGCACCCGCTACCTCGTGCACCGGTCGCACGTGGGCGCGCCGCCATCGGAGTTCCCCGCGCCCGGCACCATTGTCGCCGCCTCGGCTCACGAGGGCCTGCTCGTGGCCTGCGGCGACCGCTCGGTGCTGGAGATCCTGGAACTGCAGCTGGAAGGCCGGCGCGTCCTCAGCGCGCGCGAAGCCCTCGCGGCCCCCTCGCTGAAGGCGGGCGCCCGTTTCTCGAGGACATGATCGCCACGGCGCGCGTCGCCGCGTTTGATGCGCTCCGGCAGGTCGAGGCGAGTCATCTCGACCTCGGCGAAGCGGTCGCCCGCGTCCGCAAGCCGCTCGCCGATGAGCGCGATCGCGCGCTGCTGCTCGAACTGGTCTCGGGGACCCTGCGCATGCGGGCGGCGATCGACTTTCAACTGGCCTCGCGCGTGAGCCGGCCGCTCTCGAAGCTGGATGACGCCGTGCTGGTCATCCTCAGGATGAGCGGCTTTCAGCTGCTCTACCTGTCTCGTATTCCGGCGTCGGCGATCATCCACGACGCGGTCGAGCTCACCCGGCGATCGGGGAAGACCAGCGCGGCCGGTCTGGTGAACGCCGTCTTGCGAGCGCTCGCCAAGGACCGCGAGACGATCGCGTGGCCGCCGATTCCACCGGACGATGCGCCTGACGACGCCGTCGTCACCTACCTCGCAACGGTCCATTCGCATCCGGCCTGGTTGGTCTCACGATGGCTCGAGCGCCACGGACGCGACGCGACCGAGCAGTGGCTCGTGTTCAACAACCGGCCCGCCGCGCTCTGCCTGGCGCCCAATCGCACGTTGGTCTCGCGCGAGGCGCTCGCCGAGGAATTGCGCGCCGATGGCGTGGACACGGAGCCGACGCGCCGCGCGCCCCACGGGCTGCACGTGCGCAGCGGGCAGCCGCTGGCGACGCGCGCGTTTCGCGAAGGGCGCTTCCTGGTCCAGGACGAAGCGTCCCAGTTGATCGCGGCCCTGGTGGACCCGCCGCGCGGCGGGCGCGTGCTGGACCTGTGCGCCTCTCCCGGCGGCAAGACGATGTCGCTCGTCGCCGATGTCGGCGGCCGGGGCGTGGTCGTCGCCTCCGACGTGCGTCCGCATCGCCTGCGTGTGCTGGCGAGCACGCTGGCGCGGTGCCGCGCGTCGCGGGCGCGCGTGGTGCAGGTGCCGCCCGATGGCGCCCTGCCGATGCGGGACGCGAGCCTGGACACCATTCTGATCGATGCGCCCTGTTCCGGGCTGGGCACGGTCCGGCGCGACCCGGACATTCGCTGGCGGCGCTCGGCGGAGGACCTGCCGCGGTTCGCCGCCGCGCAGCTCGCGCTGCTCGAGCGCGCCGCCGGGCTGGTCCGCGCCGGCGGCACGATCGTCTACAGCACGTGTTCGAGCGAGCCCGAAGAGAACGATGATGTCGTCGCCGGCTTCCTGCGAACCCACCCGGCGTTTGCGCAGGAGCGCATTCACCAGACCCTGCCGTTCCGCGACGGCCTCGAAGCCTTCTACGGCGCGGTCCTCCGAAGGACGTTGTAGTACCATTGAGGATCGTTGATGCAGCTGAAATCGAGAGTCCTCGGCTACGGCAAGATCCTGCTCCTTGCGGGCGCCCTGGCCGGCACTTTCCTGCTGTTCGCGGCCATCTCGATGCGGGTGGCCATCCGGGCCCGGCAAGTCACGGTGCCGGATCTGGTGGGCCAGTCGATCGCGGACGCCACCGCCCTCTCCTCTCAGCTCGATCTGCAATTGAAGGTGGATCAAGACCCGCGTCCCGACCCCAAGGTCCCGGCGGGCGTCGTCCTGGGGCAGGAGCCGACGGCGGGGTCGACCGCGCGCCGGCAGCGCACCGTTCGCGTGTGGCTCAGTGCGGGCGCGCACGTGGCGCTGGCGCCCTCGCTGCTCGGGGAATCCCAGCGCGCCGCCGAGATCCGCCTCGCCCAGGATGGGCTGACGATCGGCACCGTGTCGGAAATCCGATCCGCCGCCTACCCTCCCGACGTGGTGGTGGCGCAGGATCCGCCGCCGTCGACGCAAACCTCGGAGGTCCGGCTGCTCGTGAACCGCGGCGAAGATCGCGCCACCTACGTCATGCCCGACTTGATCGGACTAAACGGCGAGCGGGCCGCCGACGTCATGCGCATTCGCGGCTTCCGCGTGTCGATTACGGCGCAGTCGGCCGCGTCGGCCATTCCGACCGGCGTCGTCGTCCGGCAATCCCCGGCCAGCGGCTACCAGGTGCATCCCGGCGATCCGATTGCGCTGGAGGTCAGCCGATGAACATCCGCCTGGCGCCGTCGATTCTCGCGGCGGATTTCGCGGCGCTCGGCCGCGACATCGAGGCCGCCACCCGCGGCGGCGCCGATCAGATCCACGTCGACGTGATGGACGGCCACTTCGTGCCGAACATCACAATCGGCCAGCCGGTCGTGCGCGCGCTGCGGAAGGTCACCGCGCTCCCGCTCGACGTGCACCTGATGATCTCGGATCCCGATCGGTACCTCGAAGCCTTCGTCGACGCCGGCGCCAACATGGTGTCGGTGCACGTGGAGGTCCTGCCGCACCTGCACCGGACCCTCGGGCAAATCAGGAAGCTTGGCGCGAAGGCGGGCGTCGTGCTGAACCCGTCGACGCCGGTCGTGACGCTCGAAGAGGTTGCCGGAGAACTGGACTTCGTCCTGGTGATGTCGGTGAATCCCGGCTTTGGCGGCCAGGTCTTCATCCCGAACAGCCTGGCGAAGATCCGCGCGGTGCGCGGGCTGCTCGATCGCGCCGGCAACACGCGGGCGCCCATCGAGGTCGACGGCGGCATAGACCTCACGACCGTCGCCGCCGTCGTCGAAGCCGGCGCCGAGTGGCTGGTCGCGGGCCAGGCCATCTTCGGCGGCGGCCATGCGCAGGCGGAGGCGGCGGCGCGGGCCCTCAAGGACGCCGCGCTGGCGGCGGCCGAGGGCGCGGCACGGTGAGCGAGACGGCCGCCGGCCGCACGACCAGCTCGACGGTGCGCGTGCGCTACGCTGAAACCGACAAGATGGGCGTGGTCTACTACGCGAACTACCTCGTCTGGTTCGAGGTTGGGCGCACCGACTGGCTGCGCGACACCGGATGGTCGTATCGCGCGATGGAAGAGGACGGGCTCGCGCTGCCGGTCATCGAAGCGCACTGCGATTACCGTCTGAGCGCGAAGTACGATGACGAGATCGAGATCCGGACGCGGGCCCGGCGGCTGTCGCCCCTGCGGATTCAGTTCGACTACGAGGCCGTCCGCCGCGCGGACGGCGCGGCGATTGCATCGGGCCACACCGTGCACGCCACGATCGATCGACAGGGACGTCCGGTGCGGCTGCCGGAACGCGTGAAGGACTTGTTCGCATGAAAGCACTGGTCACGGGCGGCGCCGGCTTCATCGGCTCGCACCTGAGCGAGCGCCTGCTCGATCAGGGCGCGCAAGTGGTGGGCCTCGACTGCTTCACGGATTTCTATCCGCGCCCAATCAAGGAGCGCAACCTCGTCGGGCTGCGCGGACGGCCGGCGTACACGTTCGTCGAAGACGACATTCGCGACGTCAATCTGGGCGCGCTGCTCGACGACGTCACCCACGTGTTTCACCTGGCGGCGCAGGCCGGCGTGCGCCGCAGCTGGGGCGCGGAGTTCCAGGTCTACACCGGGTTGAACGTCGACTCCACCCAGCGGCTGCTCGAAGCCTGCGTGGGACGCCCCATCGAGCGGGTGGTCTACGCGTCGAGCTCATCGGTGTACGGCGACGAGGTGGCCATGCCCATGACGGAGCTGGCGCTGCCGCAGCCGGTTTCGCCTTACGGGGTCACCAAGCTGGCGGCCGAGCAGCTGTGCCACCTGTATTTTGTGAACTTCGGCGTGCCCACCGTGTCGCTTCGGTACTTCACGGTGTACGGACCGCGCCAGCGCCCGGACATGGGCTTTCACCGGTTCTTTTCCGCCCTTCTGGCCGGGAAGCCCCTCGTGCAGTTCGGTGACGGGCTGCAGACGCGGGATTTCACGTTCGTGGCCGACGCCGTGACGGCGACCGCGGCGGCCGCCGTCCGCGGAGTCCCCGGGCGCGTCTACAATATCGGAGGGGGCGCACGCGTCTCCCTGCGGGAGGTCTTCGACCTGATCGCCCGCGTCTCCGGCCGTGCCGTCACGATCGATCGGCAGGGCCCGCAAAAAGGCGATATGCGCGACACATACGCCGACACGTCGAGGGCGCAGGCCGACCTGGCCTTTGCCCCGTCGGTGACGCTCGAGGAAGGGCTTCGGGCCATGTGGCGCTGGATGGAAGCGACGAAAACATGAGCGGGATTCGACTGATCGCGGCGCTCGCCCTCGTGGCGGCCATCGGGGGCGGCTGCGCCGCCAAGAACGATGTGCTGCCGGTGGGCACCGTGGACGCCGACAAGTTTCTGTTCGACAAGGGTACCGCGGCCGCCAAGGACCGGAAGTGGCTGAACGCCCGCGAGTACTTCCGGAACCTCGTCGACAACTATCCGCAGAGCCCGTACCGTCCGGACGCGAAGCTGGCGCTCGGCGACACCTACATCGGCGAGCACACGACCGAGTCGCTCCTGCTGGCCGCCAACGAATTCCGCGAGTTCCTGACCTTCTACCCGACCAACCCGCGCGCCGACTACGCGCAGCTGCAGCTGGCCAAGTCGTACACGGAGCAGATGCTCGCGCCCGAGCGCGACCAGTCGTCGACCAAGGACGCCGTCAAGGAGATCGAGATCTTCCTGCAGCGCTTTCCGAACAGCCCGTTGATGCCGGAGGCGCGCAAGCTGGAACGCGAAGCAAAGGACCGGCTGAGCGAAGCGAGCTACCGCGTGGGTTTCTTCTATTTCCGCTTGCGCTATTATCCCGGCGCGATCGATCGCTTTCGCGAGGTGCTGACGACCGACCCGGCCTACACGAATCGGGACGCCGTGTATTATCATCTGGCGGAATCGCTCTACCAAACGAAGCAGAAGCCCGAAGCGCTCCCCTACTACGAACGCTTGCTTCGCGAATTCGAGAAGTCCGAGTACCTCGAGGCCACGCAAAAGCGGGTCACTGAGCTCAAGAGCCCGTAGTCTGGTGGAATCGCCGTATCGACCGATAAGACAGCCGAAGCGCTCCCCGAGAAAGTAGGCCTGTTCATGCGCAGCGTCATCGCTTGTGCCGCCCTTCTGCTGGCGGCGTCACCCTCGGCCTGGGCGCAGTCCCGCTCCCCGGTTACCGGCCCCCGAACGCTCCGGCCCCATCAGATCAGCTGCACGGATTTGCCCGCGGCGACGCTGCCGGCGGCGGTGCTGGTGATCAAGGGCGGCCACAACCTGGACGGCCACCAGAACTTCACGCACGGCGACGTCGTCGTCGTCGGGCGGACGCCGGATGACGGACTCGCCGTGGGCCAGCGCTTCGCGGCGCGGCGCCTGCAGGGCGGCCCGGCCCGCTTTCCCCGCACCGGCGAGGGCTTCGGCAAGGTGCGCACCGCGGGCTGGCTCACGGTGACGGCCGTCGACGACACCAACGCCCTGGCCACGGTCGAATTCGCGTGCGACGCGATCGAGCCGGGCGACTACCTCGAGCCGTTCACCGAGGTCGTGCTGCCGACCGCCGCGGATGCCATGGGCGAGCCGCAGTTCGCCGAGCGCGCCCAGATCCTGTTCGGCGCCGATGGCCGGCTGACCTTTGGCGATGGCGACACCTTCTCGATCGATCGCGGCATGACGCAGGGTGTGGCGGTGGGCGCACGCTTTGCGATTTACCGCGATCACCACGATGGCATCCCGTTGGTGTACCTCGGCGACGCGGTGGTGATGGAGGCGGGCGAGCTGACGTCGAAGGTGGTGCTCGTGATCGCGAAAGACGTCGTCGAGGCCGGCGACGTGGCGATCCCCCGCCGCATGCCGTAGCCCCGTTAGCTGATCTTCTTTTCTCTCGCGGACTTCGCCGTCTCGAAGTCCGCGATCTTCGGCGCGCGCGCCAGCATGGCCCGCTGGAAGCCCTGGTAGTAGTCGACCGCGGACACCAGCGCGCTGATCAGCACCACCCACAGGGCGGCCTGCCCGATCACCAGCAACTGCGGCAGGCGTTCCCAGCCCAGGATCAACAGGAGGATGGCGGTCACTTGCGACGCCATCTTCAGCTTGCCCAGCCCCGACGCCGGCATCGTGAGGCCGCGCGAGTAGGCGAGGTTGCGCAGGCCGGTGACGGCGATCTCGCGCCCGATGATCACGGCCACCATCCACGCCGGCGCCAGACCGAGCTGCACCAGCGACACGAGCGTGGCCGAAATGAGCAGCTTGTCGGCGAGCGGATCGAGGATCTGGCCGAGCGTGGTGACCTGCTGGCGGCGCCGCGCGAGGTAGCCATCGAGCCAGTCGGTCAGCGAGGCGAGGCCGAAGATGGCGCCCGCCACCAGCTCGACCGGCAGTCCCAACACCAGCCGGCCTTCGAATTTCGTGAGGAGCACCGATACCAGCACGGGCACCAGGAAGATGCGTGCGACGCTCAGGCTGTTCGGCAGGTTCATGTCGACCGAGGTCATTCTACCCCTCGGTCGTGTAAGATGGAAGTTTGTCATGAAGGCCATTCTGCTCGCCGGGGGCAAGGGGACGCGGCTGCGCCCGCTTACGATCCACACCCCGAAGCCCGTCGTGCCGATCTTCGATCGCGCGTTCCTCCATTACCAGATCGACCTGCTCACGCAGGTGCCGGAGATCGACGAGGTCATCCTCAGCCTCAATTACCAGCCGCGCCGCATCGAGGAGATCTTCGGCGAGGGCGCCGGCACCGGTGTCCGGATTCGCTACGTCGTCGAGCCGGCGCCGCTGGGCACCGGCGGCGCCATCCGCTACGCGGCGCAGGGCGTCGCCGACACGATCGTCGTGTTCAACGGCGACGTCATGACCAGCGTGGACGTGAACGCCGTCGTCCGGCTCCACCGCGAGCGGCAGGCCCAGGCCACAATCGTGCTGACGCCCGTCGATAACCCGTCGGCGTACGGCCTCGTCGAGACCGAGCCCGACGGCCGCGTGCGGCGCTTTCTCGAAAAGCCGAGCCCCGACGAGATCACGTGCGACACCATCAACGCCGGCATCTACGTGCTGGAGCCCGGCACGTTCGACCGGATTCCCAAGGACGTGTCCTATTCGATCGAGCGCGCCTACTTCCCGTCGCTGATCGAGCGCCACGAGACGTTCGTCGCCTACGTCGATCGCGGCTACTGGATCGACATCGGCACACCGGAGAAGTACATCAAGGTCCACCACGACATGTTCGACGGCCGCTTCTCGGGCGGCATTTTCGCCACGGCGGATCGCACGAAGCCGATCGTGTCTCCCGACGCGCGCGTCGAAGACGGCGTCAGGTTCGATGGCCCCAGCTTCATCGACGCGGGCGCCCAGGTGAAGGCCGGCGCGCGGATCGGTCCCTACACGGTGCTCGGCAAGGGCGTGGTCGTCGAGGAATCGGCCGACGTCGAACACGCGATCGTCTGGCCGAACACGCGCATCGGCCAGGGCGCGGTCGTGCACGGCCCCATCCTCGGCCGCAACTGCCACATCGGCCGCAACGTCGTCGTCAAGTCCTCGTCCGTGCTCGGCGACAAGACGCTGCTCACCGACTACACGACGATCTAGCCATCAGCCATCAGCCGCCCATGATTGACCCCTCAGTGTTCAAGGCTTACGACGTTCGGGGGCTCTACCCGTCTGAAATCACCGAGGAGCTGTTCCACCAGTTGGGCCGCGCGTTCGTGGCCTACCTCGGGCCCGGCCGCTATGCGGTGACGCGCGACATGCGGACCTCGTCGCCGTCGCTCAGTGCCGCCTTCATCGACGGCGCGCTCACGCAGGGTGGGACGGTTTACGACTACGGGCTGGTCGGCACCGACCAGATGTACTACGCGGTGGCCGCCGACGCGCTCGACGGCGGCGCGCAGGTGACCGCGTCGCACAACCCCGGCGACTACAACGGCTGCAAGATGGTACGCGCCGAAGCCTTCCCTCTCAGCGGCGAGTCGGGCATCAAGGAAATGAAGGAGATGATCCTCGCCGGCGCGATTCCGGCGCCGCCGGCGGCGCCGGGCCGGGTCGAGCGCCGCGAGATCATGGACCGCTACGTCGAGCACGTGCTGTCGTTCGTGGACGAAGCGTCGATCAAGCCCTTCAACGTCGTGCTCGACGCCGGCAGCGGCGTCGCCGGCATTGTCGCCCCGCGGCTGTTCGATCGGCTGCCGTGCAAGACGACGCGGCTGTGTTTCGAGGTGGACGGCACGTTCCCCAATCACGAAGCCAATCCGCTGATCGAGGAGAACCGCCGCGACATCACCGCAACCGTGATCGCGCAGAAGGCCGACATCGGGATTGCGTGGGACGGCGACGCCGACCGCGTGTTCTTCATCGACGGCAGCGGCGAGTTCATTGCCGGCGACTTCATCACGGCGCTGCTCGCGGAGGCGTTCCTGCTGACGGCTCCCGGCGCGACGATCATCTACGATGTGCGCGCCAGCTACGCCGTGAAGGACATCGTGGCGAAGTACCACGGCAAGGCGTTGATGAACCGCGTCGGCCATGCCTTCATCAAGCGGCGCATGCGGGAAGACAACGCGGTGTTCGGCGGCGAGGTCACGGGCCACTACTACTTCCGCGACAATTTCTATGCCGACAACGGCTTCATTCCCGCGCTGATGATCCTGGACCTGATGTCGAAGAAGGGGATGTCGCTGCGAGACCTGCTGAAGCCGCTGCGCGAGCGCTACTTCATCTCGGGCGAGATCAACACGAAGGTCGCCAACATGCAGATCGCCGACCGGAAGATCCGGGAACTGGCCACACGCTACGCCGGCGGGCACGTCTACATGCTGGACGGCGTGTCGGCGGAGTTCGACGACTGGCACTTCAACGTCCGCCAGTCGAACACCGAGCCCCTGCTCCGCCTGAATCTCGAGGGCCTGAGCCCCGAGATCATGGAGCGGCGCCGGGACGAGGTGTTGTCGATTATTCGGTCGTAGGGCTAGAATGGCCGTGGCTGAGCGGGAGTAACTCAGTGGTAGAGTCACAGCTTCCCAAGCTGTTGGTCGCGGGTTCGATCCCCGTCTCCCGCTCCATTCAATGCCAGGACATCCGATGACCCGTACACCGCTCCTGGTCCTGGTTGCCCTGGTCGCGCTGGGCGGGCTGGCGGCCCTCGCGATCCGATACCGGGCCGTCGCTCCCCCGCCGGACCCGATTCAACAGATGGCAGAGAACCGCCGGAATCTGTTCGCCGAAATCCAGCCGGTGAAGATCACCAACTGCGAGTTCGAGCGTGTCGGCGACCCTCACGACGGCGGCTACCTGATGTGCCGGAACCTCATGGACCGGGCCCGGTCGGCCTATTCCTACGGCATCGCCGGCTCCGACGAATGGGGCTGCGCCGTGTCGGCGCGGCTGCAGGTGCCGGTCCATCAATACGACTGCTTCAACCTGACCAGGCCGCCCTGCGCGGCCGGCGCGGCGCCGATGTTTCACGAGGAGTGCGTCGGTCCGGCTCGACTCACCGAGGATGGCCGCACCTTCGACACCGTCCAGGCGCAAGTGGTCCGGAACGGAGACGAGGACAAGCGCTTGATCATGAAGATGGACGTCGAAGGCGCCGAATGGCCGTCGTTTCTGGCCATGCCCGAGTCCGTGCTCAACCAGGTCGACCAGCTCAACGTGGAGTTTCACGGCGTCGAGGAAGCCCGCTTCGTCGAGGCCATCCGGAAGTTGAAGCGCGTGTTTTACGTCGCCAACGTGCACTACAACAACTGGGGCTGCCATCCGGACGTGGCGCCGCTGCCGGCGCTGGCGTTCGAGATCTTGTTTGTGAACAAGGAACTCGCCGTGATCGATCCCGCCGGCGCCGTCGTCCTCCCCAACCCGCTGGACGCGCCGAACAACAAGGACCGCGCCGACTGCCAGGCGTTGCCCTGACGCCGCGGCGGCACCGAGGTGCCGCCTACTGGATCGAAATCCCGACCGACATCGTGATCATCTGCGTCCGCTTTGCGGACGGCAACGTCTCGGTCGCGCCGCGCGAGCTTAGCTTCGTGAACCGCACGTCGAAGCTCGCGCCCAGGTGCGGCTTCATGAACCACTTCGCTCCCCCGCCGAAGTTGAGCGCCGGGTTCCACGCTTCGGGCACCACGATGCCGGGCGTGGTGCCTGCCGCCGACGCGCTGCTGGACACCTTCGTGCGCCCGTAGCCGACGCTCAGGTAGCTCCATCCGAGCTTGTGACCGAAGTTCATCGACAGGTGCGGCAGCAGGCTGGTGATCTGCGTGATCACCGCCGGCGTCGTCCGTGTCGTCGCCGTCGAGCCGGAGCCGGAGGTGATGGTCAGCGAGTCGCCCTTGCCTCTGCCCGTGGCGACGTGCGCGCCGGCGCCGAGGGTCATCACACCCAGCTTGAGCAGGTAGACGTTTGCGCCGCCGGACAGGCCCCAGGCGCGGCCCGGCACCGGCGTGGCGGCATCGACCGCGGGGATCCAGCCCTCAGCCGTGGGCAGGCCGACCCAGGCGCCGTGGAGGTCGATGGCGAATCGAGGCAGGCCCTCGCGGGTTTGCGCCGCCGCGGGTCCTGCGGCCAGCAGGGCCAGCACCAGGACGGCGATGCGCATCAGTAGCCGCTCGCCTTGGCTGCCGCGCCCGCCTCGCCGCGCGATTCCTTGACGATGCGGACGCCGGCGCTCGCCCCGATGCGGGTGGCGCCCGCCGCCACCATCGCCTTCATCTGCTCGAGGTCGCGCACGCCGCCCGCCGCCTTCACGCCCATCTCGTCGCCGACGACGCGGCGCATGAGGGCGACGTCGGCGGCGGTGGCGCCGCCGGGCCCGAAGCCGGTTGAGGTCTTGACGAAATCGGCCCCGGCCGCCTTCGCCAGCGTGCACGCCGTGACCTTCTCGTCATCGGTCAGCAGCGCCGTCTCGATGATCACCTTGCTGGTGGCGCCGGCGGCGTGACACGCGGCCACGACGCCGCGGATGTCGTCGGTGACGAGTCGCACGTCGCCGGATTTCAGGGCGCCGACGTTGATCACCATGTCGATTTCCGATGCGCCGTCGAAGATCGCGCGGCGGGCCTCGAACTGCTTCACGTCAGGGGTCGTGGCGCCCAGCGGGAAGCCGACCACCGAACAGACCAGCACGCCGGTGCCGCGCAGTCGCTGTGCGGCCAGCGCGACCCAGGTCGGGTTCACACAGACGGTCGCGAACTTCCACTCGGCGGCTTCCTTGCACAGTTGCTCGATTTCCGCCGCGGTGGCGTCGGGCTTGAGCAGCGTGTGATCGATGAGGCCCGGCAGGCCGCTGGCGCCGCCGTCGGCGGCATGCAGGCCCAGGCGCGTGGCGCCGGCGTCGAGCACGCCGCGCACGCGGTCCGGGCAGCAATCGAACGTGAACCCATGGCAGGCGCAACGCGTCGGCGCGACCGCGCCGGCCCGCGTCAGTTCCTCGAGGATCAGCTCGATGACTCGCCGATAGTCCGTCACTGCATCTGCTCCAGGGCGCGGATCTTCGCCAGCCGCCGAATGTACCGCGCTTCGCCCATCGGCGTGCCCAGCCAGGTCTCGACGATCGCCTTCGCGTCGTCCACAGTGACCAGCGTGGCGCCAAGCGCCAGCACGTTGGCGCCGTTATGCTCGCGCGAATAGCGCGCCAGTGTCTTGTCGGTGCACATGGCCGCCCGAGCGCCGTTGATCTTGTTGGCGGCGATGCACGAGCCGATGCCGGCGCCGTCGATCACGATGGCCGCGTCCACCTCCTTGCGGGCGACCAGCCGCGCCGCCTGCGCCGCGATGTCAGGATAGTCGACCGGGTCCGGCCCGTCGGTGCCGACGTCGAGCACGCTCAGGCCCCGCTGCCGGAGATGGTCGCGCAGCGCCGCCTTCAGCGCCACGCCGGAGTGGTCGCTGCCGATGGCAACCGACCGGATGTCAGCCACGGGCGCCAGGCCGTCCAGGGCGGCCTCGGCGACGCCGCGCAGCACGGTGATCCGGCGGGCGCGCAGGGTATCGGCGGCCAGCGGCGTGACGTGCCCGCCGGTCTTCAGCGTCACGGTGGACCCGGGCTCCAGCGTCCGCGCGTCGGTCTCGGTGATGAGGTCAAACGTTTTCATGTGTCAGTGTCGTGTTAGTCTTTTGCGCCATGCCGAGCGCGAAACCCGCCGTCCTGATCGATCAAGATGAACTGTCGGCCCGCATCACGGCGCTGGCGCACGAGATCCGCCAGGACTTCCCGACCGGCCAGCTGCACTTCGTCTGCGTCCTCAAGGGCGCCTTCCTGTTCCTCGGCGACCTGATTCGCGCCATGGACGGCCACGTCACCGTCGACTTCATGGCCTGCTCCAGCTACGGCGCCGGCACCTCGTCGTCGGGCGAAGTCCGGCTCTCCAAGGACCTCGACTCGGGCCTCGAGGGCCGCGACGTGATCATCGTCGAAGACATCGTCGACACCGGCCTGACGCTGCACTACCTGCAGGAGATCCTCCAGGCCCGGGGCCCGCGCTCGCTGCGGACGGCGTGCCTGCTGAGCAAGCCGTCGCGCCGCAAGATCGCCGTCACGGTCGACTATATCGGCTTCACCATCGAAGATCGTTTCGTCGTCGGCTACGGCCTCGACTACGCCGAGCAATACCGCAACCTCCCCTACATCGGCCTTCTCGAGTAAGCGTCACTGCCCGACGGCGGCCCTCACCAGGTCGGCCGCCTTCCGCGCCTCCGCCAGCACGCGCGCTTCGTTCAACGTCAGCATCCTGCGCCCGCGCATCAGGATCCTTCCGTTGACGATCGTCGTGTCGACGTCGTCGCCGCGGGACACGTAGACGATTTGCGCGACCGCATCGAAGAGCGGCGCCTGGCGGGGCCGGTCCATGTTGACGATGATGAGGTCGGCGCGCTTGCCGTGTTCGAGCGATCCAATGCGTGCCTGCTGGCCGAGTACCCGCGCGCCGCCGATGGTCGCCAGCTCGAGCGCCTCGGGCGCGCTGATCGCGCGCGGATCCATGGTGACCAGCTTCTGTTGAAAGGCCGCCTGCCGCATGGCCTCGAACATGTCGAGGTCGTTGTTGCTCGCGGCGCCGTCCGTCCCCAGGCCGACGTCGACGCCCGCGGCGCGATAACCGACCACGGGCGCCGTGCCGCTGGCGAGCTTCATGTTGCTCTCGGGGTTGTTCGAGATGCCGACGTTGCGCTGCTTGAGCACCTGGATTTCGTCGGGCGAGATCCAGACCCCGTGCGCGCCGATGGTGATCGGCGCCCAGAACTTCAGGCTGTCGAGGAAGGCGACCGGACGCATCTTGTGGCGCTCCTGCGACATCCCGATCTCGGCCTGGGTCTCGGCCAGGTGGATCTGCAGCGGGATGTTGAGCTTCTTCGCCAGGTCGCTGGCCGCCGCCAGTGTGGCGGCGTCGAGCGTGTAGACGGCGTGCGGCGCAATCGAGGGCGTGATCAGCTCGTCGCCGGCGAAGTCCTTCGCAAACGCTTCCGCGCGCTTCAAGGCGTCGGCGGGCGTCTTGGCGTCCGGAACGGGGAACTCGATCACGGTCTGACCGAGCACGCCCCGCAGCCCGGCCTCCTTCGTGACGCGCGCCACTTCTTCCTCGAAGTAGTACATGTCCGCGTACATCGTGGTGCCCGACTGGATCATTTCCAGCAGCGCCAGGCGCGTGCCGATGCGCACGAACTCCGGCGATACGGTCTTGGCTTCGGCCGGGAAGATGTACTTCTGCAGCCAGTCCATCAGGGCGAGGTCGTTGCCGAGGCCGCGATACATCACCATCGCGGCATGCCCGTGCGTGTTGATCAGGCCGGGCATCACGACTTTGCCGGCGGCGTCGATGGTGTCGCGGGCCTTGAAATGCTCGGCGATGGCCTCCGGCGTATCGATGCCGATGATGTCCGAGCCGTTGATGGCCACTGATCCCGGATTGAGGATCCGGCGGCTGCCGTCCACGGTGATCACGATGCCGTTCGCGATCACCAGCGAGACGTTCGCGCCCTGGCGGCCGGCGACGGCCTGCCAGGCGAAAGGGGCCGCCAACACGGTGAGCGCGGCGGCCAGGGTGCGGAAACGCATGCACTGGAATTCTACTACTCCTGATCTCTTGATCTCCTGTTAAGCTCTGCGCGTGTTGCACCTAGTGACGCACCCCCTCGTGCACGACTGCCTCGCGGAACTGCGCGACGCCCGCACCACACCCGAGCGCTTCCGCGCGCTGGCCAATCGCGTCAGCGTGCTGCTCGGCGCCGAGGCCTTGCGGGACGTGCCGACGGTGGAAGGGACCGTGGACACGCCGCTGGGACCCTCGCCGTGCCGCCGCCTGGCGGCCGATGTCGTGATGGCCCCCGTGCTGCGCGCCGGCCTCGGAATGCTGCCGGGCATGCTGGAGCTCGTGCCCAACGCGCGGGTCGGCCACCTGGGACTGCAGCGCGACGAGCGGACGGCCGTCGCGTCGCAGTACTACGCGAAGCTGCCGCCGAACATCCAGGACAGCTACGTGCTGCTGATCGACCCGATGCTGGCCACCGGCGGGAGCGCCGTGGCGGCGCTCGACATGCTGACGCGCGCGGGCGCCCGGCACCTGCGCCTGGTCTGCATCGTCGCCGCGCCGGAAGGCGTGGCGACCGTCGAGAAGGCGTATCCGGCCGTGCCGATCTTCACGCCGGCCGTGGACCGCGAACTGAACGCCCACAAGTTCATCGTCCCGGGGCTCGGCGACTTCGGGGATCGGCTATTCGGGACCGTCTAGTGGAGCGTATCAATGCTATGATCTTTCGTCTGGGCGCGCGCTTGGCTCAGCGGTAGAGCACCGCCTTCACACGGCGGGGGTCGGTGGTTCGAATCCACCAGCGCGCACCAATTCACTCCCGAATCCCTGCAGCCTTGAGCGGACGTCTTCGGTCGATCGTCACGGTGGGCGTGATCGTCGGGGTCACGCTGCTGGTGTACGGCACCCGCCTGGGCCCGCCGCCGCCCCTCACGCCCGCGGAGACGGCGCTGGTGCGCGAGGCGCAGTCGGTGGCCTCGACGGGCCGCGGCACTTCCGGCCGCCAAGCCCCTCTCTTCTTCCAGGTGTCTGACGAAGTGTGGCTTCAGCCGATGGCGGTATATGCCACCGCCGGCTTTCTCTGGGTGACATCCTCGACCGCCGAATGGGGGTCGCGACTTGCCACCGTGCGCATCGCTGTCATCAGCGCGCTGCTGATGTACCTGCTGGCGCGCCGGCTGTCCGGCCGGGAGTGGATTGCGGTGTCGGCGCCGGTGCTGCTGCTGCTGACGCCCGCCATGTTCGTGCACGCCCGCGCGGCGACGGACGCGCCGTACGCGCTGCCTTTCTTTCTCGGCTGGCTGTATTGCCTGCTGGTCTTCCTCGACCGGCCACGCATCTGGGTGCTGGCGGTCGCCGGGCTCGTGCTGGGACTCGGCGTGTACTCGCAGCCCGCGGCGCCGATCACGATGGCCTCCCTGGCCGCGCTGACGATCGTCGTCATGTGGAACGCGGGTTACCGCGGCCCTCGCCAGTACGCGGCCTTCGCGGCCGGATTCACGCTGCCGCTGATGGTCATGGCCGTCTGGTTTGCCAGCTACCCAGACACCTATCGCGACACCATGGGGCGCTGGGCGATTCACCAGGCGCACATCCGCTTTCCGCTCGACGGCTGGCGCGCCTTCATCAACTGGACGACGCTGGGCACGCGGACGTCACTGTACTGGGACTTCTTCGATCCGGCCTGGCTGTTCTTCTCCGGTCCCGATCGCGGCGGCCTGCTGCGAGGCGCCGCCCCCTTTCTGCTGCCGATGGCCGTGCTTGCGCCCTTTGGTGTGACGCGGGTCGTGGCGAAGCCCGCGGCCGCAATCGCCCTGATCGGCGGGATCGTGATTGCGCCCATGGCCGCATCGACCTTCGGCGAGGCCCACAACATCGCGCAGGCCCTGACCGTCGTGCCGCTGGTGGTGCTGCTGGCGGGCCTCGGGGTCGAGCCGCTCTTCGAGAAGACCGTCGCGTGGCGGGCCCTCGGCTTCGTGCTGCTCGCGCTGGTGCCGCTCCAATTCGGCGTCTTCTACGTCAGCCGCCTGCCCTAGCCGGCTGCCGAAAGACGACAGCCAGAAGGCAAAATGCACAAGGCAAAAGGCGGAACAGTCCCGGATCTGGCCGTAGTTCGCGATTCGGCCTTTTGTATTCTGCCTTCTTCCTTCAGGTCGCTGGCTTTTTCAGCAACCTGCTAGCCGTCTTCCGCAGGATCGCGAGCGTCGGCTGACCGTCGATGCTCATGACACGCCGCGCCAGGACCCACTCTCCCGATGAGACGGCCGCGTTCACCGCGGCATCCTCCGAGGGCACCACGGCCAGCGATCCGATAGGCGCGGGCCCGAGGCCGGCAAGGTTGCCGTCGAAGTAATGGGTGCGCGACAGCAGATCGGGATGACCGAGCCTGGTCACCCAGAATCGCCACTTTGCGCTCACGTCGTACAACGGCGCCGTCAGGTAGACCGCCGGCGACTCGCCGCCGGCCGCGGCGTCCACGAGGAAGGGGGCCGCTTCGCCGAAGGCCGTCGGGTCATAACCGAGCGCGGATCGGGTCCGGTAGTCCGACAGGTAGTCCTGGTAGAAGCCGGCGAACTGTAGAGGCTGAGCCACGAGCAGCAGCGTCCCGAGCACTCGCACGGTCGTCCTTCGTGATTCCCACAGCCACGCCAGGCCGCACGCGCTGATCAGGATGGCGAACGGCAGCAGCGCCATCGTCCGCTCGATCGCGAAGGCCGTTCCCTTCAGCGTGGCCGGCAGCGGTGCGCTGAAGAGCCCCGCGACCAGCGTCAGGCCGAACCACGACCGGCGATCGCGGCGGACCAACGCGTAGACGCCGATCGGCAACAGGATGGCGACGGGCAGCAGGAACACACCGGCCTGCCCGGTGGACAGCTTGCGGCTGGCTCCGCCACTGAGAAACAAGAACGACGGATCGAAGTAGGCCCAATAGACCGAAACGGAGCGGCGCGCCACTTCGATCAGCCCTCGCCCGTCCCGCACAGCCTGGATCGCAGACACGTGCTCCGGATCGGAAATGCTGTAGGCGGAGAGCAGGTTGCCCGGCATCTCCGGATGGATCCACAACCAAGGAAGGATCGCCAGAAGCGGTAGCATGAATGCCACGGCGGACGCGACGGCCGGGCGGATCGGATTCCGGACCGCTGTGGCAAATGCCACCCACGAGAGCACCAGGTAGAGCGGCATCATGATCCACGACGTGATGTAGCTGTAGCAGCCGACGCCCAGCACGAGCCCGGTGCCGATCGCGTATCGAAGTCGCGGATCGCGCACGAACGACGAGAGGCAAAATAACCACGCCAGGATGAAGACGATCGGACACGTGTAGTCCAGCGCCTGCCGGCTGATCACGACGCTGGCAGGACACATCGCCAGCATGGCCGCGGCCGCGATCGCGATTCGACGCTTCCCGAAGAGGCGATCGGCGGCCAGATACATCAGGACGATGTTCACGACCCCGCCGAGGATCGCGGTCGGCGTGCGGATCGACGCCTCGGTCAGCGGCAGCAGCTTCAACGCCGCGGCAATCAGGTAGAAGAGAAACGGCTGATACCAGGTGTTTCCCCACGGCAGGTCCGGCCGATCGCCCAGGGGATCGGCCAGGTTGATGAAGAGCGGCAGCCGGTCGCCGTTGAGGTTTCGTCCCGTCGACGCGATGGCGTCGGCGTGCACGGCGAAGTGCGCTTCGTCCAGGCTCAGGTACACCGGCACGTCGCCGAGTCGATGGAGATAGACCCAGCCGCCGATCGCCGTCAGGACCAGCAGCACCATCTGGCCGGTACGCGCGCGCGGCATCAGTGCTTCTCGAAGACCGAGAACGTGGGGCTGCCGCCGGGCTCGACGACCGACCGCACGAGCGTCCACGACGGGTCGCTCGCAAGAGACGCGCACGCCGGCTCCGCCGCGGGGCAGACCAGGACGGCACCGGCCGGGACCGCCGGGGAGTCGAGCTCCGGCCACTCAAAGAACGTCTCGCGGCCGAGCAAGTCGCGACGATTGGCGGCGAGCGCGTAGAAGCGCCAATAGCGGCGGATGAATGGAATCGAGCGGGACAGGTGGATTCGGCCGTCGTCGCCTCCCCGTTCGATCGCCTCGGCGATTGCGGAACGAATGTCTCCCCCGAACCATTCGGCGGAGGCGACGCGGTAGCGGCCCATGTAGTCCACGTAGAAGCCGGAGAACTGCAGAGCGCAGCTCACGAGAAGGATGGCGGCCCCAGCCCGGGAGATGGGGCGCGCCGATCCGATCAGCGCCTGGGCGCCGTAGGCCGCCGTCAGCGCTCCGAACGGGATCGCGAACATGATGCGGTTCATCTCGAGCGCGCCGGAGACTACGCTCGCCAGCGGCGCCGTGAGAAAGCCGGCGAGGATCACCTTGCCGATGTCGCCGCCCGATCGAGCGAGCCGATATATCCCGACCGGAATCAGGATCGCGAACGCCATCGGAAAGAACCCGGCCTGTCGCGTCGAGTTGATCAGGCTGGTCTCGCCCGTGATGAACAGGAAGTCCGGGCTGAAGAACGACCAGTACAAGTGGAGGCGCAAGCGGACCGTGTCCGCTACCGAGTAGAGTTGGTAGGCCTCGACGATCTGACCGTAGCGCTCGGGATGCATGACCGACCACGCCGCCATCGGGACGAGGGGCACGAGGAAGCCGGCCAGCAACGCCACGCCCCAGCCGCGCGCGCTCCGGCGCCACGCCACCCAGGCGGTCAGCAGCAGATACACGGGCATCATCACCGTGCAACCGAGATACGTGTAGAGTCCCAGCCCGAGCCACGCCGCCGCCACCACCAGCGTGCGCCGCTCGGGCGTGTCGACAAAGCGTGCCAGCCACAGGAGCCACGCGAGGATGAAGGGGATCGAATAGAAGGGACTGAGGACCAGCCGGCTGCGGATGAAGTGCGCGGGCGTGAACGCGAGCAGAAGCGCGGCCACCACGCCGAGCAGGTCGCTCGCCAATAAGCGGCGCGCCACCAGGAACATCAGGACGATGTTGAGCACGCCGACGAGCGACGTGGCCAGCCGCACGGACGACTCCGACAGCGGCAGGACCTTCAACACCAACGCGGTGGCGTAGATGATCGCCGGATCTCGTCCCGCGGGAAATTCCGGTTCGGTGAAGTACAGCGGCAGGCGGCGGCCGATCAGGTCGCGCCCCGTCGATGCGATCGCCTCCGCCTGCAGGGCGAACTGCGACTCGTCGTGCATCAGGTAGATCGGCGCAAACTGGAGGCGCGTGACATAGACCGCGGCCACCGAGGCCGCGAGCACCGCGCCGATCGCCAGCGTCCGGATCCTCGCGGCCATTCAGGGCGCTAGGGCCGCAGCGGCGTACTTGTCGATCAGCCGGTACAGGGCGCGGCGGCTGATGCCCAGGCGACGCGCGGCCAGCGACTTGTTGCCGCCCGTGCCGTCCAGCGCCGCCTGCACCACCGCGGCCGTCGGCGGCGGACTGGGGGGCTCGTCGTCAACCGGGGCCGGCGCGGTGGCCGGGCGTTCGCTGAGCGACCGCGCCAGGTCGCCCTCCGTAAGCAGGTGCCCTTCGCACAAGAGGCACGCCCGCTCGATCACATTACGCAGCTCGCGGACGTTGCCGGGCCAGGGCCACTGGACCAGCCGCTCTTCCGCGGCTTCGGTCAGGCCCGTGATCGGCTTGCTGAACTCCTTGGCGAACCGCCGCACGAATGCCGCCGTCAGGTACGGAATGTCCTCGGACCGCTCGCGCAGGGGCGGCACGGCGATCTCGACGACGTTGAGCCGGTAGTACAGATCGCTGCGAAAGCGGCCGGCGGCGATCTCGACCTCGAGGCGGCGGTTGGTGGCGGTGACGATGCGCACGTCGACCCGCTTCAGCTCGACCGATCCCACGCGCTGGATCTCACCATTCTCGAGCGTGCGCAGCAGCTTGGCCTGCGCGCCGGCCGGCAACTCCCCGACCTCGTCCATGAACACCGTGCCGCCGTTGGCCGCTTCGAAGACGCCGGCCTTGTCGGCGATGGCGCCGGTGAACGCGCCGCGCACGTGCCCGAACAACTCCGACTCGAACAACGTCTCGACCACCGCGGAACAATTCACCGTAATCAGCTTCTTGGACTTGCGCGGGCCCAGTTGGTGCAGCGCGCGGGCGACGAGCTCTTTGCCGGTGCCGGTCTCGCCGGTCACGAGCACCGTGCGCGCATGGGGCGCCAGCCGGCTGATCACGCTGAACAGCTCGCGCATGGCCGGCGAGCGGCCGATCATGCCGCAGACTTCGAGGCGCTCGGCCAGCGCCGCGTCGCTGTCGAACACGCTGTTGCGATCCTCGTACTGCCGCCGCATCCGCTCCAGCAACGCGCGCACGCGGGCGATGTCGAGCGGCTTCGAAAAATACTCCGTCGCCCCCAGCTTGATCGCCTCGACCGCGTCTTCGACGCTCGCGGCGCCGCTCATCAGCGCGATCTGCGAGCTCGAACCGCCGGCCCGCACGGCGCGCAGCACGTCCAGGCCGTTGACCCGGGGCATGTGCAGGTCCAGCAACACCAGGTCCATGTGCCGGCGATGGAGCATCTCGATCGCCCCCGACCCGTCGGCGGCCTCGAGCACCTCGAAGCCCGCGCGGGTGCCGATCTCGTTGAGCAACTGCCGGATTTGCGCATCGTCGTCGACCAGGAGGAGCAAGGGGCGAGGTTGGAGTGTCTCTTGGTTGCGCATGAGTTTGGCGATACCGGCCTGCCCGCCTAATCTACTCCCGCTCGCACTGTTTTGCCCATTTGGGCACCGCCCGGCTGACTTAAAGGGATGGGCGGGGCCAATTCGTAGGTGCAGAAGCCCGTCGACTTCACGGAGTTCGTGGACGCAGTGCGCCAGTTGGGGCTCTACTGGCTGATGCTGAACGAGCCGCCGCCTAGCCCGCCTTTTTGAGCTCGTCGATCAGCGCCTGGATGGCTTTCGCGTACGCCGCGTCGGCCTCGGCGTGGGCGTTCATGTATTCCTTTTCCGACATCTTGTCTTCGCGCCAGTTGCCGTCGAAACGCATGGTCTTGGCGCCGATGTCGTGTGAATCGGCGGGGCCCTGCCGCTGGTCGGGTTTGGCCTTCAGTCCGTCGGGCCCGAGGTCGGTGACGAAGTGCCGGCTCTCGATGACCGAGGCACTATTGAGGTCGATGTAGACTTCCCGGTATTCTTTGCGGA
>MELE01000060.1:0-15739 GCA_001768615.1 Acidobacteria bacterium RIFCSPLOWO2_12_FULL_67_14b | reverse complement strand
GGTGCGAGCCCACACGACCATCAACTGGCCCGGGAACGTGAGCGCGCCGACAAACTCCTCCTTGCTGTCGGGCATGCGAGCCGCGATGCTGTCGAGTTTCCTGGCGGCCAGCAGCTGCGACAGTTCCTTCGCCGGGGCCGCGGACTTGGGATCCTGAGCCCAAGCCGGGGCCGCCAGCGCGGGCACCAGCAGAATGGCGATGAACAAGCGGCTCAGGGATGCGGGGGAAAGATTCATCCCCCCCATTTAACACATCAGCCGATGAAAAGCGATTCCTCGTCGTCGACCGCGGGTCGCGACGCCTGGCGGCGGCGCGACGATTCACGAATGCCGCGGAACGCATCGATCACGGCTTTCACGCCGGCGACGACGGCGATCCCCTGCCGGGCCGGGCCGGTGACGAACGCCTGCGCGACGGCCAGCGTTTGATCGACGCGCTGGGTCAGCTCGCCGAACACCTGGTCGACACGTTCGACCTGTTTCGCCGCGAGGGCCGCCGTCCGGGCCGCCTCGCTCGAGAGGGCCGTCAGGTTGACGATGAGCGGCCTGACGTCCTGGTCAAGCTGCGTGGCGATCTGGTCGACACGCCTGGCGAGGCGGATCCCCGCCACGATGGCGGCGACCTGGATGAGGGCCATCACCAGGACCGCAAACGCGATCACGCCGAGCAGCAGCTCGCCGGTGTCGGTCACACCTGGTCCCCGCGTTCCCGCGCCTGCTGGAACGCCTCGCGGCCGCGATCGACGGCGTTGGTGACGTTGTCGCGCTGGCGCTGGTAGTACTCGCGCCCCTGCTCCACCGCCTCGCGCGCCTTGTCGCGGCCCTCGCGGGCCTTCTGACCGAGGTACTCGCGCGTTTCTTCGCCGGAAGCAGGCGCAAACAGCAACGCGACCGCCGCACCGGTGAGCGCGCCGACCACGAAGGCGATCATCAGGTTGCCGGAATTGTCCTTGGACATGTGCGCTCCTAGAAAATGCTGACCTTCACGTTCAGGTACTTCTTCGGGTCTTTCTTGATCTCGGCGATGAGGTTCTTCATCTCCGTGACCGTCTGGTTCATGTTCTCATATAACTGTTTGTCGCGCAGCAACAGGCCGGCGGTGCCCTGACCGTCGTTCAACTGTTGCAGAACCGCGTCAAGACGCGCAGTCATCCCGTCCATCCGCTTGTAGAGCGCATCGTCGGTGAGGAGCTTGCCGGCGGTGCCTTCCCCCTTATTCAGCCTGCCCGTGAGGGTCTCGATGTTCGTGCTCGTCGCGCTCAGCGACTTGGCCAGCGCCGGATCGTTCAGCAACTGGCCCAGGCTGCCCTCGCCGCTGCGCACCTTGCTGGTGATTGCGGTCAGGTTGGCGACGGACCTCTCCAGTTCATCGTACAACCGGGCGTCGTTGACCAGCTTTCCGGCCGTGCCCTTGCCGCTGTTGACCGTGGCGGCCACGCGCTCGGCGGCTTTCACCAGGGCGTCGAACTCGTTGTAGAGGGACTCGTCGGTGAACAACTTGCCCATCGTGCCCTTCCCCATGCGCAGGTCTTCGACCAGCTTCTTGGCTTCCGCGAGCCCGGACGTGGCCTCGGTCGTCAGCTGTGTGATGCTCCCTTCGGCCACGCCCGAGGGCACGTATCCCCATTCAGGAATGGACGTGCCGTCCGGCCGGGCGGTGACGTCGACGGCGCCTTCGCCGAGCAGCGAGATCGAACCGATCGTTGCCAACGACCGATCGGTGACGAGCGGCTTCATGTCGTCGACGATGTTGAACCAGACCTCGACGCCCGTCGGCAGCAGCACGACGTTCGACACCGACCCCACCTCGACGCCGGCGACACGGACGGGCGATCCCTCCATGAGGCCGGCGACGTTGCTGAACCGCACCTTGAGCGGGTAGTTCTGCCAGAAGAACCCGCCGGTGCCGCCGACCGCGAAGATCAGCATGCCGGACATGACGAGCGCGAAGACGGAAATCAGCCCGAACTTGAGCTCGGCCCAGGCGAGAGAGTGTGTGCGCGGCATCGGTACGGTCCTCTTACGAAAGAAATGTCTTCAGGTACGGGTCGGTCGAGTTGCGCAACTCGGCGGCGGAGCCTTCGAAGTGAATGCCGCCCTCCTTGAGCATCACGAAGTCGGCTTCCTCGACCTTGGCTTCGGCGGCGGCGATGATATCCGCCGTGTCCGAGGCGTCCAGCCGGGCGGAATGCACCGCCACGTAGAAGGCGTCCCGCAGCTGGTGCGTGACGATCACGGAAGTGACGCGCTCGAGGTCGCGCAGCTTGATGATCTCGGCGTCGATCGTGAGCGACGTGATCGGGTCGAGTCCCGTCGTCGGCTCGTCGTACAGCAGCAGCGTCGGCTTGGCCGCCATGGCCCGCGCGATCGCCACCCGCCGCCGCTGGCCGCCGGACAGCTCCGACGGCTGCTTGTCGATGTGCTCGCTCAGGCCGACGAAGCCGAGGACCTCCTCGACGCGGTGGCGGACTTCGTCGAGGGGCATCGTCGTTTCCTCGTAAAGCTTGTAGCCGACGTTCTCCCCCACCGTGAACGAGTCGAAGAGCGCGCCTTCCTGGAATACCATGCCCATGTGGTGCCGCACGCCCATCAACTGGGCTTCGGTCATCTGGTCGACGCGGTGGCCCAGCACCCAGATGGTACCCGAGTCTGGCCGGATCAGCCCGAGCATCAACTTGAGGATCGTGGACTTGCCGGCGCCGCTCGCGCCCAGGAAGATCTTGGTGTGGCCCGCGCGCACCGAGAAGGTCACGTCCTTCAGGATGACCTTCTCATCGAAGGCCAGGCACACCTTGTCGAACAGCACCACGGGGGCGTGGGGCTCGGCCAGCTCGACGGGGAGACCGAATTCCGCGAGGCTCTTGTGTCGCATCAGAACAGGATCGAAATCAGCAGGCGCGTGACGAAGAAGTCCACCACCAGTACCACGACCGACGCCGCCACCACGGCGTTGGTCGTCGCGCGGCCCACGCCCTGGGTGCCGCCGCTTGTTCGCAATCCTACGTGACAGCCGATCGTCACGATGACAAAGCCCAGGAAAAAGGGCTTGATGAGGCCCATCCAGACGTCCTGCATGAAGAGGCCCTCGACGACCCCGCTCCAGTAGACACCCGATGACACGCGTAATTCGGTCAGCGCGATGATCCAGCCGCCCAGCATGCCGACCGTGTTGGCCACCACGGTGAGGATTGGGCACATGATGAAGCCCGCCAACACCCGTGGGACCACCAGCTTCCGCATTGGATCGGTGCCAAGGGCGCGCAGCGCGCTAATCTGTTCGGTCACCATCATCGACCCGAGCTCGGCGGCGATGCCCGAGCCGACGCGGCCGGCCAGCATCAGGGCGGTCAGCACCGGGCCCAGTTCCTTGATCAGGGTCGCGCTGATAAGCCGGCCCACGTAGGGACGCGCGCCGAACTGATCCAGCATGATCCCGGACTGCAGGGCCATGACGGCGCCCGTGAAGAAACCGGTCAGCAGGACGACGGTCAGCGACCCAATGCCGATGACCTCGATCTGCTCCATCACGTCTCGCGCGTAGAACGGGCGCGTGAACGCCCCCCGCACGGCGGCGAAGCAGAGCTTCACGTACTCCTGGACTTCCAGCAGCGACTTCTTTACGAATTCGATCAGCCAGGTGCCCTGGACGTCGCTCATCCGCGGCTCCCGAGACCGAGCTCACGGGTGCGGAGCGCGCGGATCTGGTCGCGCAGCGACGCGGCCTTCTCGAAGTCCAGGTTGGCGGCGGCGGCCTTCATGTCGCGCTCGAGCCCGGTCACGTGGGCGTCGAGTTCGGCCTGCGTCCGGAAGACCGGCCGCGTATCGCGAGGGTCCGCCACGGTCGAATAGTCCCGGTCGTACACGCTGGATAAGACGTCATCAATGGCCTTCACGATACTGGTGGGCGTAATCCCGTGCTCCGCGTTGTAAAGGGCCTGGCGGGCCCGGCGCCGCTGCGTCTCGTTGATGGCCGATTTCATCGAGTCGGTGACAGAGTTCGCGTACATGATCACACGGCCGTTGACATTGCGGGCGGCGCGGCCCGAGGTCTGAATCAGCGCCCCGGCCGACCGCAGAAAGCCCTCCTTGTCGGCGTCGAGGATGGCCACCAGCGACACTTCCGGCAGGTCGAGCCCTTCGCGCAGCAGGTTGATGCCGACGAGGACGTCGAACACGCCGCGGCGCAGGTCGCGGAGGATCTCGACCCGCTCGAGCGTGTCGATGTCCGAATGCAGGTAGCGGACCTTGACGCCGAGCTCCTGGTAGTACTGCGTCAGGTCCTCGGCCATGCGCTTGGTGAGCGTCGTCACCAGCACGCGCTCGCGGCTCGCCGCGCGATCCCGGATCTCCTTGAGCAGGTCGTCGACCTGCCCCTTGACCGGCCGCACTTCCACCGGCGGGTCCATCAGGCCGGTCGGCCGGATCACCTGCTCCACGACCACGCCGCCGGCCTTCTGCAGCTCGTAAGGCCCCGGCGTGGCCGAGACGTAGACCAGCTGCCCGACCCGCGATTCCCACTCCTCGAAGTTGAGCGGGCGGTTGTCGAGCGCCGACGGCAGGCGGAAGCCGTACTCGACCAGCACTTCCTTGCGCGATCGGTCGCCGTGATACATGCCGCGGATCTGCGGAATGGTCTGGTGGCTTTCATCGACGACCACCAGCGCGTCCGACGGCAGGTAGTCGAGCAGCGTCGGCGGCGGCTGGCCGGCGGACCGCTGCGTCAGGTGCCGCGAGTAATTCTCGATGCCGTGGCAATACCCGATCTCGCGAATCATTTCGAGGTCGAACATCGTCCGCTGATGCAGGCGCTGCGCCTCGAGGACCTTGCCGTCGCGCTCGAGCTCGGTGCGCCGCACCTCGAGCTCGGCCTTGATCGTGCCGACGGCTTCGCGCAGGCGATCGCGACCGGTGACGAAGTGCGACTTCGGGTAGACGGCCGTGCGATCGTGCCGCTTGAGCGCCTTGCTCGTGATCGGATCGAACGAGGTGAGCTCGTCGACCTCGTCGCCGAACAGGCCGATGCGAAGGGCGAATTCCTCGTAGGAGGGGTAGACCTCGATGATGTCGCCGCGGACGCGAAAGGTGCCGCGGCCGAACTCGTGGTCGTTGCGCTCGTACTGGATTTCGACCAGCTTGCGCAGGATCTGATCGCGATCGATCCGCTGGCCCTTCTCGAGCGGCAGCACCAGGCCGTAGTAGGCGTCGGGCGAGCCCAGGCCGTAGATGCACGACACGCTGGCGACGATGATGACGTCGCGGCGCTCGAACAGCGACCGCGTCGCCGACAGCCGCATGCGGTCGATCTCCTCGTTGATCGTCGATTCCTTCTCGATGTAGGTGTCGCTCGACGGGACGTAGGCTTCCGGCTGGTAGTAGTCGTAATAGCTGACGAAGTACTCGACCGCGTTGCCGGGGAAGAACCGGCGGAACTCCTGGAAGAGCTGGGCGGCCAGGGTCTTGTTGTGCGCCATCACCAGCGTCGGACGGTTCACGCGGTCGATCACCTGCGCCATGCTGTAGGTCTTGCCCGACCCGGTCACGCCGAGCAGCACCTGGTGCTTGTCCCCGCGAGTCAGTCCGTCGACGAGCTCCGGGACCGCGTGGACCTGGTCGCCCCGAAGCTCGAAGTCTGAAGAGAGAGTGAAGCGGTCGAAGACGGAGGGCATCGATGCGAGTGTCCGAGCACACCATCGTACTACAGCGTAGAGGCGGGTCTTCAGACCCGCCTCTACCGGCTCCGGTAGGGACCGAAATAGCCCTGGCGGGTGCGGACCTTGAGCCCGGGGCGCTTGACCTTGACCTCGACCTTGCGCCACGCGCCGTCGGTGACCGTGTTGGTCGACAGGTATCCGACGTGATACTGCCCGTTGATTTCGGCCAGGACCCTGTCGTAGGCGCTTTCGACGTCCTTCATGGCCAACGGAAAGAACGCCTGGCCGCCGGTCGCCTCGACGATCTGCTGCAGCCGCCGTTGCAGCGCGTAGCGCGCCGACCCGGTGTTTTCGACGAGCCCGATCGCGTAGACCGTGACCTGCGAGGCCTTCAGCAACGTCAGGGTCTCGTCGAACCGCAGGGCGGAGCGGGTGTCGCCGCCGTCGGTGTACATCACCATGACCTTGCGGCCTTCCTGCCGGTCGGCGCCGTCCAGGTAGGTGCCGAGCGCGTCGTACAACGCCGTCCAGCCATCCGGCTTGCGCTGGCGGATGCGCTCGACGAGCCGGGGAAAATCGCGCTGCGGGTACCGCGTGATGCGGACCTGCGTGTCGAAGTCCACGAGCGTGATGTCTTCGGCGTGCGGCAGCAGGTTCAGGAACTTGATGGCGGCGCTGCGGGCGAGCTTGAGGTCCGCCATCATGCTGCCGCTGGCGTCGAGCATCAGGCCGAGGTGCATGGCCGGGCTGGTATCGCCGTCGCCCTCGGCGAAGTAATCGAGGCGCTGGGGCGTGCCGTCTTCGAGGATTTCGAAATCGTCCTTGCCGAGGTCCGTGACGATCTGGCCCTTCCGGTCGAGCACCGTGATGCCGAACGTCGTGAGGTCGACGCCGCCGCGAAACGTGCCCGGCTGCGCCGCCAGCGGCGCGGCGGCGCACAACACGGCGATGGCGAATCGGGCGGCCCGTCCCACGGGCCGATCCTACCAGACAGGGACTTGTCCCGCCGAAGCCGGAGGCGAAGGCGGATATAATCCGGAGGTTGTGCGTTGTCTTGCGGTCTGCCATACGGAGCTGGTCGTCCGGCTCCTGGATGCAGTCCTCACTCCGGCCGCGGAGCTTGACGTTTTAGTCGAAAGCCGGGCGCTGGCCCGGCGATTCGAAGATTCGGAACTGCCGGTGTCGGTCGCCGACCCGACCCGGGTCGACAGCTACGTCAAGGCCGGTCTTTCCCCCGCCACTCCGGTATTCGTCGAAGACAACGGCCGCCGCGGGCTGCGCAAGGTCCTCGAGGCGGTGCGCGGCGCGGGCGGCACGCTGGTCTACGTGCTCGGCACCGGGCTGGCCGACGTGCGGCGGGCGGAAGGGCTGCGCGACGATTTTCCCGAAGTCGCCACGCTGACGCTGGCCGAGTTGATCGGCCCGCCGCTGTTGACCGAGCTCGGCCGCTCTGTCACCCGCCAGCGCGTCCAGCAATACCAGCGCTACATGGCGGACGCCGACCGCATTCTCATCCTCACCCACAACGATCCGGACCCCGACGCCATGGCCAGCGGCCTGGCGCTGCGGACCATCCTGCGGCGCACCAAGCAGACGGCGGTCGTCGGCTGCCTGCAGGGCGTCACGCGGCCCGAGAACCTCCGGATGGTCAAGCTGCTCGACCTGAAGATCGAGACCGTCACGCCCGATCAGGTCAGGACCTTCGACAAGATCGCGCTGGTCGACGTGCAGCCCCACTACTTTCCCGGTCTGCTGCCGCACGTCGATCTGGTGATCGACCACCATCCCGAGCAGTCGGGGTACAACGCCATCTTCACCGACATCCGGCCCGAGTTCGGCTCGACCAGCACGATCCTCACCGAACACCTGCGCGCCATCGACATGGACATCTCAGAGCGCACCGCCACCGCGATGCTCTACGCCATCAAGTCCGACACCCTGTTTTTCAACCGCGCCGCGAACCGCGCCGACCTCGATGCGTTCTCGCACCTGTATCCGCTCGCCGACGCCACGATGATCCGCAAGATGGAGGGCGCCGAAATCACCGCCGAGCGGCTGGACTACGTGATCAAGGGCTGGCAGCACGGCCGCATGATGGAGCACGTCTTCTGCGCCTTCCTGGGCGAGCCGCCGCGCGAGGACTTCGTTCCGTACGTGGCCGACTTCTACCTGCAGCTGGAGAACGTGCAGTGGACCGTCATCTGCGGCGTGGTCAACGACACGTTCGTCGTGTCCGTGCGCAACCTGGGCTACTCACGCAACGCCGGCGACTTCGTCAAGCGCTGGTTCAGCGACATCGGCAGCGCCGGCGGCCACCGGACGATGGCGAAGGCGGTGGTGCCGCTGGAAGCGTTCCAGAAGAAGTTCGGCACCTACGAGGGCAGCCGCATCAACCAGCGCATGCTCGAGCTGGTGCTGGAGTTCCTGCACGAGACGAAGGATAGATAGGCTGCTGGCATTGACGATTGACGATCGACTGATTGTCGATTGTTGGGTGATTGAAGATTTTGAGATTGCGTGAGTCGCTTGTCGATTGTCGATTGTCGATTGCCAATTGTCAACGCCCGTACGCCCGATCTATTTCGGCAGCGCTTGGTCACCCAATCCCGAAATCGTCAATCACCAAGCAGTCGCTCAATCGGTCGATTGACAATCGACAATGCCTACGACAGCGCCTGCTCGAGATCGGCGATCAGGTCCGAGGCATCCTCGAGGCCAATCGAGATCCGGATCATCCCCTTCGACACGCCGGCCTTCGCCAGCTCCTCGTCGGTCAGCCCGTACTGTGACGTGAGCATCGGCAGGCTGCAGATGCTCTCCACGCCGCCGAGGCTGGCCGCGCGCTTGATCACCGTCAGCCGGTCGAACGTACGGAAGGCGCCGGCCTGCCCGCCCTTCACGTCGATGGTGACCACGCCGCCGAAGCCGCTCATCTGCCGCTGCGCAATCGCATGGTCGGGATGCGACGCGAGCCCGGGATAGGAGACCCGCTCGATCGCGGGATGCCCTTCGAGGAACCGGGCCACGGTCAGGGCGTTGGCGTTGTGCTGGGCGATGCGCAGCGGCATCGTCTTCATGCCGCGCCCCAGCGCGAAGGCGGGGATCGGGTCCATGATCCCGCCGAGCAGCCGGCGCGTCTTCGAGAGCGGCGTGATCAGCGCCCGCGAACCGGACAGCGCGCCGCCGGTCACGTCGCTGTGGCCGTTGAGGTACTTGGTCGCGCTCTGCATCGACAGGTCGATGCCCATCGACAGCACCGGCTGGTTGATGGCGCTGGCAAAGGTGTTGTCGATGACCGACAGCACGCCGGCCTTCTTGCACGCGTCGGCCACGATCCGCACGTCAACGCAGCGCAGGGTCGGGTTGATCGGCGACTCGAACCACACCATCTTCGTCTTCGGCCCGATGGCGGCGCCGGGATTGGCGAGCTCGTCGAGCGAGATGAAACGGCGCTCGACGCCGAACTTCGACAGCAGGTCTTCGAGAATGTGGAAGGTGCCGCCGTAGATGGCCGCACTGCACACCACCTCGTCGCCGGCCTTCAGCAGCGTCATCAGGGCCGTCGCGATGGCCGCCATCCCCGAGCTGAAGAGCAGCGACGCCTCCGCGCCGTCGACGGCGGCCAGCTTCTGCTCCACCGCCACCACGGTCGGGTTCTCGTAGCGCGAGTAGAGATAGGCGTTGAGCTTCCCTTCCTGGTACTTGATGAGGTCGGCGACCGAGTCGAAGATGAACGTCGACGTTTCGTAGATCGGAACCGTGAGCGACGTCGTCTCGCCCGCATCCGTCCGCTCGCCGGCATGAATGAGTTCTGTGGCTGGTCTCATAGGGGTGCTCGGGTGCTCGGGTGATTCGGTACGTGAGTGCTACTCGTCGAGGTCTCGGTTGACCTGCGTCATGCGGTCGCCGGAGGCGCCGACGACCGGCTCGATGAACTGCCGGTAGGCGTCTTCGTAGCCGCGTTCCATCAGCTCGTCGAGCGTCTGGACGCGGTCCGAGCGTTCGTCGTAGGCGCCGGTCAAATCCAGGGGACGGATCGGATTGTGCGCGGGGCGAATCAGGTAGACGCCCTGGAAGCGGTGGTGCAGGTGGCGCACGGCATCGCTGAGCGCCGTGGTCTCGGCCGACGAGATCTGCTCCCCGACCCGGCCGAATCCGTCGAGACGCGGCGGCCGCAGTTCGTGCGGGCCGGGCGGCTCCGGCGTGGCGGCCACGATCACGACCTGTTCGGCGCCGGCCGCCGCCGCTTCCTCGATCAATCGTCCGACGCACCCCGGCCGGTCGGTCAGCCGATGCGTCTCACCCCGCCAATAGGCATCCGGCGCAAAGCGAACCAGCCGCGGGTCGGTGACGCCCGGCAGGCTCAGCGACGCCGCGAGCACGTCCGCGGTGAACGCCTGCGTGCCGCTCGAGAGGTCGTGCGCCTCGGCCCGCCTCGACGACACGCCCCCGGGCGGCGGAAACAGCGCCTTGCGGTACGGATCGCGCACCAGGCCGAACACCATGTCGCGATGCGAGTCGAGATCGTGGACCACCAGCAACAGCTCCCGGAAGCCGGGCTGCCCGATGTTCTCGGTCAGCAGCTCCGCGAAGCGCCTGCTGAGGTCCTGGGTCTCGGGCGTCTTGATCGATGCGCCGCCCTTCAGCAGCCGCCACACCGCCTGGATCGCGCGGTCGATCGCGACGCTCGCGTCGATCGGTGATCCGAGCAGCGCCCAGGCCCGGTGCCCCGTGCTTCGCCGATAGAGCGGCGATCGCCACCAGGCCAGCCAGGCGCCCCCCGCCAGCACCGCCACCGACGCCGCGGCCAGCAGCGCGGCCAGGCGCGGGATCCACGTCGGCAGCGCCGCCGGGGCGAAGCTCCGGCCCACCCCGCCAAGAAACCACTGGACGAACTGCGCGCCCGCATCGAGCCCCGCCATGCCGAGCACCAGCGCGATGGGATAGACGATGAACCCGAGCAGGATGATGGCCGCCGGCACGGCCAGCACGACGAGCAGGGCGAGTCCGAGCTGTTGCAGCACCCGGAACGGCCACCGCCACCGGTACAACTGTGGAATGTCGGCGTGCCGCCAGAACCCGCCGGGCTCCCACAACTGCGCGCCGCCGTCGACCGACGCCATCACCGCCGTCACCGCGCCCACGCCGCGGCCGCCGACCAGGTCGAGCTTGACGCCGGCTTCATGGAGGGCGCGCAGTGCGCCGGCGTGGTACGCGCCGTCGGCGCCCGTGCCCGTGAACAGCAGGGCCGTGCGTCGTTCGGGCGAGTAAGTATCGCGGGGGTCGCCCACTACTCGTGGATGGTGATGAGCTTGAGAATTTCGAACTTGCGGGTGCCGTTGGGCGTCGAGACGATCACTTCATCGCCTTCCTCCTTGTTGAGGATGGCGCGGCCGATCGGTGACGAGGTGGAGATCAGGCCTTTCTCGGCCTCGGCGTCTTCGGGCATCACGAGCTGATAGACCATCTCGTTGCCGTTCTCGCGGATCGTGACCGTCGAACCGAACCCGGCCTTGCCGTGGGGAATCCGGTCCATGTTCATCAGCGCGATCTCGCTCATGCGCCGCTTCATCATCGCGATGCGGGCGTTGACGTAGGTCTGGCGTTCCTTCGCGGCCTGGTACTCGGCGTTCTCGCGCAGGTCGCCGAGCTCGCGCGCGCGCTGAATCTCCTTCGGCAGCTCCATGTGCAGCTCGCGCTCGAGGGTATTCAGCTCGTCTTCGAATCTCTTGAGGAGTCTTTCTTTCATCGCTTAAACATCGGAGTGTAGCACAATCAACCAGGCCGCCAGGGGCGGCCGGCATGAGCATGATCACGAGCCGTCAGCACCCGATCGTCAAGGAGTTCCGCGAGCTCGCCCGCGGCGGCGGACCCGCGATGCTGCTCGATGGCTGGCACCTGCTTGCCGAGGCGGTCGCCGCCGGCGTCAGGGTCGACACCGTCGCGCTGTGCGGCCCGCCCACCGCCGCCGAGCAGATCACCATCGATCGGGCGCAGCGCGCCGGCGCGCGCGTGATCGAGGTGTCGGGCAGCGTGCTGAATGCGATCTCGCCGGTGAAGTCGCCGACCGGCGTCGTGGCGCGCGCGCTGCGGCCCGAGATCGAGGCCAAGGTCCTGCTGAAGCCGTCGCCCGCGCTGGTGTTGAGCGCGATCGGCGTGCAGGATCCCGGCAACGTCGGCGCGATCGTTCGCACCGCCGCGGCGGCGGGATGCACGGGCATCATGGTGGATGAAGCCTCGGCCGATCCCTGGGGATGGAAAGCGCTACGCGCGTCGATGGGCAGCGTCTTTTACGTGCCCGTGATCAGAAACCCCAACGTGATGCAGTCCATCGAGGCATGTCGCGCCGGCGGCCTGCAGATCGTCGCCGCCGTCCCGCGCAACGGCACGTCGATGCACGAACTGGATTTCCGTGGCCCGATGGCGCTCCTGCTCGGCGCCGAAGGCACCGGGCTGCCGCAGCCGGTGCTGAAGGCCGCCAATGTGCGCGTGAGCATTCCGATGAGCGCGTCGGTGGAATCGCTCAACGTCGCCGTGGCCGCGGCGCTCCTGCTGTACGAAGCGCGGCGGCAACGGCGACGCTGAGCCCCGATCTCACGCCAACGCGGACTTATAGAGCGCGAGCAGCTTGGCCCACGCCTTCTCGGCATCGGGCTTGTCATAAATCGGCTTCCCCGCCGAGGCCGGCATGTCCGGCACGCACCAGCCGTGAAGTCCGCCGTACACCTCGATCTCCGCCGGCACCTTGGCCGCCGCGAACGCCGCCTTCAACGTGTCTTTCGCGTCCGGTTGCCGCGAATCGTCGTTCGAGGCGATGCCGACGTAGAGCCGCGCCTTCATCTGCGGAATCAACGTGTGCGGACTGGTGGGGCTGGCGGTGACGAGGCCGCCGCCATGGAACGACGCGCCGGCGCCGATACGGTCGGGCACCGCTGCCGCCGTTCTGAACACCAGCGGTCCGCCCATGCAGTAGCCTTGCGTGCCGACCTTCTTCGTTCTGTTGACCTGTGGCTGGGCATCGAGGAATGCGACGAAGGCCACGGCGTCCCGTTCCGCGGCGCCCGCGGCGTTGAGGCCGCCCATCAGGCCCTGCAGCCGCGTCATGTCTTCCTTGTTCTGGAAGCTGAAGGTCGCCGTATCCAGGCCCGGCACGGGCGCTTTGGCGGCGCGGTAGAACGGGTTGGGAACGAGCACCGAGTAGCCATCGCCGGCCAGGCGCCTGGCCATGTCGCGCATGGCCGGGCGAAGACCGAAGGCGTCGGGCCAGATGATCACGGCCGGATGCGAGCCGCTGGCCGGATGGATGAAGGCGGCGTCACAGGTGCCGTCGGGCGTCTTGATCTCGACGTTTCTCTCCGTCGCCGTCCCCTGCGCCGCCGTGGCACCCGTCGCCGCGGCCAGGCCCGCCGCAATCGACATTGCAACGAAGTCGCGACGTGAGAGGTCGTTCTGCGATTCGAGAGGCTGTCCAGGGGTCTTCGTGTCGTCCGCCATGTGCGTCTCCTCCGGCGCCAATCCTACCCCAGGCCCGGCTATCATCGGGGCTATGAGCCTCTTCGACGACGAGCCGGTGGCGGTCGATCCCAAGACCGTGCCGCTGGCGGAGCGGATGCGTCCGCGGACCCTCGACGAAATCGTCGGCCAGGACGAGCTCGTCGCGCCCGGACGCTCGCTGCGCGAGATGATCGATCGCGACCTGCTCCAGTCGATCATCCTGTGGGGCCCGCCCGGCACCGGCAAGACGACGCTGGCGCGCGTGATCGCCGACCTCACCAAGGCGGAGTTCGTGGCCTTCAGCGCCGTGCTGGCGGGCATCAAGGAAGTGAAGGAGGTCATGGCCGCCGCCGTCCAGCGCCGCCGCATGACCGGCCGCCGCACCATCGTCTTCATCGACGAGATCCACCGCTTCAACAAGGCGCAGCAGGACGCCTTTCTGCCGCGCGTCGAAAGCGGCGACATCGTGCTGATCGGCGCAACCACCGAGAACCCCTCGTTCGAAGTCAACGCGGCGCTGCTCTCACGGTCGAAAGTGTTCGTCCTCAAGCCGCTCGCCGAAGCCGCGATCGTGTCGATCCTGAAGAAGGCGCTGGCCGACGCCGAGCGCGGGCTGGGGCGCGAGCAGCCTGAGGCCGACGAGGCGGCGCTCGGCGCGATCGCGCGGTTCGCCAACGGCGATGCGCGTGCCGCGCTGAACCTCCTGCAAATGGCGATGGCCTCCGCCAGGCAGCCCGCGGGCCGGCCGCGCATCGACCAGGCGCTGCTGGAGCAGACGCTGCAGAACCGGATGCTGCTCTACGACAAGAGCGGCGAAGAGCATTACAACCTGATGTCGGCGCTGCACAAGTCGATGCGGAACAGCGACGCCGACGCGTCGATCTACTGGCTCGCCCGCATGGTGGAAGCCGGCGAGGATCCGAAGTACGTCGCCAGACGGTTGATCCGATTCGCGTCGGAAGACATCGGCAACGCCGATCCGCAGGCCCTGACCATCGCGGTGGCGGCGAAAGACGCGGTGCACTTCATCGGCATGCCCGAAGGCAACACAGCGCTGGCTCAGGCGGTGCTGTACTTGTCCACCGCGCCGAAGAGCAACGCCGTCTACATGGCTTATGGCGATGCCGCCGAGGCCGCGAAGAACGACGTCGCGTCCCCGGTCCCGCTGCATCTGCGCAACGCGCCGACGAAGCTGATGAAGCAGTTGGATTACGGCAAGGGCTATCGCTACGCGCACGAC
This sequence comes from Acidobacteria bacterium RIFCSPLOWO2_12_FULL_67_14b, assembly GCA_001768615.1. GTDB lineage: Bacteria > Acidobacteriota > Vicinamibacteria > Vicinamibacterales > UBA2999 > 12-FULL-67-14b. The sequence goes on along the minus strand of MELE01000060.1, from coordinate 1,354 downwards.
GAGCCCGACGCGGTGGCGAACATGGAGTGCCTGCCGGAGAACCTGAAGGGACGGGAGTTCTACCGGCCAACCGACTTCGGATTCGAGAAAGAAATCACCAAGCGGCTGGCCTGGTGGAAAAGTCGACGCAGATCAGCGGGTTAGGCCAGGGCCGCAGATGACGCAGAACAAGACAGATCGAACACCCAGATCGGCCGAAGACCAAGGGCTGTTCGGCGACGGTCATTGTAAGGCGACCGTGCATGCTGATAGCGCCTGGTCCGGTTTGCCGAATAGCCCAAGCACCGCATTAGAACTCCGGCTGTCGAGCGGCTCGAAGGACAACCCTGGCAATGCGGCGCTCTCCATCACGACGAGTCGCGGATACAAGGGCGTGCCGTCCTTTGGATTGACAACGGGTCCAACCATCGACGATCCGTGGCGATGACCACAACATAGGAACACGCGCTCGCAGCTCGCCGGGGCCTCGTTACCCAAAAGCGCGAGTACCTCATGGGACTCGGTGGTTTCATGCGCGAGGAATGCCCATCGATCGACGGACGCGGTCGTGCTGTGGCGATCGCGCTTCTCCTCAATCCATCCACAGACTGCATGATGCATGAGGATTACGAGGGTCCGGGCTTTGGTCGTCCGGACCAATTGCCGGAGACGCTCCATCTGCGGTCTTTCGAGATATCCGAATCCGCTCCCTGCCAAACCTGGTTCAGGTGCGTTGGAGTTGACTATCAGGTATTCCACGCCATATTCCTCGTCCACAAAACGCAATGGGAACGCTCCGTACCACAGCTTTCGCCACCGAACACCTGACTCGAACTCGATTGGCATTCTGAAGTCTGAGCGCTTCAGCAACTCCCGCTTGAATGGTCCTTCGCGCAGGTCAGCGTCGTCGACGGAGAATATCTCAGCGGCTTTCGCAAAGAGCGGATCGAGGAGCGGTGTGGCGGCTTGTGGGAAATGTGCGGCGAGATGCCTGAGATCACGAGGATCGGCGCGCCCGAGTTCGCTGCGTGACGGGGCGATTCCGCGCGCCGCCAACTCGCCACCGGCGGTTTCGGCAGCGAGGCGCCATGCCGTGACAAAGTCCGAAAAGGTACGCTGGTCCGATTCCAGCAACGCGCTCAGTCGACGCCCGTCGTACGACTCAATGTCTGGCTCCAATTCGGCCGTGCGCCGCAGGTAGTCGATGATCCTGTGCGTATCCACGAATCGGAACCGCGCCGAGCTGTGTGCCATGAACGGGCCGGCGACGCTGTGATGGTACGCCGTCGCGAGATCATGGTTGCCCGGCGCCAGGACAACGCGCATGCCGTGCGCGCGCAATCCTCGCAACATGGGCATGGCAACATCCCATTCG